>NZ_JAOARH010000074.1 GCF_025210595.1 Winogradskyella sp.
ATTTCATATTTATGGTTTTAAAAATTACGAGACAAAAGAAAGCCTCACTCTCTAACTTATTTTGCTTTCTAAAATTTAATTAGAGAGGTCATTGGCTTTTTAATTTAATAATTATAGAATTAACTTTCTTCTATGATTATTGAACTTATTTCTAAAAAATCACCTGTTAAACTACTGCCTCCAGAATTATAAAATGGATACATTTTTAAAGTAAAAGATGCTGGATCTGTAGGTGTAAATACTATTTCAACCTCTTCCCAACTTGTTCCAATTATACTTTCGTTATAGGTTGTATTAGTAACATTTCCCCAATTAAAAAAAACATTAGAGGTGTTACCACCTGTAATAGAAGCTCTACACCTAATTATAGCTTTATGTTCTATTCCTTGAGTTAAACCTGTTATTACATGACTTATAGAAGAGCTTGTCAAACCATCTTTTCTTGCTTGTAATCTAATTGCAAAATCATCCCCTAAGGTAGTGTCTGTTGAAGCAACAGTATTAACTGATATTGATGATGTCCAGTTCCACTGATTATATGAATCAGTATCATCACCAATAGCATTTGAATAAGAATATAAATTATTTAAAGATAAGCTGTCAAATAGCTTAACATCACCTAAATACATCTTTTTCACTTCTGTGTTTCCTAAGCATAACTTATTTATCTGTGTATTTCCTAACCTTAAACTCATCACGCATCAGTTATGTTATAAAGCGTTGTAGATACAGGTGTGCCTGCATCGTACTCAGCTTGTGTTAAACTTACTATATTAAGCACTTGATTGCTTCCTGCTGGTTCTCCATCGGGAATTGAATCTATAGCTCGTGGTTGATTTAATATCACCCAATTATTCGAAGATTTTTGCCATAATGTTAAAACATCACCTTTTTTATAGGTCTGTCCAATATCTCCACTTGCAAGTCCAGAATAAGCAACAATAACTCTACCTTCATTTATTTGGTTATATGTTAGAACTGAACCTATTGGAATAAACTCGTTAGAGTTATCTTGTATATTGATAGTAACATCTGTAGCCGAATCTACAGCATTCATACCTACTGCATGTGCTTCTATAGCATCAGTATTAGATGTTATTGTAGATGTTAATAACAAAGAATCATCTGAAGGTATTACGTCATCCTTATGCCAAAAAGAATCCCATGTATCATGATATTGCTGTTGTGTTGGTCTATCTCCAGTTTCAAAATAGCTCTTTATAGTTTCTTTATTTTGTTTCATTTTTTTAAATTTTATTATTAATAATTATGCCATTACTACAACTCTATATTGGTCTTGTATTGGCGATGAGTTAAACGTTAAGTTAATTGTGTTAATATCTACAATGGCTATAGTAACATCAACAATAGTTTTTGTGTTTGTATCTCTAACCTGTATAATAACATCTTCAGATCCAAGATTGTGGTTAACACTAATTGTAGTTGCTGAACCATCACCTATAGTAGACGAAAACTTAGATATACTATTGGCTTCAACCCACTCTTTCGTTGGTAAAACCTTAGCATTAGCTCCATTAATTTGGTCGTTAGTAACATCACTTTCAATAATACCTTTAAAATAAGATGGTAAATCTACCAAAGAGTTAATTGCTTTCATGTTAGGATTAGGTAATTGCACACCATTATCCAATTTTAAATATTCGCCAGAATTAACAGTTCCTCCTGTCTGATTAAGGTCAATAGAAACACCTGTCCAATTATCTACAGTACCACTTTCTAGATCTAAACCAAAAAAGCCATTATAAACATTTGAAGATGTTACATTAGGGTTCTTATGAATAACTTTACCTCTAATTCCAATAGTGTTAGCAATAGTTCCGCTACCACCAAAATCCTCAACATTCACATAGTTTTCAGATCCACTTAATAAATTAGTAGAACCAGAACCTGTATTTCTGTAAGAAGACTGGTTGTACATTCCTACTACTTCAACAGGTACTCCAGAACCTAATGTTCTTGCTCTATTAAAAGCTCCATAAACATGACCTATATCATCAGCAGCATTATGATACATAAGATTATTTATACCATACAAAAACTCATTAGAAGAGGACTTGGTTTTTGTAATAGCATTATAAATGGAAAAGACGTTACCGCTTTTATCATCTGTATAACTGATATTTAAATTACCACTAAACGGGTTACTTGGTGTATCACCATCTGTAATGGTTAAATTACCACCTATCATTTCTATATCGTTAGTAGTACTATTTCCTTGATCGGTAATTTGTTGTAAATTTTTAGTTTCTAAATGATTAACAGATATAACCTCATCCTTATGCCAAAAAGAGTCCCAAGTATCATGATATTGATTTTGTGTTGGTTTGTCGCCAGTTTCAAAATAACTTTTTATAGTTTCTTTATTCTGTTTCATCTTTGTTTGTATTAAAATTTTTGCTTTCTGTTTTGTTACTTTCTGTAAGTGTTTCAACTGTGTCTTTTAATGGTGTTAGTTTTATAAAATTCACTAAAGCTTTAAAAGGGTTGACTCCATATATTTTATTGTAGTTTTCCAAAATGGATTTAATCTCTGCAATAGCAATAAAACCAGCTATAATCTTTAGAAAAGGGACTTCGTTAACAATGTGTTTTTCTAAAAAGTGTGCTGCTAAAATCACTAAATTGTAGATAAAGAATTTAGAAACCGTGTGTGCTATACGCGATCCTCTTATAGGAATACGTTTTTTAAATGACACATACGAACCCGTAATAAAGTCTACAATGATCAAAAAGACCATAGTCACCATGACACCATTTAAAGGCGATAATAATGTGAGTAGCCAAAACATAAATTTCATTAATTTTTCCATAGTTTATTTAATTTTTTATAGTCTAATACTCTGTTTTTAGGATATGCTTTTATACACACCTTGTTGCTTTGATTGCCTCCAAGTACATAGACATAACCTTTGGTTTCTTTAATAAAAAATGCGACATGGCCTTTCCAGCTCAATGGAGAATCTCGCCAAAAAATGACAATATCACCCACTTCTGGATTCACCACTGACGTACCAACATTTAGCCAACTTCTGGCATTGAGTTTGCCTGAGAACTCGTAACCCGATGTCTTAGCCACCCAATTTGCAAAAGCACTGCACCATGCGGTTTCGTCTTTTAATTTTTTACCCTCAAAACCCAAATCATTAAAGTATTTTAATATTCTTCGGTTGTCTTTGGAGCCAACAATTTCCTTAACGCCATACTCAGACAGCGCTTTATTGATTAATTGCATTGGTTTTAAAATTTTATGATTTTTTACAATGACTCCTTGTCAATTGCTTTTAAGAACATAATGTGAGGTTATAAAAAAGGAAACCACTTTATAAATTAACGCGTATGGTTAGCCTTGATGACAACATATTACACATATGTTTGATTTTATTTTTTAAGCAGACCAAACTCTAACCAAAGATTACTTTAGTATTGTTTTCTTAACCAGAATAAGGATTAATCTAGGTTTTTAGTTTCTACTTAACACGAATTTTTATGTATCTAACGGTAAACGTTGTTAGAAAAGCGAATACAAATATAAACATATTACACATAATAAACAAACATTTTACAAAAATAATATGTTAAATTTTGTAATTTATTTAAACAACACCTTAAGCGTCAGTTCGAGTGAATTTTACGAATGGTAATGAGAAAAATTTGTATCGAGAATAAGAATTTATTTGAGCACTATCCTTGAAGTCTTAAATAGCTACGTGCTTAACCACTCTTAGTGTGCTGATCCAGGATCTTTAAAATCGTAGGCATACGATAGGCTCCATGCAACAATTGAATCTTATTTAAAGCCTCTTGCTCGCTCATACCAATGCATGACATGTACAACGGGTTTTGACTTTGACCTCTATAAATAGGTGTTGACACTTTTTCTGTATTGTGAAACGCCTTTTTAGCAATCCCAATCACCGGAACCTTTTGGTGTAAAGCTTGCCATAAATGGCCACCTAAGCCATAGCTCTTGTTGTTATCTATATACACGTGACCATCTACAATAATAGCCTTGATAACACTTAGATCCACTTGCTTAATTAGCTGAAGAATGCAGGGCAACTCACGTTTATAAAACTGTCCTGATTCATAGTCTGCAACATCATTAACAACATCAGTAACTATACATTGAGGACTTTTGTCTTGCCACTCAAATAATACACCAATTACTTTGGAGTAAGTAGATTTATAATGGACATCTATGGCTAATAGCATGTGTTTTAATTTGTTGGTTAAAATACAAAAGCCATAGTAAAATAACTATGACTTTGTTTACATTATCTGCACTCGTCATAAACAAGCATCAGCGAGAGTATTAATTAAATATCGCTTTTATTCAATACTTAAATACATTGGCTTATTCTCTTCTAAACATTCATTACAAATCTCAATAAGAGTTTCATAATAACCCAAATCTCTATTTTTTAAAATATCTGATTTGCTTTTTGGCGGACCTATTGGACCCCTTTCTTTTTTTAACCTATCAAGTAAATTAGAGTAAGCAACTAGAATACTTTGCGTTTGTGTTTGTATTAAGGGTTTGTCTTTAAATGTTTCTTGCACAATTTCTTCACCAAGAGCCTCAATTAAGGTTTCTAAACTTGGATCAAAGATTCCTGGAATATCACTGCTTGTTGTAAAATATTTATAGTCTTTTTGATATCGAAATGTATTGATATGCTCCTTATCGTAATAGCTTTCATTTGAAATTAAAATTCTCATAATATACTTTTTCATTGATTAATAAATTTAATAATTACTCCATCTTCATTAATATCTTCTAGGTCAATTACTACTTTTGTAAATTGATTGTTTTTTGCCCAATCACCCGTAAATGTTTTAAATGCTGCCTCTTCATATGTTAGTTCTTCATCAACTGCTTTCCAGAATTTAGTAAAATTAATTGACTCTCCCCCATAGTCTTTATAATATTGTGGATTTTTAAACCAAGCGCCAATAATACCATCAACATTTTTGAAACTCTTATGGTTTTTAAAATAAAGTAACGCATCTTCTAGCATTAAATCGCCTAAACCAGATAATTCATCTGTAATATCTTTAGGAATATTCAAATCAGCATAAAGTATTTCCTCTCCTTTATCTACAGGAAGTTGATAATCTGACGATCTACCTAATTGATTATTTAGCAAGGTTATCTCGCTTTCTAAGCTCTGTGTATTATTTTTTGAGGAAAAATTATCGAATTGAACATCTTTTAACTTAAACGATATACTTCTTTTACTTTTTGATGTTCTTATTAGTTCCCCTATTATCTTTCCTTTTTCATCAACTAGAATATGAACCACTTTGTTTCCTTGTTTCCCTAAAGTTTCTAAATCTTTTATTGTTGTTTTCTTTCTAGAAACCTCGTCTAAGTGTTCAATAAGTTCATCAAACTGCTTAGCTTCATCAGTATTTTTAGCATTTTTCTTTAATATATTTAAAGTTTTTGAATGATTATCGAGAATATCTTTAGCGCTTTTTCTTATAACAGCGTCTAAAGCAACAGTAAGTTCACCACTTAAGGATAAAATTTCTAAATAAAAAAGGTATTTACTTATTGCTCTTCCTAGAGGTGTTTCTTTCTCTCCCATTAACTTAATTAAAATATTAACAGTACCAGAACTTACTTCTACTGTTCCCGCAAAAGCTTTTACCCCTATTACTACTTTTTTGAGTTTTCGTGTTTTATCAATAAGAGATTTACCTGTATTTAACGCCTTATATAATCTCCCAACCTTTAATAAATTTCCTATACCGGAAAATGTTGTGACAATATCTAAAAGGTATTCGGCTCCTGTAATTATATTTTCCCATTCTGCTTTATCTTCTCTTGCATATAAAATAAAAGCGGGTAAAATAATATACTTTGATTTTTCTTCTGCCTTATAAGGAAAACTAGGGTTATCAGCATTTAAGATTACCACTGGAGCAAAAGGGTGGTACTCGTAATTATGACGCTCTGTTATTTCTTCAGAATAAGTAAATATGTCTCCATCATCTGTAGTCTCGGTCTTTTCTTTAAAGAACCCTGTACCAATATTTACATCAACATTTATTTTTTTATCAATAAATTTAATTTTAGCATTGTCTGAATGAAAACCTAGTGTATTGTTAGATCTATAATCTAAAAATAGTGGACCTTGATTTTCACTTAGCTTAAATAAAAGAGGATTCTCTTTAGAATCAAAACTAGCGTATGGAGTTAACGACCATGTTTTCCATATGAAATTAAGCATCGTTGTAAAATTTGCATCACCAAAAGCATCATTCATCATATTTAAAAGCGTCTTTAGCACTGTTTCTGTCCGAGTAACTCCTCTTGAAACGGGTTTTGTAACAGTATTAGAAACTAATAAGTTTAGGAATTCAGAGGCATTATTTTTATATTCTTTTAGAGCTGAAAGAGATTGTGCAATGTCTAAGTTTTCATCAAAACCAAAAAACGTATCCCCTCTCATCGCTGTTAAAATCTTCAGTACTGCATATTCTTCATCAGTTCCTGTTTGATTTACACTTCCATCCAATAGTGTTATTAAATCAACCATAAGCTGCTCTAAACTAGTGGTGTCTATTACATACGAAGGGACTATTTCATATAACCAATCTAATTTATCTCGATCTCCTTTGGCATTTTGAAGTGCATTTAAAAATGTCTTTCTTATGGATTTTGGTACGCTTAAGCCTAATACATTAATAAGAAATTGAAATGTATCTCCATGTGTTACTCTGAATATCATATTGAGTTCATTATTATCTGCATATGGAAAACTAATTAAGAACTCTACTTTTTCTGAACTTTGATCAAAGTCAAAACCAATATTATACTCACTAAGGTCAACTTTACCTGATTCTACAGGGATAATAATCTCAAGATATTCTGTATGTACTTTATTATTAAAAATATAGTGCTGATATTCGAAAATATACTCACTCTTCCTAGGAAAAAAATAACGTTTTCTTTTTTGTCTATTTTCTATAATTGCCTCAAAAAAGTTTTTATAATTTAATATTGTATAAGTTCTCCCATTAACATTTTTAATTCTAAAGTCAAAAGGAGGGTTAAACCCTAATCTTTCGGCAAGTTTAAATATACTCATAACTTTATTTATTTTTAATCATTAAACATTCGTTTAAAACACCACAGTACACCTTAGCCCTTGCTGCTTTTATAAAAGCAGCAAGGCAATAAATTTTACATATATTAAGGTGTAAATGCGGTGTTTATAACCTGCTATTGTACGGTAATCACTTCACCAACCGAGTCAGAACCTACTCCGCTAGGCTCTTCTGCACCGCCAATTAAGGTGTCGGTTTGCTCAATTGGGCTTTTATCGGTATCGAAAAGTTCTTTAGCACAGTCTTCATTACATGGTAAACCTTCTACATTTAGACCAATAGAACCTGCCTGTAAGATAGTCAATGCAGTTGGTAAGCGTGTTTCCCAGGTACCCTCTACAAAACCTTCAATGGTTTGCATTTCTTCAGCCACAGAGACATAAAGATCATCATCTTGGTCAACCACTAAGCCTTGGCCATTCCAGATCTCACCAGTCGTCATATACCAGTTTACCGCATCTTCAAATCCTGGTCGTACAGGCACTACTGTGCGCGCCATTCCAGATTGTAAAAATGCTTGGAATAATGGATCTGCTGCATCTTGCGATTGGAAGAGTTTTTTCCAGTCTGCTTCGTCTGCATAGAAATATGGATAGAATACATAAGCCATAATATCCCAATCAAAAGCTTGTTCAAAGAATTTAACAGTTGAGGCATGAGTTTGGAAGGCTTCATTTATCTTAACTTTATGCACTCCTGTGCTCTGGTCTTCATAATTATCTCTAGAAACTCTGTTTTGATCTATCAACAATTCAATAGCCACACGCTTTAACTCTCTAAGCATAATGCTTTTGTTTTGTAGTGGGTTAAAGCTAAGCTTTTCTGCTTCTGGTGTTAAGCCTTCGTTAGCTTCTTTTTCACGCATAGCATCATTATACTCTTGTAGTCTATCGTAATAGGCTTCCATAATGGCGTTGTAGGTTTCATTTTGCCATTGTTCCAATAACTCTGGTGTTCTAGTACAAGTAGCTGATACATTAAAACTACACGCTGCCATATCGTAAGTAGATGCAGAAACTGCTAATTTCTCTCTAATATTACCTAGAGATAAATTTTCTGTAGTATTAAAAAATTCTCTAGTACCACTTATACTTATATCTCCAATTTGCTTATCTCCAACAGAAATAGAAATTCTACCTACTTTTAAGCTATTATCAGAATCAGAAAAAATTCTACCTTTTACTTTGCAATTTATAGCTTCATAGCCACTTTTAATTTCAAGTTCATCACTTAGAGAAGTTGATTGATCTCCTCCGCTATTGTATTGAAAATTAAAAGCTTTGCTTAAAGTTATGCTTTTAGCTGGAGGACTACTTACTTCAGCATTATAGGCTGCTGCAAATCGTTGATACTCATTTTCAAACCCTGTATCTAATTCATCTTCAGGAATTAAAATACTAGGACTTGTTAATCCTAAAGTACTTGGGTGTACTGGTAACTCTGGTAAAATTAATCCACTCTCTACTTGGCCTGTAGTATCAATATCTTTCCAAACCGCCTCCTGAAAAAACTTAGACGGTTCTGGTATTGCAAACTCATACATTAAACGCTTACCATAGTTAATTAAGGTGTTTTTATAAATTTTATCAACCCAACGGTATACTCCAGTGACATGATCTTCTCCTTTACGGTTATCAAAACCATGTGAGTTATTTTCTTCAAACTCTTTTAAAATACGAGATGTACGTTTGGTTTGTGTTTTTTGCACAACACGTTCCATAGCACGTTCCGTAACTTCTTGTGCATAAGTTTGGGCTTGAGAGTTAGAGTTAGAAGATGAGCTAGAAGAGGCATTGTCGAAATAGGCTCCTACTGCATATTGAAATTTTTCACTTAATTTCCCACTAACACTTGCATTTCCACCATAGCTCTGCGACTGGTCTTCGTTAAGCACAGATGCCACTTCACTTTGCATTTCGTTACGCTCTGTACTTGTGGTATCCGTAAGATTTTCGCGTTCGCGTTCGTCAGTTTGCTCTGTAGTAAACTCAGAACTGGTTAAGCTTCGTGTAGAACGTTCTTTATACTCACGTGCCATTACATTCTCTATATGCGACACTTCTCCTGGTACATAACAACATACTTCTTGCTCTACACGTCTAAAATCTGCAATACCTAAGTTGGTTACTCCGTATATTTTACTAAATGTTGGAGTACTTTCATTTGGTGTATCTTCCTCATTTTCTTTACAGCTAAAATTTAAAAGTTTAGAGCCTGTTAACACTTTTCCTACTGGAAGCATTGTAATTGTTTCTGTAAACTCTAAAGTATCTCCATTAGCTAATGTAATTGTTCCTGAAAGGATAGGATTTCCTACATTATTTGGCATAGATATAGCTCCTAAATTTTCAAAAAAACCGATTTTAGAATGATTAGGAGTTCCATTACCTAAATTATCCAATAGAAAATCAGTACTCGTAATTACATTAGAGTCATTGGTAAAACTTAAAGACTGATCAACTGCGGTTACAATTGAAAATTCATTATTATGATTTAAACCCACCAAAAAGTTCCAATTTCTACTACCATTTGTTGATTCTGATGTACGTGCAATGATATTTAAAGTATAACAAGATGATGGATCTATTTGTCTTGGATATACTTCTGAAGCTACCAAAAGTGGAATTGTATCTACAGATACATTGTCTTCTACCATTTGAGCCACTTGTGTGTCTATGTCACCAAAATTGGTTAATGTTGCTTTAAAAGGGTCTTCGGCTCGCATATTAACACCTCCTTTTAATACAGATTTGCCAGTTTTAGGTAATAATCGTTCTACCTTATTAGACTTTTCTTTAGATAGTTGTTTTACTGCTTTTAAAATAGCATTATAAGAGGTTAAGGAATCCCATTTATAATCTGCAACATATTTGTGACTTAAAGCTGATAATGAACTTTGTAGATTTTGTTTGTCTATTTCAACTGCCTTTTGATAAGTGAATTCTGGTAATGGATCGTGAACTAATTTTTCTACTTGAATATATATTTGCTTTTCAACATCCCATTGATCTACTAATTTAACAGATCCATTGTTTAATATAATATCAACAGCATTTTGATGATTATCTAAGGCTATTTTATAATTTGCAGCCTCTGTGGCATCATAAGTAGCTTTAAGAGTTTTTAATTCTCTAGTTAATTTTTTTAAAACTAGTGTATCGTACTTCGTTATTAATAAATCATTTAATCTTTTTTGATGTTTTATATTGGCACGCTTAGCGTTTGCATTTACTGACTTGTTATTATAAGTTTCTAATAACAAATCTTTAGAAATTACTACACTTGCATTAGCGCATCTTATAAATTCTTTTTCCTGATCTTCTGTGAAGGTGATGATCTCACTTAAGTCTTGTGAAAAATCATTAAAATGTGCTAAAAATTTATTAGCTACCAATACCTGTATTAAAGCCTCTCTCACATATACTGAGCTTTTGGATAAGGTTTGGTAAATTAAGTTATCCCAAAGCTTTAAAAGATCATCCTCATTAGATATTACTTCAGCACTATTAATATTATCCATAATCTCAGCATAAGACAATGCATTTTTATTTCGCATTAACCAAGACGAGAAATTATATAAATTTTTATTAAAGTTTATAATATCAGCCTTGTCTTTTAAAAGTGATTGTGAACTTGCAAAGTTATCTTTAGCACCTAACAATGCCTGTTTTTTTTCTCCTTCTATTGCAGCATTAAGTGGCGGAAAAAAGCTTCCACTCTGTTTGTTAGGATAATAAACAAAACCTAATTGTTTATCTTTCTCTTCTATGAGTTGTGGATTACGTAAAGTCACAAACCTAAATAGGTTGTTTTTAATGTTTTGACTCATTTTAATTTTTTTAAAGTTTATATTCATTATTAAGCTCCTACTTAGGAACTGTTTAAATTTTCGCTTTTCTAACAGTTTACCTAATACAAAGCCTTAACAATCAAGGCATAAACTTTCTAAATATTCCGTATAATGTTGGAATACGTTACCGTCAAATCATCTTTTTATATAAAATTGATTTTAAATTCTGTATAATTTACTTTTAAAACACCACAAATGTTTAATTATAAAGTGTTTTTTGTATATTAGCAATTATTCAGAATACAAATTTAAAACATTTTACAAATTAAAACAAACATATTTAAAATTATTTTGTAAAAAGTTTTATTTTAAAATTTTATGACTTATGGAGGGTATTGACGAAAAAATAATAGCAATCATTAACCATTTTCATCTTAATAATTTTGCGTTTTCTAAACGAATAGGTGTTACAGGAACTACCATAGATAGTATTGTTAATGGTCGTCCACAATCTGATGGATCTAGAAAGAAAACCAAACCTGGTTACGATGTGCTCTCATCTATTATTGATGAGTTTCAAATTAATCCAGATTATCTTTTTGGTAAAAGTGATGTGATGTTAAAATCTGAAGTTGCATTAAATCCAACATATTCTGGAATGCCTCAGGTTATAGCTATTAACCAATCGGGAAATGAAAATGTTATTTATGTGCCTGTAAAAGCCAGAGCTGGATATTTAGATGGTTACGGAGATCCGGAATATATTGAAACATTACCTTCTTTTAACATGCCACATCTAACCAATGGTACTTTTCGCTGTTTTGAGGTAAAAGGTAATTCTATGGTACGCACATTTTTTGATGGCGATCTAGTTTTTGGAAAGTATGTTGAAGATCTAAGAGATATTAAAGATGGTCGCGTGTACGTTATTGTAAGTAAAAATGATGGTATTGTTTTAAAGCGTGTTATTAACCGAATTGAAGAGCGCGATAAACTTATTTTAAAGAGCGATAATAAAGATGGAAATTATCCTACTTATACTATAAACACTGAAGATATTGTAGAGGTATGGTATGTGACCATGTATGCTTCTAAACAAATGCCTGAACCTGTTGATATTTACGATCGTTTACACGAATTAGAAAGTAAAATTGTAGATTTAGAAGGAGCGCTTCAACGAAAAAATTAAAACTAGTACATCACTTTTTAATAGTTACTAATGCCGTTTAACTACAGTAAAAAAGACAAGCTTAAAAGTAAAAAAGTCATTGAACAATTATTCTCAGAGGGTAAAGCTATAACTGCTTATCCACTTCGTTTAATTTATCTTAATACTGAACATGAAGACGGAAGTATACTTAAAACAGGTGTTTCAGTAAGTAAGCGACTTCATAAAACAGCTGTTTCCCGAAATAAAATAAAACGTTTGCTTAGAGAGGCTTATAGACTAAATAAACCCTTATATTTTAACAATAGTTCAACATCTTATGCGTTTATGATTTTATACCTTAGCAAGGATGGTACAACTTTTGAAGGACTCAATGGTAAAATGAAATTATTATTTGAGAAATTCTTAAATAAAACTTCTAAGAATGAAAAAAATTCTACATAAAAAAATAGTTATACCTGCTGTAGCTATAATTATCTTTTTAAGCACTACAGCTTTTAAAAATGATTTTTTTGAAATTGCTAAGCAGATAGAAATTTTCACCACTTTATTTAAAGAACTCAACATGAATTATGTTGATGATACCAATCCTGGTGATTTAATGGATACTGCCATTAAAAGTATGCTAGATGATTTAGATCCTTACACGCAATTTTATAATGAGCAAGATGTTGAATCTTCTAGAATTAATAACGCTGGCGATTATACAGGTATTGGAGCTAAAGTATTAACCTTAAAAGATAAATTGGTTATTGTTGAGCCTTATAAAAATTATGCGGCAGATAAAGCTGGTTTAAAAGCTGGTGACGAAATCATAAAAGTTGATAATGTTATTGTAGCTGACTTTAAAGACGATGCAGCAAATCTACTACAAGGTGCTGCTGGTACAGAGGTAAACGTTACTTATAAACGTCAAGGAAAAACAAATTCGGTGAAAATTATTAGAGAATCTCTAGAAATTAAAGCAGTTCCGCATTATTCTATGATAGATGATAAAACAGGCTATATTGTACTTAGAAAGTTTAATAAAAAAGCGTCTGCCGAAACTCTTGGTGCTTTACGTGCTTTAAAAAATCAAGGAGCTCAACAACTTATATTAGATCTTAGAGGAAATCCTGGTGGTTTGCTAAACGAAGCTGTAAATGTTACCAACATTTTTGTTCCAAAAAATCAATTAGTAGTTACCACTAAATCTAAAGTTAAAAAGTATAATAAAACCTACTATACAAAACGCGATGCTATTGATACCGAAATTCCTCTAGTAGTACTAATTGATGGTAGAAGTGCATCTGCAAGCGAAATCGTTTCTGGTGCATTACAAGACATGGACAGAGCTGTTGTGGTTGGTACACGTAGTTTTGGTAAAGGCTTGGTGCAACGTCCAAAACCTTTAACTTATGGTACACAAATGAAGATTACTATATCTAGATATTACACACCATCTGGTCGTTGTATACAAGCACTAGACTATTGGAATAGAGATGAAAACGGAAAAGCTACTCGTGTTAAAAAAGAAAACTATAACGAATTTAAAACCCGAAACGGAAGACCTGTTTTTGATGGAGGTGGAGTACAACCAGATATAGAAGTTGAATTTGCAAAACAAACACCAATTACAAAAGCTATTTTAAACGAAAATTTAGTGTTCAACTTTGCCACAGATTATTACTATAATAACACACTTGAAGATCTAAAAGGTTTTAAATTTTCAGATACAGATTTTAAAAACTTTAAAAAATTCTTAAAAACTACTGGATTTAATTTTGAAACAAAAACAGAAAAAGCACTTAGTGAAGCAATGACTATTGCAGAAGATGAAGAATTAGAAGGTATTATAAAATCTGAATATCATAACTTATCTACTACAATACAGGCTTATAAATCTAATGCAATTGACGGTAATAAAGTACAATTAAAGTCTTTGTTAACCGATGAAATTATTAAACGTTATTTCTATAGTGAAGGATTATATACCTATTACACAGCTAATAATCCTGAAATTAAAAAAGCACTTAATGTACTTAACAATCCTAGTGAATATACTAGTATTTTAAGGTAAGTTATTCGTTTGGCTTTTGTATATATTTAATATTTATGTATTTCAAAAAAATAATTATATTTAACGTTGATAAAATTTTCATTTTTTAGAAAATTAATTAAAATGAAGTCCCTATTCATTATTTTATGCCTATCATTTCAATTTGCTTTAGCTCAAAAGGAAATAAAGCATCAAGTATATTTTTTAACTGACAAATACGAAATTCCTGAGACTGAAGAAAGTCGCCTCCTTTTATTTTTATCTGAAATAGAAAATATGGATATTAAAAAAATATCTATCTATGGATTTTGTGATGATAGAGGTAGTGATTCTTATAATATGGTATTATCGCAACAGCGCGCAGATGCTATAAAAGAAGTCTTTTCTAATAATGAATTTGATGAGTCTGTTATAACCAATGTAGATGGTAAAGGAGAAATACTTCTTAATGTTGTAAATGATAATGATCTTTATAAAATACGTGGTTTAAATAGAAAAGTAGAAATCATTGTACAGCCTTATGATCCGCCAAGAGAAAAAATAGAACCACCAAAAAAGGAAACTACCGAAGAACTTTTAAGTGGAGAACTAAAAGAAGGTGATAAAATTCAGTTAGACAATATTTTATTTAGAACAGGCTATAGTTACCTCACTAAACAATCTAAAGCTCAACTAGATAATATTGCTAAAATTTTAGTAGAACGTACCGATGTTTATTTTACAATAGAAGGTCATGTATGTTGTACACATGGTGCAAGAGATGCTATAGATCGTAAAACTAAAAAACGTAATTTATCTTTAGCAAGAGCTAAAACAGTGTATGATTATTTAGCAGAAAAAGGAGTAAAACGCTATAGAATGAAATTTGTGGGTCAAAAACGTAAATTTCCGCTTGGTGGTGAGCCAGAATTAGATAGACGTGTAGAAATCGTTGTAACACGTATTATTAAACCAAAATCTTCTAATTAAGATTTAATCATATTAATATGCGGAATATCATCTTCAAGGTACTCCTCTCCCACTTCCTTAAACCCTAAATTATTGTAGAATTTTTTAAGATAAGTTTGTGCAGATATTCTAATTTCTGATGTGTTGTAATGAGCTTCAATAGCTTTTATAGACGCATTCATAATATCATATCCGTAACTGTGCTGACGTTCGTTTTCTTTAACTACTACTCTACCAATACTGACTTCATTAAAATAATCTCCTGGTTTAAAAATACGTGTATAAGCTACTAGCTTATTTTCTTTATAACCTAAAATATGTAAAGCTTTTTCATCTTTTCCATCAATATCTTGATACACGCAATCTTGCTCAACTACAAAGACTTCGCTTCGTAATTGAAGTAAATCATAAAGCTCAGTTGTTATTAAATCTGAAAAATGTTTTATTTCTATGTTTAGCATTTCAGTGTATATTTTAATATTCATGTTATTACAAAAATTTAATCTTGTACAATGATTTCTTTAGGATCTTTTTTATTGTATTCTGGTTGTATAGTAACATGATTTATTTTAAACTCATCCTGTAATACTTTTTCAATCTGTAAAAGTAAATCGTTAAATTCTATAGTAGTTATATTTTCAGTAAGATCGAGATGAGCTTCGAGATGAAGTTCGTGATCACTTAAATTCCATATATGTACATGATGAAGTTTATTCACCTTTGGTAACTTATTAACAGTTCTTACAACATCTTTAATATTAATATGCTCTGGTGTAAATAGCATTAGCATTTTAGTTGATGATTTTAATAAATCATAACCAACATAAACGAGATATAAAGCTATTAATAAAGTTAATAAGCTATCTACCCAGAAAAGCTGATAAAATTTCATTAACAAACCACCAATTAATACAGCCAGACTTGCTAACATATCTGTTAATAAGTGTAAGTAAGCAGAACGTATATTTATATTATTTACAGACTCTTTTTTTAGTAATAAAACACTAAAACCATTAGCTAATATAGCTAATAAGGATAACCATATAACTAAATTAGATTGTATTGATTGAGGGTTTTGAAATCTTTCTATAGCTTCTTTTATTAAAATAACAGCAACAATAACTAAAATTGAAGCATTAATAAAAGCTGCTAAAATTTCGGCACGTTTATAACCAAAGGTTCTGTTAATAGATGCTTTTTGTTTAGTTAGTTTTGCAGCTATATAACTTACTATTAATGATAGTACATCGCTAAAATTATGAAGTGCATCACTTAATAAGGATAAACTACCAGAAACTATTCCACCAATAACCTGAGCTACTGTAATTACAATGTTTAATAAAATTGAAATTAAGAGCTTTTTTCCTTTAAGATCAGAATGGTTATGTAAGTGTGAATGACTCATGCCATACCAATATACACATTGGTATTAACAAGATAAAGGAATTTTGTCAATTCGTCTTTTATGGCGACCACCTTCAAAAGCTGTATTAAGAAAAACATCTACCATTTTTATAGCTTGTGGTATAGATGTATATCTTGCAGGTATACATATGATATTAGCATCGTTATGTTGGCGTGTAAGTTCAGTTATTTCATTCATCCAACAAATACCTGCTCTTACATTTTGATATTTATTAGCCGTCATAGCAACACCATTTGCTGTACCACAAATTAAAATTCCAAAATCTACATTAGCATCATTAACATCTTTAGCAACAGGATGAACAAAATCTGGATAATCTGCGCTATCAGTAGTATCTGTACCATAATTAGTAATGGTATATCCTTTATTTTCAAGGTGTTTTATAATAGCTTGTTTATATTCTGGTCCTGCGTGATCGTTACCAATTGAAATTTTCATAATTTAATTTTTTACAAAATTACAAATAATAAAATCCAGTTAATAGAAGTATGTATTACTTGTTAATAACTGTTAACAAGTCTTAAAAATAAAAATTAGGTTTATCCATTTATTTTTTCAAACCAAAATTGATTTCTAATATCAAAATTTAATAATCATTTTTTTCGAGGAAGTTATTCATAGTCTAATAGATGAAATTAACACAGAATTTAAAAATAGATATCAGTTATTTCTATTAACATGAGTTATTAACAGTTGTTCATAATACATTTAGTTTTATTA
>NZ_JAOARH010000007.1 GCF_025210595.1 Winogradskyella sp.
TACAAATAAATCTTCTGGAAAATGTGGCATTCCCATACGATCTGCACTAAAGTTTAAACGTGTTGCATTCTTCTTTGGTCTAAAAAGCATTGGTGAACCATCTACATCAACAGTGGCTTTCATACCTTCAAAAATAGCTTGACCATAATGTAAAGCCATTGCCGCAGGATGTGTTGGAATACGCTCTAAAGGTTCTATTCTTGGATTATTCCATTGTCCATTTTCATAATCACAAATAAACATGTGATCGGTGAAGGTTCTTCCTAATGGAATATTATCAAAATCTAAATCCTCAACTTTAGACTTATTAATTTTAGTGATTTTTATAGTGTGTTCCATGGTAATTATAGGGTTCTGTTGGTGTCAAATTGTTCTAAATTGTCTGCAATACGTCTTAAGAAGCTTCCGCCTAAATACCCATCAACCACGCGATGGTCGAAAGATAATGACAAATACATCATGCTTCTAATTGCAATCTCATCGCCTTTATCAGTTTCAATAACCTCAGCACGTTTCTTGATAATACCCAAAGCTAAAATGGCTACTTCTGGTTGATTGATAATTGGCGTTCCCATTAAACTCCCAAAAGTTCCAACATTAGAAATGGTAAAGGTACTTCCTTGGATATCTTCAGGTTTTAAGTTGTTTTCTCTAGCTTTGGTTGCCAATGCATTAACGTCTGTAGCAATATCTTGTAATTCTTTTTTATCTGCATCTTTCACCACAGGAACGATTAAATTTCCACTTGGTAAAGCGGTTGCCATTCCTATATTGATATGTTCTTTTACAATAATGTTTTCACCATCAACAGACACATTAATCATTGGAAAATCTTTCACTGCATTTGCTACGGCTTCTACAAATAATGGTGTAAAGGTTAGCTTTTCGCCATACTTTTCTTGGAAAGCTACTTTATGTGCATTTCGCCATTGTACCAGCTCTGTAAGATCTGCTTCTACATAAGCAGTGACATGAGGTGATGTATGTTTTGAATACACCATATGATCAGCGATCATTTGGCGCATACGATCCATCTTTACAATCTTTCCTGTACCCTTATCTAAGTTCAATTGCGGAATACGATAGGCTGTTGGGTCTTCGGTAACTGTAGGCTGTACAAATTTGTAAGGGCGACCATCATTGATGTATTGAAAGACATCGCTTTTACGTAAGCGTCCATCAGTTCCTGTAGCAGGAATGCGTGCTAGCTCTTCAAAGCTAATATGATGTTCTTTAGCAATTGCTATAATTAAAGGCGAAAAGAAGGTATTGTTATTTACTGATGCTGAAATCGAAGACGAAGATGAAGTTGAAACAGAAGTCGCCAACTTAGGACGCTTAACTTTTCTTGTTTCTGTTTTCACAGTCTTCTCAGAAGTATCTGCTTTCGTTTTCTTTTTGGATTTTGTTTGAGGTACCGAACCATCCGTTTTAATGATCGCGATGGTATCACCTATTTGAATAACATCATTGGCTTGGAATAGAATTTCTTCTACAATTCCTGTTACTGTTGAAGGTACTTCAGAATCTACTTTATCAGTAGCGACTTCAAGTAGCATTTCATCTTGTTCAATCGTATCACCTACATTCTTAAACCATGTAATGATGGCTGCTTCTGTTATACTTTCACCCAACTTGGGCATTTTAAATTCTATACTTTTCAATTCTATCTTCTTTAAATAACAAGAATCAAAGATAAGAAACATCACATTTTTCTATCAACAATAACTTTACAATTCGACTTGAAAAGAAAAAAAACCCACAATAAATGTTGAGTACAGATTTTTTTTCTTTTATATTTATTTATTTGACACTTTTAATTATAATTTCCTTATGGCACATAATCTTGATAAAATTGACACACAGATTTTAAGCATCCTACAAAATGATAGCAGCCGAACAACAAAGAGTATTGCAGAAGAACTAGGAATGACAACTTCTCCCGTTTTTGAACGTATAAAAAAACTTGAAAGAGAAGGTTTTATAAAGAAATACGTTGCTATATTAGACAATAAAAAAATCGGGCTTAAACTAACAGTTTTTGTTGGCATTACACTACAAGGTCATACACGTAGTTATCTCGAAAAATTTGTAAAAGAAATCAATAACTTTCCAGAAATTGTAGAATGTCATCGTGTTAGTGGAAATTTTGATTATTTACTTAAGCTTGTTGTTGAAGACATAGAAGCTTACGAAACTTTTATTATATCAAAATTAACACTTCTTCCCTATCTAGGAAATGTACAAAGCTTGATTACACTTTCGACCGGTAAAGAAACTAATGAGATCGATTTGAGTAGGGTCTGATTATTAACACTCAACTTTTAATACTGTGAGAAATTTTATTTAAATGAGATTTCTACATTATTTCTTTCCTTGCAATGGCATTTTATTTCTTAAAACTTTCTCTAAGTGTTTTATAAGTATCCCCTTGAAGTTTTCTATCTGAAGGCACTACTCTTAGAGGTGCAACTTCTCGTAATGTTTCATGACAATCTACTGGTAATTGTTGATACAACACTGTACCTTTTGTTTTCCAAGCAATCATCTCATCACTCACTTGCTTAATCACTTTTGCGGGATTACCAACTACTAAGCTTCGATTAGGAATCACAGTTTCTGCTTTTACAAATGCCATAGCTCCAACGATACACTCATCACCAATTACTGCATCATCCATAATAACTGTATTCATTCCAATTAGGCAATTACGTCCTAAATTTGCACCATGAATAATAGCACCATGACCTACATGTGCACTTTCTTTGAGTGTTATAGATTTCCCAGGAAACATATGTACTGTACAGTTTTCTTGCACATTGACACCATCTTCTAAAATGATTTGTCCCCAATCACCACGAATAGCTGCTCCTGGACCAATGTAACAGTTCTTGCCTATAATAACATTTCCTGTGACTGCTGCCAATGGGTGCACAAAACTACTTTCGTGTACAACTGGTATATATCCTTGAAATTCGTAAATCGCCATTAAACAAAAATAATTCAATAGAAATTTAAATTCAACATATTCGAAATTTAAATAACCCTATTTAATAATTAGCTTTTTAGTGATATAAGTTTCGTTAACCTTTATTTGTATGATATAAGCACCTGTTGCAACTCCCTCTGTGGTTACAAACCAGCTATTACCTCTATAAGTAAGAGTATTTAAAGGCTTTGTAATGATAGTTCTACCATCTATATCAAATAGGCTTACTTCCTCTAATTGATAATTCTCTGAGTTTAATTGAACAACTATTCTATTCTCGTCATTAGGCTGGTAGACCGCTAAAACATCTTCTATTGATTTATATGTAGCTGTAGATAAATTAGAATTGCTAAATCTCAATGAAAATCGCCCTACATACTGATCTGAATCTAAATAAATATCAGCCTGAGCTAATCTCAGATCATAATAAATTCCTAATACACTATCATAAAGATAAACATCCTGATTTTGATCCCAATTCTCTAATTGATCTAATCCTATATTGAATATTCCTGAATTCAAAACATCAACTACTAAAGGAATTTCATCATTTGAATTAATTGATGGAACACCTTGAATTCCATAATATTCATTATCTAAATAAAACGCTATATCATTAGGAAGCACTTCATAAGTTAATCCGTCATAATACTTATCAACATCATAAGAAGCCTCTGGATCTACAGTAAGCAATATTTGTCTATGTCCATTATCAGGATTTGTCATTCCTAATCTAATTTTAGCTCGCACATCTAGCTGCACTGATTCAGTAGTTGTTGCACTTGATGTTCTAAGAAACTCACTCTGACCTGGCATTTCTGAAACATAAACACGTTGATTGTTATTGAAAGTAAAAGAACCTGTTGCAATAGCTTCTACAAAAAAACCTTGCGCTACTGGAATATATCTCCCTGGAATTTTACTAGGCACACCTCCAGAAGAAACCTCTGGACTAGGTATAGCAATAAATGGAGCTCCTACACCTCCAGAAAAATTGTACGTAGCATAACCACCTTCATAACCCGAGAGTTGATGGGTATCACCTCCATAATGTTCCCAAAAATAAAGCGTTCCTCCTAAATCTGAATTATCTATCAAAAATTGATGAGCATCAATAGCACTAGGATAAGGATTAGAGATTAAATAATTGTTATTTGCTGTTATCCCTAAGGTAATGTTACCATTGTTAGGTGTACCTAAAAAAACATATGGTTGTGCTCCTATCATTGGCTGTGTACCTTTCATGGTAAAACCTTGACCTGACAGTAAAGAAGTACTAGGCATTATTTGCTCCCAGTTTGAATAATCATTAGTTTGATTTCTAAAAGCATATAGCCATCTACTAGAGATTGTTGCTGGTGTAATATTATCACCTGGAATTCCATCACTTACAGTATCTGCAGTAAAATTTAATGTTCTAGGAGTTCCTGTTGTAGCATCATGCATTACACTACTAATATCATATCCCGAATTTACTGTAGTTCCAGAATTAGAGACTGGGCTTCCCCAATACGTGTATCTATAAAGATTAGGATTTCCATGTCTTGTTTTTCTTAATTCTCCATTAACACCAACAGTTAAGGTTGACGAACCAGTTTGTATAAGTTGTCCGTCCTCACCTAAATCTAAAACACCATTTAAATGAACCTGAGAAGTAACATTTATACCTACATCACCAGATACAGTAAAAGTAATACCTGAATCGATTATAAGATTCCCTGTAGTGAATGAATTAGTTTGAATTGTATTCTCTCTAATTATTACAGAATGTGAATTATTACTAGGTAAACCTGTTGTACCTGGATCATAAGGATCCCAAGATCCAGAATCATAAACAAATTGCGGAAGCACCTCAACCTGCAATATATTGGAATAACCTGTATTACCACACTCATCTTGTACTCTTCTTCTATAATACTGCGTAGAGGTAACTACTGGTGGATCATAAGAAGCAGTTGTAGCCCCAATTATATTAGTCCACCCTGTTGTACCATCATTACTGTATTGCCACTGATAATTTGAAGTAGCACTGTATACTTGAGCATCAGTATCTGATGCAAGAGCCAATGGATCACCTGTAATATTAAAGGTCTCACCTCCAGTTATAGAACCAGGATTAAGAGATGTAGCATTTGTAAAAGCTATATTATCTACAAAACCACGATCTAAACCTATTGAAGTACTACCGTCTTTAACATATCTCCATTCCACTGTATTAGAACCATAATCTAAAGGTAATGTAACCATCACCCATCCAATTGTTCCACTAATCGCTGCTTCTTCAACTCCATTTACATAAACCCTTAAAAAATCAAAGTTTGCCTCACTACTTACCCTCCACCTAAAGCTTACTTGAGATTTACAACTAACTGTTGTACTGAACGAGGATGTTTGGTTATGAGTAATAGTTCCAGATGCGGCACAGTCAGATCCAGAATAAGCCCAATTACCTCTACTACCCCAAAACGGTCGATTCCCACCAGATGTTAATGTAGAAGCTGAGTATTCTGTTGCATTACTCAATGTAGTTGTGCTATAACGATACTGATAAAACACCCTCATATCATAATCATTTGAGCCTACTGTAACATTTGTAGAAGTATACTGATATTCTAATGGGTTTGTAAAATTGAAATTGGAAATTTGATTTACACGGCAATCATCATCGTTAGTAAATGAGTTATTATCTGCATCAAAAACACAACGACTACCACGATCATCTTCCCAAGCATCTAGTCTTGCTCTTAATTGTGTCGCTGTAGTATTATTTTGCGCTCTATACGCATAAGTGCCTGTTTGAGTTACTGAGCCATTATAATTTCTAGTGATACATCCTGAATAAGTCTCAGCTGTATTTATGTTATCACTAAGCCAACCGTTCCAAGTGTGTTCCTCATTACCACTTTCAATTGAACAATTTCCTGCATTAAACTGAGTAATTCTTGCATTATAATCTATATTTTGAGATAAGCTTAAAAAACAACTAAGTATGCAAAAAGTAAAAACATAATAATTCCTCATAACATGGTGATTTGGGCGACACAATTTCGTAAAGCACTAAGCTTCAAAAAAATAGAATCGACATAAAGCACACTTTTTCGCTAAAGAACTATTTTATATCAAAAAAAATGTTAGTCAAAAAAAAATTAAACTACTTAATTTTATTTAAACCTTTCAAGTGTTTCTTTTGTAAATTCACTTAATACCAAACGTCCGCTAATAGCTGCTCGTTCGGCCAAAAGTGTATCCCAATCCTCAGTACCTTTCCAGAACATGGCCTTCATCTCTTTCATGGCTTCTGGATTGTAATTACATAAATTCTCTGCAAAGGCTTTTACTCCTTCATCTAATTCTTCATTACTCTCAAATACTTGTGTAAATAAGCCTTTTTCCTTTGCCCATTCTGCCGAATAAAAACTGTTGGCATCAATAGCTATTTGCGACATCCCAGTCAAACCAAGTTTACGCTGTACCGCTGGTCCAACTACAAAAGGTCCAATCCCTACATTTAGTTCGCTTAACTTAATTGACGCAAATTTTGAAGCCATACAATAATCTGTTGCAGAAGCTAATCCAACACCACCTCCAACAGTCTTTCCTTGTACACGTCCAATAATAAACTTTGGACATTTACGCATAGCATTAATCACATTGGCGAACCCTGAAAAGAATACTTTTCCGGTTGCTTCGTCATTAATATTGATCAATTCTTTAAAACTAGCACCTGCGCAAAAGGTTCTGTCTTTTCCGCTTTTTAAAACGATAACCTTAATCTCATCGTTTGTACCAGCTTCTGTGATGGTTTCAGCTAATTTTGCTAAAATATCTCCTGGCAAAGAGTTGTGAGCAGGGTGAAAAAATTCGATATATCCTACTCCGTTTTCTATATGTTGTTTTACGTAAGGCTTATCCATAAGTCTTTTCCCGAGACATCGGGAATCTCATATTTTAGCTTGTTTTCACAAACAAGCATGTTAAACATTTAATTATATTTTATCATATAAATCCTTCCATTCAGGATTATTAATTTCTATCAGTTCTATTTTCCAATCTCGATTCCATTTCTTCACTCGCTTTTCCCTTAATCTAGCTTCTTTTTCAGTTTCAAAACTTTCAAAAAAAACCAGTTTATTTAAATTGTATCTCGATGAAAACGTAGTTGGATGTACTTTATTCTTATGCTGATATAATCTTCTTTTTAAATCTTTTGTAAATCCTATATATAAAACACCTTTTGGTTTATTGGTAATTATATATACATAGAATTTCATATCTATCTTTTTAAGACACCCAATTTCTTGGGTGTTTCGAGAAGTTCTATTTGTTACAACAAATTAAACTGCTCGAAATGATGGTTCAAATGTTTTCTTTCTAATAGATACCATTCATATCTATTTAATTCTCCAAAAACGATGTTCTTTAATTTTACATCTGGATACGCTTTAAAAAATTCTATATAGATTTTACGTTGTGCTTTGAATGCTTCAATAGCTATAGCTAAATTTTCATGTTTTAAAGGCTCTAATGTATCTTTCTCTAATAAAGGAAACTGTGAGTTTTGAGGGAATTTATCGTAATTCCATAGACTATTCTTTACCTTTTCTAGAATCTTTTCTGGTGTTGAAATTTCAAAATCCTGAATTTCTCCAGCAGCAATTTTGTAGGTATGTTCTAAATGCTCAATCATGTGTTGAGGCGTCATAATTCCCCATTGCGGTTTTGCATCCTCAGATAGTTTAGACAAACACTCATCAATTTTACTATCAGTCATCTCAACAAAAGTTTCTTGATTCTTTTGTACCATGGTTAAAATTGTAGCCACAGCAACTAATGGTGTATCTCTATCTGTTTTTTGACTTTCTGGTCGGTTTTCAAAATTCGCATCAAAGACTTCAACATGCCATTTTACAATTCCGCTTGGATGCTCTGCTGTAGATACATCGCGATCAATTTTTTCTTTACAAGTTAAGCGCACATAAATGGTATCATTATGATATAATGGTCTTAAAAAACGAATACTGTCTAAACCATAATTAGCCGAGACTGGGCCTTTATTTGGATGCACAAATAATCCTGCTGCTGCGGAAATGATAAAATAACCATGAGCAGTACGCTTTTCAAAAATACTTCCATCTAAAGACGTGATATCTGTATGTGCATAAAAATGATCCCAGGTCAAATTAGCAAACGACATAATATCTGAATCTGTAATGGTTCTATTATGTGTTTTTAAAGACATTCCTGGTTGAATATCTTCCCAATGGTATTTAAAAGGATGTTCTTCAGCTTCTTTATATTTAGCATTCTGCTGATAGATTCCTGTAATTTCTGTTAAAGTTGTTGGTGTTCCTTGGATTGCTGTACGTTGTAAATAGTGTTTTACACCACGCATTCCTCCCATTTCTTCTCCACCTCCAGCACGTCCTGGTCCACCATGCACTAAGGTTGGCAATGGTGATCCATGTCCTGTACTTTCTTTAGCATTTTCTCTGTTCAACACTAAAATACGTCCATGATGACTTGCTGCATTCACCACATAATCTTTGGCAATCGCATCATCGTTGGTAACAATAGAAGACACTAGAGATCCTTTACCCATTTGGGCTAAAGTAATAGCTTCATCTAAATTTTTATAAGGCATAATGGTACTTACTGGACCAAAGGCTTCGCGTTCGTGAACAGCAGTATTTTCAAAAGGATGATCTGCTCTTAATACAATTGGACTCATAAAAGCACCTTTTGTAGCATCTGCTCCTATAGTTTCTATTTTATCTAAGCTTCCGTAAACAATCTGCGCTTCTTTAGCAATATCTTGTACTGAATTTCTAACCGCTTCTACCTGTTGTTTACTTACTAAAGATCCCATTCTTACTTCTTTTAATCTTGGGTCTCCAATAGTTACTTTATCCAAAGCTTTACCTAAAGCAATTTGCACATCTTCCACTAAGTTTTCAGGCACTATAATACGACGAATGGCAGTACATTTTTGCCCTGCTTTAACCGTCATTTCTTTACGTACTTCTTTAATAAAGATATCGAATTCTGGTGTTCCAGGAACAGCATCTTCTCCAAGAATAGAAGCATTTAACGAATCTGCTTCCATAGTAAATGGTACCGCCTCTTGAATAATTCTCGGATGTGCTTTAAGGATGCGTCCTGTTGCTGCAGATCCTGTAAAAGTTACGACGTCTTGAGACTCTACAGTATCTAATATATTACGAACGGTTCCATTAATAATTTGTAATGCACCTTCTGGTAGTATTCCAGAATTGATAATTTCTCTGGCTACTGCTTCTGCTAAATAGGATGATGATGGTGCTGGTAACACTACTGCTGGCACGCCTGCCATCCAGTTAACAGCACATTTTTCTAACATTCCCCAAACTGGGAAATTAAAGGCATTGATATGAACTGCAACACCTTTTTTTGGCACCATGATATGATGTGCCATAAAACGTCCACCTCTAGATAAATCAATTGGTTCTCCTTCTACATGATAGGACTGATTTGGAAATAACTTTCTCAAAGAGGCATTGGCAAATAGGTTTCCAAAACCACCTTCGATGTCTATCCAACTATCTACTTTTGTCGCTCCTGTTCTGTAACTTAATTCGTAAAACGCATTTTTTCTTTTGGTAAGATATAATGCTAGTTTCTTAAGCATGTTCCCACGCTCTTGAAAGGTCATTTTACGTAATTTTTCGCCACCTTTTGTTCTTCCGTAATGCAAGATTTCAGGAATATCTAAACCTTCAATTGCAACGCTAGCAAAAGCTTCTCCTGTGATTGCATCATGAATAGGTGTTCCTTCTTCAGTTCCTGTTGTCCAATGTCCTTGAACGTAATGTTGTATTTTGTTCATATCTATCAATATATAGTAGATTTCGTATCAAGTACGAAATGACAAATTCTTATAAATTCACATTTTCAATAATTGCAGCATACCCCTGACCAACACCTACACACATTGTAATTAATGCGTATCGTTTTTGTTGCTCTTGTAATTCTAAAGCTGCCGAATATGCAATTCGAGTTCCTGTTACTCCTAGTGGGTGTCCAATAGCAATAGAACCACCATTTGGATTTAACCTTGGATCGTCATCTGCTAACCCCCAAGCTCTAGTACAAGCTAGTGCTTGTGCAGCAAACGCTTCATTTAGTTCTATTATATCTATATCATCCATAGTTAATCCTGCTTTTTCTAATGCTTTATTAGAGGCTTGTACAGGACCTATTCCCATGATTCTCGGTTCTACACCAACAACAGCAGAACTCACAATTCTTGCTAATGGTTTTAAATTATATTTTTTCACAGCATCTTCAGAAGCAATAATTGTTGCTGCTGCACCATCATTTAATCCTGATGAGTTTCCAGCAGTTACACTACCACCTTCTTTTTTAAATGCTGCTCTAAGTTTTCCTAATACTTCTAAAGTAGAGTTTGGTTTTACAAACTCATCTTTTGAAAACTGAATTGGGTCTTTTTTACGTTGCGGAATTTCAACCGTTACAATCTCTTTACCTAAACGCCCATTTTCTTGAGCTTTACTTGCTTTCATTTGCGACCAATAGGCAAATTTATCTTGATCTTCTCGAGAGATATTGTATTTCTCAACCAAGTTTTCAGCCGTCACTCCCATACCATCTGTCCCATACATCGCGTGCATTTTCTTATTCACAAAGCGCCATCCAAAAGTAGAATCATACATTTTAGAATCGCCTCCAAATGCTGATGATGGTTTTGCCATCACATAAGGACCACGTGTCATATTCTCAACGCCTCCAGCTACAAATACATCGCCATCTCCTGCTTTCACAGCACGATTTGCATGAATGATTGCTGACAATCCCGAACTACACAATCTATTTACTGTTTCTCCTGGAACTGTATGTGGCAATCCTGCTAATAAAGCTGACATACGAGCGACATTTCGATTGTCCTCACCAGCTTGATTTGCACATCCCATAATCACATCATCATAAGCGTCTTTTGGAATATTTGGATTACGTTCTACTACTTCTTTAATTACTAAAGCGCCTAAATCATCTGTACGAACAGCAGATAAGGTACCTTTATAATTTCCTATTGGTGTACGAACACCATCTATGATATATGCTTCTTTCATATTATTCCCAATCTTTTTGAGTACGATAAACCACACCTTTAAATAGTGCAACCAATTCATCGCCTCGTTTTACTTCAATAACATTGAAGCCTAATTTATTATTTACTTTTTCAATAACACTTTCAGCAACGATATAATCGTTTTCATTAAGTGCTTCAATATGGTTGATACTCGTTTCTATAGAAACTGCATATTTTCCATGTGTATTTGCTGCAAAACCAAAAGCGGTATCTGCCAATGAATAACTAATACCTCCATGGGCTTTGCTCATGCTATTTAGCATGTCTTTACGAATGGTCATACCTAATTTACATCGACCTATTTCACATTCTAAAATCTCAATACCTAACCATTGACTATAGGCGTCTTGACTTAGCATTTTATATGGTATTTGTTCTCCTTTCATTAAAAGAAAGTCTTATTCTCTTTATTCATTTTTCTCAACAATGGACTACATCTATAGCGATCTTCATGGTATTCGTCGTATAACTCATCAAGTTTACGCACACACCAATCGATGCCTTTTTTATCTGCCCAAGCCAATAATCCTTTTGGATAATTAACACCCTTTGTCATGGCATTATCTATATCTTCTGCAGAAGCAATATTTAAGAATAAAGCATCTGCTGCTTCATTAATTAACATCACTAACACACGATCAAAAATGGTTTGCGCTAACGCTGTATCTTTATTTGCTTCTGGCTTAGTTGCTCCTTCAGCATAATCGTAATATCCTTTTCCTGTTTTACGACCTAAATACCCTGCTTCAGACAAACGTTTTTGTGTAAATGAAGGTTTATATCTTGAATCAAAATAGAAGGCTGTAAATACAGTTTCGGTCACCGTATAATTCACATCGTTACCAATGAAATCCATTAACTCGAATGGTCCCATTCTGAAACCTCCAAGAGATTTCAAACTCCAATCTATAGTTGCAAAATCCGCTACACCTTCTTCATAAATTCGTAAAGCTTCTCCATAAAATGGTCTTGCGACACGGTTTACAATAAATCCAGGTGTATCTTTTGCAACAGCCACTACTTTTTTCCAATCTGATATAGTTTGTACTGATTTTTCAAGTACAGCTTCTGAGGTTTGAATTGCAGGAATAACTTCTACCAACTTCATCACAGGTGCTGGATTAAAGAAATGAATTCCAACACATCGTTCTGGTTTTTGAAGTGATGCTGCAATAGATGCTATAGATAAACTTGATGTATTTGATGCGATAATACAATCGTCAGACACATAAGTTTCCAATTCAGAAAATACTTTTTGTTTGATGTCTAAATTCTCAATAATAGCTTCAATTGTCAAATCAGAATTTGACAAGGCTTTTAAGCTATCTACATATTGAATATTCCCTTGAATTCTATCTTTTTCAGTAGTATCAATACGACCCTTTTCTATAAGTCGATTTAATATTTTTTCTAATGCTGCTTTCGCTTTATCTAATGCTGCAGTATTAGTATCGTATAATTTTACATTGCATCCAGAAGTTGCTGCTACTTGAGCAATACCACTTCCCATGGTTCCTGAACCTATAATTCCTACGTTCATTTTTTTATTTATTTTGATGAAATCCTGACACAACACTTCGA
>NZ_JAOARH010000075.1 GCF_025210595.1 Winogradskyella sp.
CCCATTGAAGAAAAATAAATAATTGATTCATAGGTTTTTTGAAAGAATATAAATAGATGAAAAAAACGTTCTTTATACTAATAGTATGCATTAGTGTTTTTGGTTGCGATTTCTTTAAGAAAACAGACAATCGCCAGCCAATAGCAAGAGTTAATGATGTATATTTATATAAAGAAGACGTTGTAGATTTAGTTCCAGAAGGAGCAAGTAAAGAAGATAGTCTTATAATGGTTAATGCCTATATTAATAGATGGGCAAGGCAATTGTTGTTAATGGATGGAGCTTTGCTTAATCTTTCAGAAAAAAAACAAGAAGAATTTTCTAGGCTAGTAGATCAATACAAAAGCGATTTATATACAAAGGCATATTTAGAGGCATTAGTAAAAAAGAATATAGACACTACAGTTAAAACAAATGAAGCTAAAGTGTTTTATGAAGCTAATAAAGAATCTTTTAAGCTTAATGATGATTTATTACAATTTAGATACATTAGTTTGCCTTTAAATCCTATTAATTTAGATACTATTAAAAATAGATTTAAGCGCTTTGAGCCAAAGGATAAGCGTTATCTAGATTCAATATCAGTTCAGTTTAAATCCTACTTGTTAAATGACTCTCTTTGGGTGAAATTTAATCAGGTAGTAGATAAAGTGCCAGTAATAAAACAAGAAACTAAGGATCAATTGTTAAAAAAAACTAATTTCTTACAGCTCAAAGATTCAATAAACCTATATTTGATGCGTGTTAATGATATACGTCTACAGAACGATTATGCTCCTTTAGAATACGTTAACAAATCAATAAAACAAATAGTAATTAATAAGCGAAAACTAGAGCTTATTAAACAACTCGAAAAAGATATTTCAAAAGATGCAATTAAGAACAATAAATTTCAAATCTATAACTAAGGCATTAAGTCTTTGTTGTTTTTTATGTGTTGGTGCTATTGGTGCTCAAGAGATTATTCCAGATGAGACGCCAAAAGTAATTGAAAAAGTAAAAGACAGTGTTGTTAATAAGACACGAGTTAAAGCAGATGGTGTAGCGGCTGTTGTTGGTGATTTTATTGTGTTAGAATCTGATTTAGATCGTGAGATAGCTCAATTAGAAGCACAAGGTGCAGACTTAAGTGGTGTTACACGTTGTGAGCTTTTTGGAAGTCTTTTAGAGAAAAAACTATATGCACACCAAGCTATACAGGATAGTATTTTAGTTAATGAATTATATATTAAATCTCTTGTAGAGCAGCAGATAGAGGGCATAATGGCTCAAACAGGTGGTGATATGCAAGGCCTAATAAAATTTTACAAAAAGGATTCTGAGCAAGCGCTAAGAGATGAAATGTACGAAATCAATAAAAATGGGTACTTGGCTAGAGAGATGCAAAAAAAAGTTACTGATGGGGTTGAAGTAACTCCAGAAGAAGTGAGAACATTTTTTAATGATATACCAAAAGATGAAAGGCCTACATTTGGTACAGAGTTAAAAGTAGCTCAGATTGTTGTCGTACCAGAAGTAACTGAAGAAGCAAAGCAAGTTGTTATTGATAAACTAAACGGGTTTAAACAAGACGTAGAAGAGAATGGCGCAAGTTTTACAACCAAAGCGTTATTTTATTCTGAAGATTCTGGTTCAAAGAATAATGGTGGACTATTACCAACCATGAATCGTAAACAACCTAGAATGGTTAAGGAATTTAGAGATGTTGCCTTTAATCTAGAAGAAGGGCAAATTTCAGAGCCTTTTGCAACAGATTTTGGATATCACATAATATACTTAGAGAAGATTAGAGGGCAAGAGTACGAAGTAAGACATATTTTATTACGTCCTAAGTTATCACAAGAAGCTATACAAGAAGCTAAAGACAAGATTGATAAAGTAAGAGATTTAATTGTAAGTGGTAAGCTTAGCTTTGCTGATGCAGCACTAGAGTTTAGTGATGAAGAAGAAACTAAATTTGAAGGAGGTCAGTTAACAAACCCTACAACACAAGATTTTAATTTTGAATTAACCAAGATGGATACAGAAATGTACACACAAATTCAAGGATTAAAAGATGATGAAATTAGTGAAGTTATTCAAGATGAAGATCGTGTCAACACTATTAAGTTTAAAATAATGACGGTTACAGATAGAATTGATGATCATGAAGCTGATTTTGCTAGAGATTATTTAAAAATAAAAGATTTAGCATTACAGGATAAGCAGATTAGAGCTATTGAAAAATGGCAGAAAGAAGTCATAGCAGAGACCTATGTTAAGATAAATGGTGAATATAGAAAATGTGAATATCAGAGTAATTGGTTAAAAACAGAATAAAATATGTCTGATGTTACTATAATTGAAAACTTTGTAAAAAAATACAAAGCACTTAAAGAAGAAATATCAAAAGTTATTATTGGTCAAGAGGAAGTAATTGACCAAATTTTAATTTCCATTTTTTCAGGAGGTCATTCTTTGTTGATTGGAGTGCCTGGTTTAGCAAAAACCTTAATGGTTAACACTATTGCCCAAGCTTTAGGATTAGATTTTAAGAGAATTCAGTTTACGCCAGATTTAATGCCAAGCGATATCCTTGGTAGTGAAATTCTAGACGAAGACAGACGTTTTAAGTTTATAAAAGGACCAATTTTTGCAAATATCATCTTAGCAGATGAGATTAATAGAACTCCGCCAAAAACTCAGGCAGCACTCTTAGAAGCTATGCAAGAGCGTGCAGTAACTGTTGCAGGTCATCAATATAAATTAAGTTTACCATATTTTGTTTTAGCAACTCAAAATCCTATAGAGCAAGAAGGAACTTATCCTTTACCAGAAGCTCAATTAGATAGATTTATGTTTGCTATTAGATTAGAGTATCCTTCATTTTTAGAAGAAGTACAAGTTGTAAAAGCCACGACAACAGATGTTCAGTTGTCTGTTAATGCATTATTTACTGCTCAAGAAATTATAGACTATCAAAATGTTATTCGTCGCATTCCTGTTGCGGATAATGTGGTAGAGTACGCAGTGTCATTAGTCTCTAAAACAAGGCCAAAAGCAGATACAGCTGCAGAGATAGTTAAAGAATTTGTAGATTGGGGAGCTGGACCTAGAGCGTCACAAAACTTAATTCTTGCAGCAAAAACTCATGCAGCTACTAAGGGTAAATTCTCTCCAGATATTGAAGATATTCAAGCAGTAGCAACTGGTATTTTAAGACATCGAGTTATTAAAAACTACAAAGCAGAAGCTGAAGGTATTACCGATAAAAAAATAATTGAAAGTTTGTTTTAAGTTTAGCTATTGTTTCTGTAAAGTTACTGAATTACTATTCTTTTTAAAATCTGTAACAGATGTATTGCGTGTTAAAATGGCTCGCTGTAATTCATATTTATTCTAAATAAGCTAATTTGTTAATTTTTTGATTTTTACGCAATTTAAATGTTAATTAATTGTGGTAGTCTCTGAAATTTAGTTATTCTGTGATTTAAGTGTAAAGAAATTGCGATTTTGTTGCGTATTTTTAAAAATCTTTTGAAATCCTTATTTTTGCAGTCCATTAATGATATTTAATGCTTAATTATGACATATAAAGATTACATCAAAGAGATTGAAGAGAGAAAAGCGCAAAATTTACATCCTAAACCAATAGATGGTTCAGAATTATTAACTGAAATTATAGATCAGATTAAAGATGTAAACCACGTTCATAGAGCTGATTCTTTAAATTTCTTTATATATAACTCACTTCCAGGAACAACAAGTGCTGCAGGTGTTAAGGCTAAATTTCTAAAAGAAATAATACTAGGAGAGGAAACAGTTGAAGAAATTTCATCTGAATTTGCGTTTGAGCAATTATCACACATGAAAGGAGGTCCTTCGGTAGAGGTATTATTAGATTTAGCTTTAGATACAGAAGATAAAGACATTTCTAATCAAGCGGCTAAAGTTTTAAAAACACAAGTTTTCTTATACGAAGCAGATACAGAGCGTTTAGAAAAAGCGTTTAATAGTGGTAATGAAATTGCTAAAGACATTATAGAAAGTTATGCAAAAGCTGAATTTTTTACCAAGTTACCTGAATTAGAAGAAGAAATTGAAGTGGTGACTTATGTTGCTGGTGTTGGTGATATTTCTACAGATTTATTATCGCCAGGTAGTGACGCGCACTCTAGATCAGATAGAGAGTTGCATGGACAATGTATGTTTGAACATAATAAAGAAAAGCAACAAGAATTATTAGATCTTCAGGCCAAACATCCAGGTAAGCGTGTAATGTTAGTGGCAGAGAAAGGAACAATGGGTGTAGGATCTTCTCGTATGTCTGGTGTTAATAATGTGGCACTTTGGATTGGCAAAAAAGCGAGCCCATATGTACCGTTTATTAATATAGCACCAGTAGTTGCAGGAACCAATGGTATTTCGCCTATTTTCTTAACTACTGTAGGTGTAACAGGCGGTATAGGTTTGGACTTAAAAAACTGGGTAACTAAGAAAGATGCTGAAGGGAATACAGTTTATGATGAAGATGGTGAACCAGAATTAGAGCAAGAATATTCTATAGATACAGGAACGGTATTTACAATTAACACTAAAGAAAAGCAATTATACAAAGATGGTAAAGCTGTAAAAGATATATCCGCAGCATTTACTCCACAAAAAATGGAGTTTATGAAAGCAGGAGGATCTTATGCTATTGTTTTTGGAAAAAAACTACAAACATTCGCAGCAAAAACTTTAGGTATAGATATTCCGCCAGTATTTGCACCATCTAAAGAGATTTCTCACTCTGATCAAGGTTTAACTGCTGTAGAAAAGATATTTAATAAGAATGCAGTAGGTACATCAGGCGCAACATTGCATGCTGGTTCTTATGTGCGTGTTGAAGTAAACATTGTTGGTTCACAAGATACTACAGGTCTTATGACGTCTCAAGAGCTAGAAATGATGGCAGCTACAGTAATTTCTCCAATTGTTGATGGCGCTTATCAGTCTGGTTGTCACACAGCATCAGTTTGGGATAAAAAAGCACAAGTAAATACACCAAAATTAATGAAGTTTATGAACGATTTTGGTCTTATTACTGGTAGAGATCCAAAAGGCGTTTACCATTCTATGACAGATGTAATTCATAAAGTTTTAAATGATATTACAGTAGATGATTGGGCAATTATTATTGGTGGTGATTCTCATACGCGTATGTCTAAAGGTGTGGCTTTTGGTGCCGATTCTGGTACAGTTGCACTGGCTTTGGCAACTGGTGAAGCTTCAATGCCTATACCAGAGTCTGTAAAAGTGACTTTTAAAGGTGAAATGAAAGATCACATGGATTTTCGAGATGTTGTGCATGCAACGCAATCGCAAATGCTGAAACAATTTGGTGGAGAGAATGTTTTCCAAGGAAGAATAATCGAAGTTCATATTGGAACTTTACTTGCAGATCAAGCCTTTACATTTACAGATTGGACTGCTGAAATGAAAGCTAAAGCATCTATCTGTATTTCTCAACCAGATACCCTTATAGAATCTCTTGAAATCGCTAAAAGTAGAATTCAGATTATGATTGATAAGGGCATGGATAATAAAAAACAAGTGCTTCAAGGGCTTATTGATTTAGCTGATAAGCGTATTAAAGAAGTGCGTTCAGGTGAAAAACCACCTTTAACTCCAGATGAAGATGCCAAATACGCTGCAGAATTAGTAGTGGATTTAGATATCATTGAGGAACCAATGATTGCAGATCCAGATGTGCATAACGATGATGTTTCTAAGCGATATACTCATGATACAATTAGAGAATTATCTTTTTATGAAGGTGAAAAAGCTGTAGATCTTGGATTTGTAGGTTCGTGTATGGTTCATAAGGGAGATATAAAAATAGTTTCTAAGATGCTTAGAAACTTAGAAGAGAAGTTTGGTAAGGTAGAATTTAAAGCTCCGCTTGTGGTAACAGCGCCAACGTACAATATTATTGAAGAATTAAAGATAGAAGGTGATTGGGAAATACTTCAAAAGTATTCCGGCTTTGAGTTTGATGATGATGCACCTAAAAATGTGGCAAGAACAGAATATGAAAATATTTTATATTTAGAACGACCAGGTTGTAATCTATGTATGGGTAATCAGGAAAAGGCAGAAAAGGGTGATACGGTTATGGCAACTTCAACCCGATTATTCCAAGGAAGAGTTGTTAAAGATTCTGATCGTAAAAAAGGAGAATCTTTGTTAGCGTCTACACCAGTAGTTGTACTTTCAGCAATTTTAGGTAGAATACCAACAATTGAAGAATATAAAATGGCAGTAAAAGGTATAAAACTTACAAAGTTTGCACCACCACTTAAGAAGATGACGACGCAGCCTCCTTTACCAGGACACATGGTTTCTTTTTAAGGTTTAGTTAAGAATATATTAAACAATTGAGCTCGAATTAATTTTAATTCGAGCTTTTTTTGTGATATTGAAAGGTGTCCTAAATCATTCCGACTATACTTCATAACTCAATTAAATCTTTTACTCGCCATGAATTCAATCTGGATTTTTGAAGATGTCAATCTATTCAATTTACTATGTCCTCATAAGTTTAAAAAATATAAAGCTTGTCACGATTTTGATGCTTACAAAAAAAGCGATTATATCTATTTTGAAGAAGATGCTGCTAACAAAGTGTATCTTATAGAAAAAGGAAAGGTAAAGATTGGTTATTATAATGAAGATGGTACAGAAGTCGTTAAGGCTATTTTAAGAAAAGGAGAACTCTTTGGTGAAAAAGCTATTTTAGGCGAGGAAAAGCGTGATGAGTTTGCACAATCTTTAGATAATAATACATCTATTTGTCCTGTTGGTGTTAATACTATGCACGATCTTATGAGAGATAATAAAACCTTTAGTTTAAGGATTTATAAATTTATAGGATTTAAGTTTAAAAAATTAGAACGTAGACTTCAGTTATTGTTATTTAAAGATTCTAAAACCAGATTATTAGAGTTTTTACAAGAGTTGTGTACAGATTATGGTTACGATTGTAATACGAC
>NZ_JAOARH010000076.1 GCF_025210595.1 Winogradskyella sp.
ACAGTCATCACTACGCAACCAATAAAAACTGCTAACTGAAGACCGGTAACTGAAGACTTAATAACATATGGAATTAAAAGAAAAGTTAGTATCTTCTTTCATGGCGTTTGAGAATACAGTAGATATAGATTCTCCTATACATGATATAAGAACTGAAGCCATAAAACATTTTGAAAGCGAAGGTTTTCCAAATAAGAAACAAGAAGCCTGGAAATACACATCACTAAATTCTGTCCTTAAACACGATTATAGCGTATTTCCAAAAAACGAAGAAGCTTTAGACTTTAAAGATGTAAAGAAGTACTTCATCCACGATATAGATTCTTATAAAATTATTTTTATAGATGGAAAGTACTCATCACATTTATCACAAACCACTCATGATGGTATAGATGTTTGCTTAATGTCTGCGGCATTAACCAAACCAAAGTACAGATTGATTATTGAAAATCACTTCAATAAAATCGCCACAAAAGATGGGTTATCTTCATTAAATACTGCTTTTTCTGCTGAAGGAGCCTATATCCATATACCTAAAAATAAATTGGTTGAAAAACCAATTCAAATCATACATTTCTCTACTGGAAATGAAGCTGCACTAATGTTACAACCGCGTAACTTAATTGTGGTTGATGAAAATTCTCATGTTCAAATCATTGAACGTCACCAAAGCCTAACAAACAATCCTGTTTTAACTAATTCTGTAACAGAGATTGCTGCTAATAAACGTGCTATTGTAGATTACTATAAAGTACAAAACGATAGAGAAACTGCTTCGTTAATTGACAGCACTTTTATTGATCAAAAAAGAGAAAGTCATGTAAAGGTGCATACTTTTTCTTTTGGCGGAAAAATAACTCGCAACAATCTTAACTTCTACCAAAATGGAGAACGTATAGATTCTACAATGAAAGGTATTACCATTATTGGTAACAAACAGCATGTAGACCACAACACTTTGGTGCATCATATAGAACCAAATTGCGAAAGTCACCAAGATTACAAAGGTATATTTGGAGATAAAGCAACTGGAGTATTTAATGGTAAAGTTATGGTTGAAAAAGAAGCACAAAAAACAGATGCTTTTCAGGCCAACAATAACATTTTATTAAGCGATAAAGCAACTATAAATACTAAACCACAATTAGAAATTTTCGCTGATGACGTAAAATGTTCTCATGGTTGTACAATTGGACAACTTGATGAAAGTGCAATGTTCTATTTACGCTCTCGTGGTATTCCAGAAAAAGAAGCTAGGGCATTATTAATGTTTGCTTTTAGCAACAATGTATTAGATTCTGTTAAAATCCCTGAACTTAAGAATAGAATCACCAGAATTATAGCTAATAAATTAGGTGTAAATATTGGATTTGATTTGTAAAGAATTCTTTAAATAAGTTAAAAGCCACTATTGATCGATAGTGGCTTTCTTATTAAATATTATATTGTTTACCGTTCCATCACAAGATAATAACATACCTGTTACATTACCATTACTACCTTTCATAAAATGATATAGTGTCCTTTGACCGTTACCAAATTCATTAGCTTGAATTGGCTTTAAACTGAATGTTCTATTTTCAAAAGACACAATTAAAACATTATTATCTATAGAAAAATGATAATTAATGTCTAGTTCTTCCGAATAAAAAGACCCTATGTACTGAGATAATTCCACTTGTTTTGAGTCAATAAATTGAGCTCGCTTAAAATAAAAGGGTGTACCTCCAAAACGAATAATCATATCATAGTCCTTACCTGTCTCAAATTCATACTTTACGTTTTGACTATTAACTCTATGGAATTTATTATTTGCAAATTGAATCAAAGGCGCTGCTACTCTTCCTATAGATCCTATTGATTTTAAAGTATCATTTTCTTGAAAAATAGTCATGGTCATATCACTATTTATCTCTTTATACTCTCCAATAAATTTTTCAAAATTCTGAGGTTTAAATGCTTCATGAATGACATTGCGATTTTGGTCTTTTGATAAGTTTTCCATAAGAACATCTAGTATCTTATAAGCAATGCTAGGTGCATTTATAGATTGCAAATTAGCAAGTACAATAATTCCTGTTTGCAATTCTGGTATTGTGACAAGCTGTGTTCTAGTACCAAATCCGTAACCCCCATGACTAACTGCTTCAAATCCTTTATAACTATCAATGGAAACTCCTCGCGCGTAATTTGCCTGCTCACCTGATGTTAAAATTTCTCTAGTTTTTAAAAACTGAGCTAAGTCAATAAACTCAGGAATTTGTTCATTCAGCATTTGCATCCAAATGGTCATGTCATTAATAGAAGAACCCATACTTCCTGCTCCATAGCTTAATTGATTAGTTACATTATAAATGTATTTACCATTTCGTTTTTGATAGCCGATTGCCTTATTTTTTATTGTATTTCCATGAGATGCTCTCACATGAGTATGCTTCATTTCTAAAGGTGTTAGTATCTTTTCTTTGAGAAAAGCATCTAAATTTTGATCTGAAATACGTTCAACAATAAGTGCTAATAAATTGTAATTGGTATTAGAATATTTAATCTTTTCACCAGGCAAGTTATTTAATCCCTTCTGCCTGCAAGCCAATTGCAAAACCGTTGAATTATCATAATAAGTAGTATGGTAATTAAAACCTGATAAATCCATCAAAGTATGATAGTTTCTAATACCACTTGTATGATTTAATAAGTGTTTTATTTTGATTGGCTTATCGTATTTAGGAAATTCTGGAAGAAACTTTCTAACATCATCTTCAAGGTCTATTTTACCCTCATTCATTAATGCCCAAATTGCAGAAGCTGTAAATTGTTTACTTATTGAAGCTAAACTAAAGACGGTAGAATCTGAATTTTTCACATCATAATCTAAGTTTGAAAAGCCATAGCTCTTGGAATAAATAGATCTACCTTCTTTAAGAACCTTCACACTTAGACCTGGAGCATTATTAATATTATATATTTCTAATAATTCATCAAGCCTATCTTTAATAGTTGTTTGAGCATTTACACTACAAACAACAAATACAAAGAGCAAAAATCTACAACGACTTAAGATTGACATTGCTTATATTTTTGGTAGAAAAACGTTGGAATAAGCCCAAAATTAAGACATAGAAAACCTATAAAAACGATTATTCCTCTATAAGGCCAGCTTAAAAATTCAAACATTGCACCAATACCTAGTATAAAAAAAGTTATAAAACCGAGAATGTAAAATGATTTTTTCATTGAAATTTAATTTTAAGAAAATTTGTGAATAGATATTTTGTATTTACTATAAAGGTGAATTGGAAGAATTACTAAAACTGAAAGTAAAATAGCACCTAATAGCCAAGCATTAGCATAAGGCCATTGCATCATTTGAAACACCAAACTCATAACCAAAAGCATAATAATCATAAATCCGACAGAAAATTTCACTTTATTAATGGTTATGATTTGTTTGGCAAATTTCTGATAATTAGTTTCTAATTGAAGACACTGAAAACTGGCATATCCACCAAACTTCTGTAAAGCTTTTTGATATAGTAAATTAAAGTCGTTTGATTCTTCATTTTCAATATATGTACATATATGATCAACCAAATCTTCTCTTAATTCTTTATCCTTAACACCATAAAAGGCTAAACTATTTTCTATAAAATCAATATGTTTCTCTGATAGTTCCATTATACTGCTGGTTTAGTATTAAAAATCACATTTAGTGTTGCTATAAAGTCATTAATTTCATTTGTAACAACCACGGCTTTCTTTTTTCCATCCCTAGTAATACTATAATATTTTCTAACACGCTTGCCAATATATACTTTCTCAGTAGCTAAAATACCCTGAGCCTCAAGCTTGTGAAGAATAGGATATAAGGCTCCTTCAGAAATATCAATTTTCCCTGAAGTTATTTTTTTTACCTCTTGTGTTATTTCATAACCATACATTTTATCCCTTCTGCTAATAAGTTTTAAAATTATGGGAAGTAACGTTCCTTTTGTTAATTCTTTACTATACATAGTACAAATATACATTTTATTTAAATGTATTTACATAAAATGACAAAAATATTAAAACGGTAGCTAAAAAATTATTGTTAGCAAACTTCAAAGTATTCGTATTTTTGCATATGAAATTGAAACAGATGCTAGACATACAAAACATAAGAAAAGACTTCCCAATCCTTAATCGAGAGGTTAACGGTAAGCCTTTAATATATTTTGACAATGCTGCCACGTCACAAACACCACAACAGGTTATAGATGTTATTGTAGATTATTACACTAAATACAATGCTAATATCCATAGAGGCGTACATTCTCTAAGTCAGGAAGCAACAGATGCTTATGAGCAAGCACGACAAAAAATTCAGTCGCATTTCAATGCCAAGCATTCTCATGAAATTATTTTCACATCTGGAACAACTCATGGTATTAATTTAGTTGCCAATGGCTTTGCTTCACTTCTAAATGATGGTGATGAAATTATTGTTTCTGCCTTAGAGCATCATAGCAATATAGTGCCTTGGCAAATGCTCTGTGAAAAAACAGGAGCAAAGCTTAAAGTTATTCCAATGAATAAAAATGGGGAATTGGTTCTTTCAGATTTTGACTCCATTTTAAATGAAAACACAAAACTTGTTTTTGTAAATCATATTTCTAATGCCTTAGGCACAATTAACCCTATTGAAACTATAATAGAAAAAGCACACACTGTTGGTGCAGCAGTTTTGGTTGATGGCGCACAATCTTGTCCACACATAAAACCAGATGTTGAGGCTTTAGATGTAGATTTTTATGTCTGTTCTGCACATAAAATATGTGGCCCAACAGGTGTTGGTATGCTTTACGGAAAAGAAGAATGGCTCAAAAAATTACCTCCTTATCAAGGTGGTGGTGAAATGATTGCAGAAGTTTCTTTTGAAAAGACTACTTATGCAGATTTACCGCATAAATTTGAAGCAGGTACACCAAATATCTGCGGTGGTATTGCTTTTGGTGCAGCAATAGATTATATGAATTCTATTGGATTTGATAATATTGCTAATTACGAAAACGAACTTTTAGAATATGCTACAAATCAATTACAATGTATTGAAGATTTAAAAATCTATGGCACATCAAACAATAAAACTTCTGTAATTTCTTTTAATGTAGGCAACATTCACCCTTACGACATAGGAACCTTGTTAGATAAAATGGGAATTGCCGTACGTACAGGTCATCATTGCGCACAACCAATAATGGATTTTTATAAAATACCAGGAACCATTAGAGCTTCCTTTATGTTTTATAATACTAAAGAAGAAATAGACACCTTTATTGCTGCCCTAAAAAAAGCAATTATGATGCTTTCCTAAAAAGTTTGGCATTAAAAATGTAACTTATACCTATAAAACAATTTACGTATGAAATTTTTATTTAGCTTATTTACATTAGTCATGCTCACAGGATCTTGCAATTCTACAAAAGACATTGTTTCAGATTCTAACAAATCTGAACAAACGACAGCTTCAAAGCCTAGTAGAGAAGTGCAAAACTCAAAAAGTGATATTGTTAAAGATAATTACAACAAAGTATTTATTATTTATCAAGCCAACTCAAGAGGTTCGTTTGAATACATTCAAATATCTGAAACAGAAATAAAAATTACTAAAGACAGAGAATTAAAAAACTTGAATTCTCACGAGTGTAAAAAAGAAGATTGGGAGGCTTTACAAAAACTACTTAAAGGAGTTGATGTAGAAAATCTAGACGCTTTAAAAGCACCAACAGACAAGCGCTTATATGATGGTGCAGCACACGCAACCTTTTCTGTTATAAAAGGAGATGTAAAAATGACATCACCAACTTTTGATCATGGTGCGCCACCTAAAGAAATAGAAGCTTTAGTTAATAAAGTGTTATCTATAACAGAAAGTATATCTAAACAATAGCGATTTTGTAACTTTGCCTTAAAGCACTAGACTATGACTATTGAAGAAGTTCAAAACGATATTATTGATGAGTTTTCTATGTTCGATGACTGGGAAGAGCGTTATCAATATATGATTGATTTAGGAAAAACGCTTCCACTTATCGATGAGAAACACAAAACTGATGACCATATCATTAAAGGTTGTCAAAGTAAAGTATGGGTACATGCAGAAATGCTTAATGATAAAATTGAATTTACCGCAGATAGCGATGCTATAATTACTAAAGGAATTATTGCTATTTTAATTAGAGTATTTTCTAATCAACACCCAAAAGATATTATTGAAGCAAATACCGATTTTATTGATAAAATCGGATTAAAAGAGCACTTATCACCTACTAGAGCCAATGGCTTAGTAAGCATGATAAAACAATTAAAAATGTATGCCATTGCATACCAAACACAATTGAACTAAGATGAGTGATACAACAATAGACACTAATGTTCTTGGAGATAAAATAGTTAGAGTTTTAAAATCTATATTTGATCCTGAAATCCCTGTAGATATATACGAATTAGGTTTAATCTATGATGTTTTTGTTAACGAAGATTATGAAGTTAAAATCCTAATGACGTTAACAACACCTAACTGTCCTGTAGCAGAAACGTTACCTCTAGAAGTTGAGGAAAAGGTAAAATCTATAAACGAGGTTAAAGACGCTGAAGTAGAAATTACTTTTGACCCTCCTTGGTCTCAGGATTTAATGAGTGAAGAAGCTAAATTAGAACTTGGCATGCTATAACATGGCAGAAGAGATTATAAATAGAGTTGCTAATAGCAAGATAAAAGTTATAGATCTTGAGGATTACTATCCTGAAGGCAAGCGAACTTTGTTTGATATTAAAGATTGGTTGTTAGAAGGTTTAATTTTACGTGAAAAAGAATTTAGAGCATCAGTAAAAAACTTTGATTGGTCACAATACCAAGATTGCTATGTAGCTTTGCATTGCTCAACAGATGCCATTGTTCCAGATTGGGCCTACATGCTTATTGCTTTAGAGCTTCAACAGTTTTCCAAATTAACAATAATTGGTTCTTTAGAAGATTTAGAAGTTGTTATTTTCACTTCGATTATTTCTAATTTAGACTCCTCTATCTACAAAGATCAACTTGTAATTATTAAAGGTTGCTCTAAAAAACCCGTTCCTGTTAATGCTTTAGTGTTACTTTCTCAAAAGCTTAAGCCAATTGCTAAATCTATAATGTTTGGCGAAGCTTGTTCTTCTGTGCCTTTATTCAAAAGGAAATAAATTGTGACTTTTTATATTTTATAATGTCTAAACAGTAGTAATATCAACAAAAAAACAACTCTTTACCAAGGCAACACAGACATAATTGTAGCCTTAAAATTTTATTAATTATGAATAAAAAAATACTTTTATCAGCATTCTTAATGTTTGCTATAACTTTTGGTTTTTCTCAAACCAAGGAAGAATTAGAGGCTCAAAAAGCAGAAAAACAAGCAGAAGCAGATAAGTTTCAAGCTGAAGCTAACGCAATACAAGCGCAAATAGATGCTTTACCAGGTTGGAGAATTGGTGCCTTTGGTACTATTGGTGGTAGTTTGTCTAATTTTAATAATTGGTATGCGCAAGGAGCGCCAAACAATGTGTCTGGTAATATTGGATTTACAGTTAATGGTTTTGCGAATTTAATTAAAGAAAAATTTTTCTGGAGAAATGCGTTAACAACTAACTTAAACTGGACTAAATTAGATAATAAAGATATAGATACAGATAGTGATGATTTTGAACCAACTACAGATGTTTTTAATTTATCTTCTTTATATGGTCACAAACTAAGTGATAAATGGGCAGTTTCTGCTTTAGCAGAATATAGAACAACACTATTAGATAACTTTAATGATCCTGGATATTTAGATTTTGGTGTTGGTGCTACATGGACACCTATAGAAAATTTAGTCGTTGTTATACATCCTGCCAACTATAACTTTGTATTCTCTAGTGGTGACACAGTTTTTGATTCGTCTTTTGGTGCTAAAATTGTTGCTGACTATACAAGACAAATTGGTGCTGTTAGTTTTAAAACTAATTTATCTACATTTCAAAGTTACAAAGATAGCGACCTTTCTAACTGGACTTGGACCAACTCATTTAGCTACACGTTATGGAAAATGATTGGTGTTGGTTTTGACTTTGCATTAAGAAGTAATAAGCAAGAAGCAGCCAACTTCCAAGAGGTAGCCTTAGAAGATGCTGATAATGATTTACAATCTTACTATACTATTGGTTTAAGTTACAAGTTCTAAACAATAGAAATTATATAAAAAGAAAGCCTTTCATTTTTAACGAAAGGCTTTCTCTTTTTATACTATATCCTCAACATCTGGGTACAAAAAATGATTATAAGGAAAGCGAGTAACATGTATTTCTCTTACTTCTTTATAAACTCTTTTTCTAAATTCATCTAAATTCTCTTTGTTTATAGCAGAAATAAACAAAGCACTATCACCAATCTTAGACATCCAAGTCTTTTTCCATTCTTCAATACTATAATTAGCTTTGGTTCTTTCCTCTAACAAATCTTCTTCATCAAAAGGTTCTGGAGTGTAAGCATCAATTTTATTAAAAACCATAATAGTAGGCTTACCCTTACTCTCTATTTCATCTAAAATCTGATTAACAGAATCTATATGCTCTTCAAAATTAGAATGAGAAATATCTACCACATGTAGCAATAAATCGGCTTCTCTAACTTCATCTAATGTACTCTTAAAGGACTCAACCAATTGCGTTGGTAATTTTCTAATAAACCCAACAGTGTCACTCACTAAAAATGGCAAGTTTCCTATAACTACTTTTCTAACGGTTGTATCTAAAGTTGCAAAGAGTTTATTTTCTGCAAAAACTTCACTTTTGCTAATAACATTCATCAATGTAGATTTACCTACATTGGTATAACCAACCAAAGCAACACGTACCATTTTACCTCGATTACCTCGCTGAATTGCCATTTGCTTATCAATGGTCTTTATCTTAGATTTCAGCAAAGCTATTTTATCTCTAACAATACGTCTATCAGTTTCAATTTCAGTCTCACCAGGACCACGCATACCTATACCACCTTTTTGCCTTTCAAGGTGTGTCCACATACCTTTAAGTCTAGGCAGTAAATATTCGCATTGCGCCAATTCTACTTGTGTTCTGGCATAGCTAGTTTGTGCACGTTGCGCAAAAATATCTAAGATAAGGTTTGTTCTGTCTAGGATTTTACAATTAAGTATTTTACTAATGTTTCTTTCTTGTGCAGGAGATAACTCATCATCAAAAATAACGGTTCCAACTTCATTGTCCTTCACAAAACCTGTCACCTCTTCCATTTTACCAGTTCCAATAAATGTCTTTGGATTGGGCATAGTCATTTTTTGTGTAAAACGTTTTACAACTTCTCCGCCTGCAGTATAAGTTAAAAACTCTAATTCATCTAAATACTCCTTAGACTGTTCTTCTTTTTGATCTTGTGTTATTATACCTATTAATACAACTTTCTCTAACGTAATATTCTTTTTCTCTATCATAAATAGTTTAAAAATGCAAAGTTAAACAAATGCCATATTCTTTGATACGTTTCAAAAAAAACTATATTTATTGCCATGAATAAAACCGATTCGACTTATACTATTGCTTTCTATAATATTGAAAACTTATTCGATATTGAAAACGATCCTTTTACTAAAGATGACGATTTTTTACCAACTTCGGCAAAACGATGGACTCCTAAACGCTATGAAAATAAATTGCGAAAGTTAGGATCTGTAATTTCTAAAATTGGTGATGAAGATACAGAAGTTGCACCAGTAATTGTTGGTCTTGCTGAAGTAGAAAACAAAAAAGTGCTATCAGATTTATTACAAAGTGATAGTCTTGTTAATGAATCTTATAGCTACGTCCATTATGATTCGTCGGACGAAAGAGGTATTGATGTTGCTCTTATTTATAAAAATGAATGTTTTGAGCTGCAAAGTTCTGAAACATTTTCTGTTTACCTTCAAGATGAATCAGGTCAAAGAGATTATACCAGAGACATACTATTAGTTGAAGGCAAACTTAATGAGGAGTCTATTCATATTATAGTTAATCATTGGTCTTCTAGAAGAGAAGGCGAAAAAGAAACAGAACACAAACGGATTGCAGCGGCTAATGCTGTAAATTCAATTATTAAAAAGCTAAAGAAAGAAGATGAACATGCTAAAGTAATTGTAATGGGAGATTTTAATGACAACCCTAATGACAAAAGTATTTCTCTTATTGAAAAAGAAAGCGGTCTTTACAATCCATTTAAAACTGTACTTTCTTATGACAAAGGCAGTTTAAATCATGACTTTCAATGGAATATGTTCGACCAAATATTATTTACTAATAATTTCTTCGATATTAAATCCTCTAAACTAAAGTTTAAAAAAGCAGATGTTTTCAATTCAAAGTTTCTAACCCAATATCATGGCAAGTTCAAAGGTCAACCTTTTAGAACATATGTTGGTAAAAAATACAAGGGAGGTTATAGCGATCATTTCCCAGTTTTCATTCAACTTAAAACTTCTTAAACCATTTATCGATTAATACGGTAGTTAATCTATTATAGTATTGCTAACATCTTGTTAATAGGCATTTTTTATATCTTCGAATGGGCATAAAAAAAACGACTAACCAGCGTGCAAAAATGCTCCCCCAAGCCTCATTAAATTTAAAAAAAATAAATCCTTTATAGTCAATGCATTATAAAGGGTTAAATAATTTCTAACAAACCGATTTAATAATGAAAAAGATTACTCTATTTTTATTTTTGCTTTCATTTGTTGCTATTACTAGCATTGAAGCACAAATAACTACTTTTCCCTACACCGAGGATTTTGAGTCTGGTGATGGTGGTTGGGTGGCCGACAACACAACAAATGGCACATGGGCTTTAGGAACACCTGCCGGAGCCATTATCAATAGTGCTGCCTCAGGAACAAACTCTTGGGTTACTAACCTAACAGGCAATTATAACTCTAGTGAAAACTCATGGGTTACAAGTCCTGTTTTTGACTTTTCTGCACTTGTTGCTCCTTCAATTGAAATGAGCATATGGTACGATATAGAGTTTAGCTGGGACGGAGCAGTGCTTCAGTCTTCAATTGATGGTGGCACAACATGGGTTAATGTTGGTGCCTTTGGAGATCCGGTTAACTGGTATACTGACGATACAATTGGAGGAAACCCTGGAGGGCAACAAGAAGGTTGGTCTGGCACTGGTGCGGCAGGCACAAATGCTTGGGTTACTGCAAGACATGCCCTTAATGGTTTAGGTGGGCAATCTAATGTAATATTTAGAGTAGCTTTTGGTTCTGATACATCTGTTACTGATGAAGGTTTTGGTTTTGACGATATTAACATTTTTGAAGTAACATGCCCAGAACCATCTGATCTTGCAATATCAGCTATTAATGCTACTGGTGCGGAATTTTCATGGACAGAAAATGGCACTGCTACGAGTTGGAATATTGAAGTAGTTGCAGAAGGATCAACACAAACAGAAACTCCTACAGATACAGGTGTTACAAATCCTTTTACAGTTTCAGGATTAACGCCAGCTTCAAATTATGAATATTATGTACAATCAGATTGTGGTGGTGATGTTAGCTCTTGGGTAGGTCCTTTTACCTTTACAACAGAGTGTGTTACTTTTACGGCCCCTTATACTGAAGACTTTGAAAATGCTGGCACAATTCCTCTTTGCTGGTCTATGGATGGTGGTGAAGATTGGTTCTTTAACGATGATGCTACT
>NZ_JAOARH010000077.1 GCF_025210595.1 Winogradskyella sp.
AAAAGATGGCCTTAAACTATAGTTTCTTAAACCTATTGATATTACTTGGTGCTATTCAGGGGTTTTTGCTATGTTTCTTTATCTATCAAAAACGAAAAAAGAATCCTAAGGCGGTTTTATTTTTTATACTGTTTTTATTTTCCTTAGCTTTTTTAAATTTTATTTATGCTTGTTTAGATTTAGATCTTTTTAGATACTACAGGCCTTTGCATCTTTTTCCTCTGCCTTATAAATGGCTTATTGGTATTGGGTTTTATTTTTATGTTAGGTATTTGTTTCCTTCTTCTACAACAACAGACTACCATAAATTGCAATGGTATTTGTTTGCACCTGCTATTGTTTATTTTTTATTACGAACGTACTGGTTTGGTATTTCTGTAAAGGAAAACAGCTATAGAATTACTGCTGAAATAGTGAATTCTAACTTTTTTAGGTATCATGAATATACTTATCTGTTGTTTTGCCTGTTTTTGGGTTTTCATCTTTTTAAGGTTGTAAGAACATATTTAAAGACTAACCAAAGTGTTGCTAAAGCTGAACACATTAATTGGGTGAAAACATTTATTGCTGTATTTATGAGCATCGTTGGATTGAATTTGCTTTTGTTTTCTATAGATTTATGGATTCATGATGGTGAAGAGACCTTGCAATTTTACTATCCGATTTTACTTATTAATTCTATATACATTTATTGGATTGGCTATATCGGGTTTACTAAGCCTGATGTGTTATTTAGAACATTTAAAACACAACATACTGCAATTAATGACCATGATGCGTTATTAACCCAAACGATTTATAGTTTAATTATTACTGAAGAACGTTTTACCAATTCTGAGTTTTCGTTACATGAAGCTGCTCGTATTTTAAATGTTTCGCCTAAGAAGTTATCTACACACCTAAACACTAATTTAGGTCTTAGTTTTTCTGAGTTTTTAAACCAGCATCGTATAGAAAAAGTAAAACAGCTTTTATTATCTGATGAGGCTGATAAATACACTTTGTTTTCATTGGCTCAACAAGCTGGTTTTAAAACCAAATCGTCTTTTAATGCTACTTTTAAGCGTCTAACTAACACCACTCCTTCTGCCTTTAAAAAAGCAAATCGCAGTATATAAAGATGTCCTAATTTCTGATATCTGGACATTTTAGCCCTTAAAACATAGGGCTTTTAGCGGTTTTAAACTCAAGTTTGCAGTTCACTTTAACATTAAACTATTTTATGTATTTATTCTTAAGAACACTTGTGCTTTTTTTATTTGTACCGTTTGGTTATGCTCAATGCAACCCCAAATTAAAACCTTATAGTAATGGCTTTAGTAGTATTGAAGCTGATTCTTTTTCGTTTCTTGATGAGGCTTTAAAAGATATTGTTATTGTTGGCTATGGTGAAAACAGCCATGGTGCTGGAGAGTTTACTCATCTTACCAGAGCTTTAATGAATTACTTAAACCATGCCCATCAATTTAACCTTTTAATTATTGAAACGGGTTTTGGAGAAGGTGCCTATTTTAATGATTATATACACGGAAAAAGAGATGATCTAAAAGCTATATTAAAAACCCATAATTCTACCTGGCGTTATACCACACCATCGTTTTACAGGCTGTTGAATTGGTTGCGTGAGCATAACAGCACCAGCAACAATAAAATTTACATTTATGGTTGTGAGATGCAATATGTTATTGGTGATGTGAAGCGACTAAATGATTATCTTAAAAAAGTAAACTCTGATTTTGTAATTGATGGATTTGAGAAGCACTTATGGCAAACCATTAGCGATGACGAAAAATCTAAGTATTACAATACCTACATAAGTTTAAAAGCACATTTTGAAAGTCATTATGAAGATTTTGTAAGCAAGAGCTCTAAGAAAGCTTATGAGCTTACCTATCATCACATAGAAGTTATTGGCCAGTTTGTAACAACAATTCATCAGCAGGTTTTGCAACGCAAACACGATTTTAGAGATATCTATATGGAAGAAAACATTGAGTGGATTTTGCACCATCATGGTGAAAGCTCTAAGGCTTTGTATTGGGCACACAATGCGCATGTTGGCGATTGGATTTCTAATGGAGTGGTTGATGTTACTGGGCATCAACTAAAAAAGAGGTTTGGTGATTATTACTTTAATATTGCTACAGATTTTGGTACTGGATCGCTAAAGGCCTTCTCAAAAGAAGGCAACTTAGAAACGTTTGATTTTGACCACATTGAAACCCATAGTTTTACGGCTTGTTTGAAACAATTAGGTCGCCCAAATACATTTATTAATATTAGAAACGCAAAAATGAACGCTGAGTTAAAAGCCTTTTTTGAAAATGCATTACGACTTACTAGTGGTTCTGGTGCGCAAATACGAAATAGCAAAACAGAAGCAAAAGCTATTGGTGAAGCCTTTGACGCTATCATCTACTTAGACACTGTTAATGAGATTAAATGGTTGGATTTTAGTGATGATGATGATGATGAATAACTATTGGGATCGTTTTTTACCTCTTGAAAGTTTAAACCTCTATAATTATATAAACTTATTTAAATCTTTCTGTAATTTACTGTGACTGTTCTTATTAACAGAGCGCTTTCTTTGTAAAGTTATTGGTTACGATTATATTGGGTGCATTCGTTATAATTAAAAAACACCCTCTACACTATATAAACAGAAACTTGGTTAACCGTAGATGGCAATTTCATTAATCCTTTATTTACAACTTGCTCATACATAAGCAAAAACGCTTCTTACTTCTTGGCTTTCTCAAAAATTTCATCGTACTTCGCTACAAGTTCTAAGCACAATACAAGTATTAAAACAGACCTATACCATCAAAATTTTGCGGCATTTTTGAGGAGGCATAATTCTTGATAAATCTCATACAATATTTAAAACCATACTAAATGAAAAAAATTTTATTGACCTTAACATTCTGCGGACTAACTTTAATCATGAAATCACAAAACGCAAGTGTTGAACAATCAACTTTTGGAATACAAACAGGGATTTTAGGAATTTGGGGTCATAATGAGTTAAAATTATCAAATCAAATTGCTTTGAGAAGTGAACTTGGATTTGACACTGGGATTTATGGAAGTAAGGCTAATGAAGTAGATGGGCTTATTCTTGCACCTACACTTACTATTGAACCACGTTGGTATTATAATTTGAATAAGAGAGAGAGAAAGTCAAAAAGAATAGATGGAAATAGCGGAAACTTTATTTCTATTAAAACGACATACCATCCTGATTGGTTTATAATTGCAAATGAGGATAACATTAATTTTATCAGTGATATTTCAATAATACCAACTTGGGGAATAAGGCGTAATATTGGAAATCATTTTAATTATGAAACTGGAATTGGGATTGGATATGTACACTACTTTAAAGAAGATAATGTGGTTTTACTTAATGAGAGCGGTGTTGCAGTAAATTTGCATTTAAGAATTGGCTATCGATTTTAAAAAGTAAAATTGAGATTCTGAAACACGTTCAGGGTGACAAAATTTTAGAATAATTTTGTCACCTCATCAAAATCTAAACCTCCATAATTACCAGAACTCATTAGGAGTAAGGCTTTGTTGTCTAAATTTTGGGAGAACACGAAGTCTTTAAACTCTTCTGGATTGGTATAAATGATTAAATCGTCGCGCTGAAAAGCATTGGCAATTTGCTCATGAGAGACTTCTTTTAGTTTTTTAATTTCGACAGCATGAGGAGAATAAAATACCACAGCCACATCTGCTGCATCTAAAGCGCCTTTGTATTGCTTTAAAAACTCTGCATTAAGGCTGCTATAAGTATGCAACTCTAAACAGGCTACTAAAGTTCTATCTCTATATTGTTCTTTTACTGCTTTGGTCGTTGCCTCTACCTTGCTTGGTGAATGGGCAAAATCTTTATAGGCAACACTATTTGAGTTTTCGGCAATTTTCTCTAAACGTTTGCTTGCGCCTTTGAACGTGGAAATGGCTTCGTAGAAATCGTCTTCGTCAATGCCCATGTGTTGGCAAATCCATTTAGCACCCGCTAAGTTATTTAAGTTATGTGCACCAAACACTTCTATTGGCATTGGTCCTTCTGGCGTTTCTAATAAGGTTTCGCCATCTACGACCGAATACTCTGGTGTTTGATAAGCTATTTTTCGTATTTGATTTTCGGATGCTTCAACGACACGTTTTACTTCTTGGTCTTCTTCATTGTAGTTAATACTTCCGCCCAATACAATAGAATCTACAAAAATGCTAAACTGCTCTACATAGTTTTGATACGTTGGAAACACATTGATATGGTCCCAAGCGATGCCACTTAACAAGGCTATATTGGGTTTGTACAAATGAAATTTTGGTCGTCTATCAATAGGTGAACTTAAGTACTCATCTCCTTCTAAAACGATAAAGTCGTTGTCTTGGGTGAGCTTTACCATAACATCAAACCCTTCTAGTTGTGCACCCACCATATAATCTACATCTCTATCGTGATAATGCATAACATGCAGAATCATAGACGTAATTGTTGTTTTACCATGACTACCACCAATGACTACTCTGGTTTTATCTTTGGACTGCTCATATAAAAACTCTGGGTAGCTATAGATTTTAAGACCGAGTTCTTGTGCTTTAAGCAACTCTGGATTGTCCTCTTTTGCATGCATTCCGAGAACAATGGCATCTAAGTTTGTTGTGATTTTTTCTGGAAACCAGCCAAAAGTTTCAGGCAACAACCCTTTTGCTTCTAATCTGGATTTTGAAGGATTAAAAATGGTATCGTCACTTCCTGTAACCTTATAACCTTTATTGTGAAGTGCTATGGCTAAATTGTGCATGGCAGCACCACCAATAGCTATAAAATGTACGTTCATAGAATATGCTAAATAAGTATTGTAAAAATACTATTTATAATTCAGGATTCACTGATAAACTATTAAAAAGCTTTGCCTTTGTACTGAAGAATTTATACTGAACTTCTATAGCCTTTAGCTGGCTATCTATTAATTTAGACTCTCTAGAATTTACCAAAAACAATGAGCTCTCACCAAGGACAAATTTGCGCTCTTCAGCCTCTAACATTCTAGAATAATCGGTGACCATTTGTTCTACTAATTTGTTTTGAATCTTATAGGAGTTTAACTCCTGTCTTAGCGCATTGATTTTATTTTGAAGTTTTACGCGCGTTGCGTTAATTTCGAACTCAGCATCTTGCATTTTTAATTTCGACAATCTTAAATCACCACGCTCTTTTCTTAAAAACAGCGGGAAACTAATATTGAGTCCACCTTTATACTCTGCTGTATTAAAAGATCTAGCCACATCTGGAGCTTCCGTTAAAAAGTTATATTCCACATCAACCTTAGGCAGTAATTTATTTGCTTTTAACTTTCTATCTACTTCTAGACTTTGCAATTTATAATCTAAAGCAATCATCTTAGGGTGCGACTCTAAAACAAGTTCGTTTGAGCGTAATTGATTGGTATTAAATGCTGCATCTATTACAGCCTCTGAATCTACATCTGGAATTACATTAGGCTGTAGCTCTACAGGCACATTATTGTCTAGCCACAAAAATGTAGACAACTCTAATGCCGTTTTCATTAACTTTATCTTAGACTGCTCTAGACTTAGTTTGCGTTGATTAATAGCAATACGTGCTTCTACAACATCTATTTGAGCACGCTCACCAACTTCTGCACCACGCTCTACTCCTCGAAATCGTAGCTCGGCATTAGTTAAAAAGTTACGAAACAACAACAGTTCTTTATAGGCTTGCAACCACTTAAAATAAGCTAATGACGCCTCAAATAAAATATTGTTAACAATAACATCTCTGTCTGATTTAGCTTGTTCTTTAAATAATTTAGACTGTTTTAAAGACGCCATACGGTTGTTAATTAACAAGCCTTGTGCGATAGGAATTTTTACACCAGCCGAATACAAGCCATCGTCTGGCACAACATCTTGAGGATTTAAAAAACCACCTGTGTTTTCTTCAAAAGCCGCCTTAAGCTCTATACCATACCATGTTGGTATTTTAAAGACACCATTAAGTTTATCAAAATATTCTGTTCCTTTAAACTTCTTTCGGCTATAATCAACCTCAAACTTAGGGTCAAAAGCACCTCTAGACTTTAAAAGTTTTGCCTGACTTTGGTCGATTACTAGTTCTGCCTGTTTCACTATAGGGTGAAACTTTTTAACATAACCTAAGTATTCGTTAAACCTCATAACCTCAACAATACTATCGGTTTGTGCAAAACTCAAAAAACTAACACTTATGAGAAGCAGTGTGCTTATATACTTCATAACTTACTTTTTAGTTTTTTTTGATGTTGATGCATCTTGAGGTTGATAAAAATTAGGAGGGAAACCATTAAGCTGTCTCCATAACTCAAACCAAATAGGCACATCTTCTAACAGCGCAATAGTTCTTGCACCAGAACCTGCACGTATTTCCTTTGGCCAAGGATGATCTTGCGGATCTGGTTTAAGTAGAATTCTAAATTTGCCATTTGTACTTATAAATCGTTCTACAGCCACGACCTCAGCACCATAGGTTCCATAAGACACATTAGGCCAACCACTAAATACAATAGCAGGCCAACCATCGAATTGAACACGCACTTTTTCACCAGGATGTATTAGCGGTAAATCAATAGGTTTTACAAATGTTTCTACAGCCAAATCTACCTCTGCAGGAATAATACCAACCAACTCCTCACCTTCTTTAAAGGTCTGGCCTACTCCACCACGCAAAGCTGTAGTGATGTAAGCGTCATAGGGAGCAATAATGAATTGCAAACTATTACGAATGGAGTAGTTAGCAACATCATTCTCTAATTTTTGAACTTCGGCTTCAGAGCTAAACTGGCTAGATTTTGCAGAAAACTTTTCGCTACGCGCCTTAGAAATCTTATCTCTAAACTCTTGCTCAACACGATTTATTTCTAGCTTTGCATTAGTTACTTCGGTTTTACTCACCAACAATTTTGCTTCTTGAGATGTTTCTTTAGCTTGGGTTTCTTGAAGCTTAACGGCTGCGTCTTCTAAGTTCTTTTTTGCTACAAAACCCTCTTTAAGCAGTGTATCTGCACGATTGTATTTAATCTGAGCAATTTTCATGTTGGTTCTTGCTGCAATCAAATCTATGCTATCTGCTTTTACTTTTTGCTTTGCTTGCGCTAGTTTGTTATTAGCTTGCTCTAACTTTAGGTTTTGCTCGTTAGTTAAAGCGTTAATACGAACGTTTTGCGCATTAACTTTTTCTGCATATGATTTTGCCGAAATCTTTTTTGCATCGCGTTGTTGCTGCGTTATTTCGACCAAATTTGGATTAAAATAATCGCTTTTAATTTCTGCAATTTGAATAATGGTATCTCCTTTCTTAATAAAATCCCCTTCTCTTACATACCACTTTTGAATACTTCCTGGTATTGGAGATTGAATGGTTTGTGGTCTTTGATCTGGTGTTAGTGTAGTAACTTTACCTTGACCAGAGATATTTTGCGTCCATGGAAGAAACAGAATTATGAATCCGAAAATTGCAAAGCCAACCAAAAAACGATTAAAATACTTGTAATAGGATTTATTAAAAACGCGCTTACCTGAACTATACTCAGATAAATCTACTTTTTTGTTTAGTGGGTTCTTAGATATATTTAACATAGCTATACGTTTTAAACTATTTCGCCATTATTTAATGTTATAACATCTGTACACTCACTTGCCCAATCTTTATTAAAGCTAGCGACAATAAGTGACCATGGATTTTCTGGAGCTGTTAATTGTTTTATTATTCTTTGCGCTTCAGTGGATTCAAAATGTTCTAATGGTTCTTCGAGCACTAATACTTTTGGTTTTTTTAGAATAGCGCGCGCCAAAATTATTTTCTTTGCTACTGTAAACGACATTTGTTTACCCTCTGGATAAATAATTGTCTCTAATCCCTTTTCGGTTTCTTTTAGATAACTACGTAAGCCAACTACCTCAATAGCCTTATTAATTTCTTCGTTGGTAATACTTTTATTAGCAAGCGTAAGGTTCTCTTTAATACTACCTTCAAACGGAGTTTCTTCTGCTAATGATAAACCAAGACACGATCTATAATTATTAAGATGCAAATTTTTAAGCGATTCGTCATTTACAAAAATTCTCCCCTCTGTTGGTTGAACAATGCCAGAAATGATTCTTAACAATGTTGATTTACCTGCACCACTTGGCCCTTGTACCAAAACACGGCTCGATGGTTTAATCGTAATTGACAAATCCTTTAAAATAGGTTTTTCTTTATTTGGGACACTATACGTTAGGTTTTCTAACTCTATTTTAAAACGCTCTACAGTATCTACTTTTATGCCTTCTTGCGGTTCTAGTTTTTTATCAACCACCTGACCCATTTTCTCTAAAGAAGTTAATACATCATAAAACGATTCTAACCCAAGTATTAATTTTTCTACGGAAGCAATAACTAATAGAATGATAATTTCTGCTGCAACAAACTGCCCAATATTCATCTCTTGACTTAATACTAAAAGACCACCAATAATCAACAGACCAGCCGTTACTATAACTTTAAATCCTATCATTTGTATAAACTGAAGAATTAAAATTTTAAAGTGACTCTCTCTAGCCTGAAGGTAACCATCAACTAATTTGTCGTTTTTATCTAGTGCCATTGAGGTTCGTCCAGAAATCTTAAAACTAGTTATAGCTCTAGCCACTTCTTGAATCCAGTGTGCAACCATATACTTTTTCTTAGACTCAACCAAACTCGTATGCATTCCTTTCTGAATTGTAAACTTAAAAACCACATAGATGAGAATGAGTAAAAGAATACCAAATGCGATAAAAAAAGGATGATAAAAGGACAATAGAATTAATGCAAATACGATTTGTAAAGCAGCAGTTGGCACATCTAATAATAGTTTTGACAAACCTTTTTGAACGGTTAATACATCAAAAAAACGGTTGGCTAATTCTGGCGGATAATAATTACGTAATTCGTTCATTTTTATTTTAGGAAAACGATACGTAAACTCAAATGAAGCACGCATAAAAATACGTTGTTGTACAGTTTCTATAATACGCATTTGCATGAGTTGTAGAATACCAACAAACACCACGCCAAGGGTTACTAAAACCACCAACACTATCCATGACGTGCTAACTTGAGCACCATGAATTAAGTTAATAATAGCCTGTATACCTAAAGGTAAGGTAAGACTAATAAGACCTGAAAAAACAGCATAGTATATTACTTGCAGTAAATCTTTTTTTTCTAATCTTAAAATCCCAACAAAACGCTGCCAAGGTGTTAAGAGAGGTTTATTTTGATTCATTTGTTGTTGTCTTTAAAACGTTTGTCGTAAGATTGATAAAGAATTCTGTAGGAGTTAAATCTTCACCACAATCGGTAATAGATTTAAAATGTGCTTTTAAAAAGTGTTGATGCAAAGCGCCTTCTACTATAGTACTAGCTAAACTAGAAGGAAATTCGTAATCTGAGTTGACGTTATTAATAATTTCACTCAAGCGCTTAATTAAACGTTTGTATACTACAAAGTACCCTTCTTTATTTTCGCTATCTACCTCTTTGGTTAGGTATGATTTTGAATATTCATTAATGATAATTCTATTAAGAACAACTTCGTTAATGTGCGTAAACGTAATGTCTTCTTTTATGGATCGCGTTACGACCTCAATTGCTTTATTTAACCTCTCGCTACTATCGTTAATATTATGCGTAGCAAACACCATTTGGTACTCTATCCATGCCCAATACCATGATGTTAGATAAAGGAGTAACTTATGTTTGCTTTCAAAATAACGATAAACAGAGCTTTCATTAGAACCTATTTTTGCACCTAATTTCTTAAAAGTAAAGCTATCAAAACCAATGTCATCTATCAGTAAAATGCTATGCTCAATAATACGCTTCCCTAATTTTGAAGATTCTGGATCTTTAATATAGATTTTATCTGGTACTGCTATTTTTAGATTTGATAGTAAATTAATCATAGTTAAAATATTTAAACGCAAAAATAATAGTATTACTATTATTTTCACATACTTAACTAATATTTAACCTATTAATAATTCTAATAGGTTTATAATTAAAATTTATGTCTTTGTTTTTACATCTTGGAAATGCTGGTCTTCTCTTCTTTAAAAACCTTGATTTTAGGTAAACCTGCAATGGCTTTATCTATCCATTTTAAAGCTTCTTCTTTGTTTTTTTTGTGTTTGTAGATTTGTGCTAAGCGATAGTAAGCCCAAGCTTTTGGCACACCATCTTTAGCAGAGTGGTTAGATAAATAGACTTTTAGACATTTTTCTCCTTTATCTAGTTGAAGATTATAATCTGCACATACTTTACCTATTTGGTAGTGCATGGCATTGCGCTGATGTTTATTGTGAGCTTTTTCAAGATTATCTATAGCTTTATCTGGCTCATCTTGACCTTCATAGAAATTGGTTAGCTTTTCATAACACGTTACAGAACCACCGACTTTAATGGCCAGTTTATAATATTTCTCTGCCAATTCTGGTTCATCATCATATTCATACACGTAACCTTTAGCAAGGTAACCATCTACCTTAGATAGTTTTTGAAGTTGGTTTGCATACTTTAGTGCTTTAGAAGTGCTTCCTCCAATAATTCCAGGAAGCGACACGTACAGCTCTACTAAAGCCCAACGCGTATCTATATGCTTAGGGTCTAATTCAGCAGCCTTTAAAAAAGCGCGTTTTACATCACCAATAATGCCTAGAGCTTTAAATTTACTAATACTTAAAGCTTTCATTCCTAAAGCACCACCATATTTATAATGATAATTGGCATTTTTTGGATGCGTGTTTTTTAATTGCTCATATTGCGCAATGGCATTATCCCACTCTTTTTGATATCCATAAGCATCGCCTAATAATTCAATAGCTTCTTTATCGTTAGGGTTTGTTTTTAAAAAAGCCTCTATTTCTTGTTGTGCCTTTTTATAGTCTTTTTCGGCCAAGAAAGTTTTGGCTTTCTCTAATGATGTTTGAGAAAAACAAAACGAAGATATAAAGAGTAACCAAAAAAATCTTTTCATAGCGTGTGCCACTTTTTCACAAAAATACAATTTAATAACGTGTGCCTTCACTCACAAATTGCTTACTTTAACTCATTGAAAAAGTACTGTTACTTCTTCTGGCTTTTTTTGGAACACCTTTTGAAGGTATTTTTAAAAATAAATAGAACGTGTTTAGGTCATAATGATTTAAACCAATACACTAAAAGATTACCGCCTTCGCGGCAAATATTATGAAAACTTATATCTCAATATTAATGCTAATATGTTTCGCTTCTTTTTCTAATGCTCAAAACAATTTTGATAAGCAATGGGAAAAAGTTATTGATTTTGAAAATGAAGGCTTAACAAAAAGTGCTGCTGACCTTGTTGACAATATCTATAAAGCTGCTATAAAGTCTAAAAACAAGCAACAACAGATTAAAGCCTTATTGCATAAAAGCAAATACATGCTTATACTAGAGGAAGACGCACAGTTTAATATTGTAAATCTTTTTAAGTCTGAAATTGAACACACCGATAACATTGTTACCAAACATCTTTTAGAAAATATGTTGGCAACAATGTATTGGCAATATTTTCAGCAAAACAGATATAAGTTTTATAACCGTAGTAAAACAGCAGAAAAAGTAAGTGACGATTTTAGAACTTGGGATTTAGAGACACTATTTCATGAAATTCATACTTATTACCAACACTCTCTTAAAAACGGATTATTACTTCAACAAGAATCGTTAGACAATTACAGTTTGCTTTTAAACGAAGCAAAAGGTTCAAAAATATACAGACCCACTTTATTTGATTTGTTGAGCCATAATGCGCTTCAGTTTTATAAGACCAGTGAAAATAGCATTACGAAACCAGCTTATGAATTTAAGATTGAAGCTAAAAGTCTAATTGGTGATAGCGAAGAGTTTATTGATTTAGATTTAACATCTAAAGATTCATTGTCTTTACAACTTAATGCTATAAAAATCTATCAGAACCTTTTAAGGTTTCATAGAAGTAATACAACTACCAAAGCTTTTGTAACCGTAGATATAGCACGCTTAAAATTTGTGGAGCAACATGCTACTTTTAATAACAAAAAGGTTGCCTTGGTTGCAATGCTTAAAACCAAAGCCGAATTATTAAAAGCATCACCTCTTTCAGCTCTATACAATTTTGAACTCGCTTCTGTTTATCGTGAACTTGGCAACCAGTATCAAAGCAATCCTTACCAAGGCGAGGTTGATGAAACCCATCGTTGGAAACTTAAAGATGCTTTAGAATTGTCTGAAGCTGTCCTTTCAACATATCCAGAAAGTGATGGTGCTAAACAATGTGTCATTTTAAAACAACAAATACTTCAACCAAGGATAAGGCTTCAGGCTGAAGAATCTATTCCTAATAATGCTGTTTCAAGAATTTTAGTGAATTATAGAAATCTACAGGAACTCAATTTTAGCATTTACAAAATCTCTAAAGGCCAGCTTAAAACTTTTAACCAATCTTATGATGTAAAGGATAAAGTGGCATTTTTTAAAACACTTAAGCCTGTAAAATCTTTTTCAAGCACCTTAAAATCTGAAGGCGATTACCAGGATCACAGCACCGAAATTATTGTACCAGAGTTAACGAATGGTTTGTACCTCATTAAAGCAGATACGAATACTGAAGATAATGTATTTGCAGCAGCTCATATACAGGTTACTGACTTGGCATTGATTGAAAGTAATGAAAATGATGTTATTAATTATCAACTCATCGATAGAAACAATGGGAAACCAATTACTGATGCAACCATTAATCTTACTTACAGAAACCATAGAGATAAGTTGCTTTCTAAAGTATTCTCAACAGATCGTAATGGGAAGTTCAGCTTTAAAAAGGACAAAAACTATTATAGAGCTGTTGACATAAAAGCCAATTATAAAGACGATACTGCTTTTTTTGGTAACTATTACATACAAAGACGTTATAAACACAGAGCGCATAACGACACCCAATACAATGTCTTTTTATTTACAGACCGAAGTATTTACAGACCAGGACAAACTGTTTATTTTAAAGGTATTGCTACCGTAACTAAAGATGGAAAAACCGAAGTTAATACAGATGAGGCAGCTAAAGTAGAACTTAGAAATGTTAATGGCGAAGTGGTTAGTGAGCTTCAATTAAAAACCAATGTGTTTGGTTCGGTAAGTGGTGCGTTTATATTACCTAATGATGGGCTTACTGGTGAATACTCAATAGCGTTATTTTGTGGTAGAAAAGACTACATTTATTTCTCTGTTGAAGAATACAAACGCCCAAAGTTTAAGCCCAAATTTCAACCCATTACCGAAACCTTTAAAGTTAATGATAGCATCACAGTAAAAGGTACGGCAGTTGCATTTGCTGGTGCTAATATTACCAATGCTAAAGTGGTATATCGTGTAAAGCGCCAAGTGCAATACCCAAATTGGTGGTATTGGAGACGCCCTTTTTATAATTCTGAACCACAAGAAATTACTTTTGGTGAAGGAAACACCAATGATAAAGGTGAATTTGATATTACGTTTAAAGCACTACCAGACGAGAGTGTATCTAAAGACAATTTACCTATTTTTAGATATGAAGTTACTGCTGATATTACTGACATTAACGGAGAAACACGTTCTACAAGCACTATTGTAAATGTTGGCTACCATGCTATGACCTTACAAATTGTGGCACCACAAGTTATTGATAAGTCTAAGAAAACGATTGACATTTCTCTAGTTTCAAAAAACTTGAATGGAGAAGAAGTGCCTGCCACAGGAACATTAAAAATATATAAATTAAACTCACCAGCACACGTTTTAAGACAAAGACCATGGAACGCACCAGATTTTCAGGTGATGTCTAAGGTAGAATTTAAGCGTTTATTTCCTCACGATCCGTACAATAACGAACATCAAATAAAACATTGGACAAAAGGAGACGAAGTTTTTAGCACTGATTTTGATACGGATGACCACAAAACCATCACTTTAAAAAAGCTAAAAAAATGGGATTCTGGCAAGTACATTATTGTAGCAGAAAGCAAAGATAAGTTTGAACAAGACGTAAAAGACGAAGCATTTGCCTCTCTGTTTAGCACATCGGATAAAACTGTTGCCGACCAGCAATTGTTTGAAGCATCTCTTGATAAAGACCATTATAAAGTAGGTGATATTGCCAAGCTAACATTAGGCTCTGCGGCAAAAGACGTTACAGTAACCGTTGAGATTGAGAAGAATAACAAAATCATTGTTACCCAACTTGTTAAGCTTAGCAATTCTAAACAGACCATTAGCATCCCTGTTTTAGAAAGTGATTTAGGCGGTTTTGAAGTTCATACGAGTTTTGCCGCGTTTAACTCATACATATCACAAAGTTTTAGCGTCAATGTTCCATATCCAAAAACCGATTTAGAAATAGAGACGACCACCTTTAGAGACAAGTTACAACCAGGACAAGATGAAACTTGGAGCTTTAAAATTAAAGGGCCTAAAGGCGATAAAGTTTCTGCCGAATTGTTGGCCAGTATGTACGATGCGTCGTTAGATGAATTTAGGACACACAACTGGAGCTTTAACCCAATTAACAGACCTTATTATTATGGAAGCGTGAATAAAAACTATGGACAGAGTTTTGGCAACATCAACTTTAGATTGTTTAATCGTTTTAAAAATATTGCCAATTTAAATCCTCAAGGTTTTGACCAATTGAATTGGTTTGGGTTTGGTTTTGATGGGTCTCATCATTATGCTCGAAAAATGTATTTAAGAAGTAGGTATGCTAACATTCCTTCATATTTTACTTCAAAAAAACAATCTGACATTAAGGGTGGTTTTATTAAAGGTAATATAATCACTGCTGAAGATGAACTACCACTACCTGGCGCAACTATTGTAATAAAAGGAAGTAATAGTAGAGCTCAAACTGATTTTGATGGCAATTTTTCAATTGAAGCAAAAAAAGGGGACATTATCTCTATAAATTATATCGGTATGAAACCTCTTGATATAATTATTTCGGATAATAATTTTTATAATATAAATCTTATTCCTGACAATATTACTTTAAATGAAGTTGTTCTTTCTGCATCTGCATTTGACATGACCGAAAGTAGTTCTGCTCTAGACAGAGCCATACAAGGAAAAATGGCAGGAGTAAATATTGTAGCAGCTTCTACCTCTTCTGATAATGTAGCTAATGTCTCTTTGCGAGGATCTCTAACTGGAAGTTCTCAAAACCCCTTATATGTAATTGATGGTCAAATTTCGGATTTGCATAATGCATCAGTACTTGATAAAAACTCAATAGTCAGTATGGAAGTTTTATTAGAACATGATGCTAAAACACTCTATGGTGTAAGAGGCAAAAATGGTGTTATTTTAATAAGAACAAAAAAAGGCCTTAAGTCAAATCAAGTAAATATCCGAAAAAACCTTAACGAAACTGCTTTTTTCTTTCCGCAATTACAAACCGATGCCGAAGGTAATGTAAGTTTTAATTTTAAAGCACCAGAAGCTTTAACTAAGTGGAAATTACAGTTATTGGCACATACCAAAACCTTAGAAAGTGCTGTAACGCCATTGGAAACTGTGACTCAAAAAGAACTGATGGTTATGCCAAATGCGCCACGTTTTTTAAGAGAAGGTGACAACATTTTTATTAGTGCTAAGATTTCAAATCTATCTAATAAAAAGTTGCAAGTTTTTTCTACTTTAATTTTAACCGATCCACTTACTGGTGAGGATTTAACTCATGATATTATCCAATATTCTAAAGAAATTAAGAACCCTAAAGTTAGTAAGACAGATGTTAGAGCAAGAGTAAACAGATATAACGAAATTGATAAAAAAGGTAACAAAAATGTGAGCTGGGAACTCAAAATACCTTCTAACATACAAGCTGTACAATACAAAGTTATTGCAAAAGCAGGAAACTTAAGCGATGGCGAACAAAATGCTTTACCAGTACTTTCTAACAGAATGCTAGTTACGGAAACCCTACCAATGTGGGTACGCTCTAATGAAACAAAAACATTTACGTTAGATAAGTTGAAAGACAATACCTCAACTACACTGACCAATCATAAGTTAACTTTAGAGATGACCTCAAATCCTGCTTGGTATGCTGTACAGGCTTTACCATACTTAATGGAGTATCCTTATGATTGTAATGAGCAGACCTTTTCGAGATATTATGCTAATGCATTAGCACAGCATATTGTAAAATCTAATCCTAAAATTGAAGCCGTATTCAATCAGTGGGCCTCTCAAGAGGCATTAATCTCAAATCTTGAAAAAAATCAAGAATTAAAATCATTACTAATCGAAGAAACACCATGGTTACGCGATGCACAAAGTGAAACCGAACAAAAAAAGCGTATAGGCTTGTTATTTGACCTCAACAAAATGAATAATGAACTTAAGTCGGCTAGGTTAAAACTGAAAAACAACCAATTACCTTCTGGCGCTTGGCCATGGTTTAATGGTGGGTATGCAAATCGCAATATCACGCAACATATAGTAACTGGTTTTACACACCTAGAAAAATTAAATATAGAACTCTACGATAATGGTAGTGTATCAGAGATGCTTACTTCAGCCATATCATACTTGGATGCAGAGTTTATTAAGGAATATCACAATCTTAAAAAGTATAATAAAGGTGTTGATTTATCTGAAGATCATTTGAGTACATCGCAACTTCAGTTTATGTATATGCGAAGCTTTCTTCCTGACACAAAAAAATCGAAGGAGTTGAAAGATATTATGGAGTATTACTATAATCAGATTAAAAAATACTGGCTAAAACGTCCGCTTTATGCCAAAGGTTTAATGGCTATGATTATGCACAGAAAAGGAGACGAAAAAACTGCTAGTAAAATCATAAAATCCTTAAAAGAAAATAGTATCACATCAGAAGAATTAGGTATGTACTGGAAAACCAACATCAATTCTTGGTATTGGTACCAAGCACCTATTGAAACTCAAGCTTTATTGATTGAAGCATTTAGTGAAGTTGGTGCTGTTATTCAGAGTGAAAAGAAAAACCTAGAAGACATTGATAATTTAAAAATCTGGTTACTTAAAAACAAACAAACCAATCAATGGAAAACCACTAAAGCAACAACAGAAGCTGTTTATGCTTTATTGCTACAAGGTAGCTCTTGGCTAGACGTTACTGAGATGGTCAATGTAAAAGTTGGTAGCGAAACTATTTCTCCAGAAACATTAGACCATGTAAAAGTTGAAGCAGGAACAGGTTATTACAAAACATCTTGGACAGGCAATGATATAAAAAAGGAACACGCAGATGTTACCATAACTAAAAAAGGAGATGGTATTGCTTGGGGAGCGCTATATTGGCAATATTTTGAAGATTTGGATAAGATTACTTCAGCAGAAACACCTTTAAAATTGAGTAAAAAACTCTTTTTAAAAACCAATACTGATACAGGTGAAGAAATTTCTGAGATTACTTCTGAAACAAATCTGAAGGTTGGTGATTTAGTAAGCGTTCGTATTGAGCTTAGAACAGATCGCGCTATGGAATTTGTACATCTTAAGGATATGCGTGCTGCAGGTTTTGAGCCTATTAATGTTTTATCGCAATACAAATGGCAAGATGGTTTAGGTTATTACGAAAGCACCAAAGATGCAGCAACCAATTTCTTTATTGATTTTTTACCAAAAGGCATTTATGTTTTTGAATATGACTTGCGTGTTAATAATGCTGGTGAGATGAGCAATGGTATTAGCACCATACAATCTATGTATGCACCAGAATTTAGCAGCCATAGTGAAGGGGTTAGAATTGAGGTTGACGAATAACAATTGGTAGATTTTGAATTGTTATTACTTATTACACTTGTTAGGTGCAATATGGCTATATTCTGCCTCTTTTTTATTTTATTCGTTTAGTAATCATTGCTAGCTGTCCCATATGATTAGCTTGGTGTTCCATAACATGAAACCAAGCCCAATGCATTGTCATGTTTCCTATTTTAGATTTAAACCAATCATCATCCTTAGCTTTTAATAGTTTTTTAGTTTTTGCCCTAACTTTATCATATAAGTCCATATAATAATTAATAGGTTTATTTTTAAATTCCTTTCTTGCTTTTTCACCTAAAGTCAAAGCTGTTTCCCACTTCTCTTTTTCTTCTTCATTAAACCCTCTTCCTTCAAAAGTATATACTTGATAATAGGCTTCTGTTGCCGCTAAATGGTATATGATTGCTCCAGGACTATTGGCATTTTCATCTAAAAGAAAATCAGTACCTTCTTGATCTAAATTTCTAACATGCCTTTCTACACGCCTTTTTAAGTTATCTAACATAGACACCATGTTTCCAATATCATTAGAGTAACCTTTTGGTGCTTTAATCTCTGATTGAGAAAAGGAGAATGATGAACTTAAAATTACGATAAATAGTAAAGAATAAAAATTGGATTTCATTGATTGATGGCTTTAGTTTGTTTAAAAGTAAAAATCTAAACTCCCAATACCTCAATGATTAACAACAGATTAACTTAAACCCCTCTCTTTTAAATTAAAATATTTAACGAATAAATATTAAAAAATTCAATTTCAGAACCAATATTAAACATTCATCGTACAATAACGAATTTCATCTATAACTGAATGATTTTAAATGATTTTTCTCACTCAAGTATACTTTTCATCGAATAACGATGTATTTCACATTGTTATTAATCAATAAAAAGTAAATTGTAATGCAATAAAGATGGGACAGTAAAATTGAATCTATTTTCTTCTGAAAAAATTTACCATTAGAATATTTCAGAAAGGATTACCATCGGAAAAGGAGTATGTTTTGAAGGACCTGCTCCTTTTTTCATGGATAAATATAACATCAAATAAGATAGCAATCAAATAAAATCGATGAACCGTAAAATCATATTTACATTAAAAACACTATAACTTATCACTTTGGCGGATATTTTTCAAAAATCTTAGCCACTAAAGCTTCAAAATAAGATTCACGTTTTTCAGGAGAAGCATTAGGTCTATAAGTACTTTCACTAACCGCTTGCCAAAACAGTTTTTCATTTTGTTTCTTATCTACAAAATCTATCACTATTTGTCTTGTGTTTTGGTTTCCTCCAAGTGGTATACCAACTGAAACTCCACCACCAACATTTCTACCAGATCCACCAACTCCTACTCCAACATTAGAGTTACTTCTGTTCATTATATCCTGACTTTGTATGTCTATAAAGAAATCTGGATTATTGGAGCGTGTTAAGCCCATTGTTACCAGTTTGGCATCTATGGCTCGCATTAAACGCTTATTATCTAATTGGCTTAAACCCGTTTGCATATCACTAAAATAGTCATAGGTTTTATACTTTGAAAAGTCGGTAGAGCTTTCGTAATCGTAATTAACTATAGTACCACAAGACGAAATAAGAAGAAAAAGGAATAAATATTTTAGAGCACGCATTTTTATTTTAAAGATACTTAAAAATAGAGTCCGTATCAAGTATAGAATAACAGAAATGCAAAACTTTAACTATTCTTCTTCAGAATCTGGATCAACAACTTTTGTTAACGATGATGATATAATACCTGTAGGTATAGCCACAATACCCAAACCTATAAGAAGAATAAAAAAGGTAAACACTCTACCACCAACCGTTATTGGGTATACATCTCCATAACCTACAGTAGTTAGTGTAATAATAGACCACCAAAGACTATCGAAAATAGACGAGAAATGCTCTGGTTGGGCTTCGTTTTCAAAATAGTATATACCTATTGCAGCAAAATAAATAAGTACCAATGTTACACCCATAAAGAGGATGATTTGCTCTTTTGCCATTATCATTGCTCTAGCAAAATGACGCATTGCTCTATTATAACGTACTAACTTTAACAGTCTAAAAAGTCTGAACAACCTCAACACTCTTAGTGAACGAAGATCTAATCCGAAAGACAGGTAAAATGGCAGAATAGCAAACAAATCTATCAATCAAAAAAAACTAAAGACAAACTTAAGTTTTCGATCTGCTACATACACTCTTGCCAAGTATTCAAATGTAAAAACTACAACACAAAAGATTTCTATAGAGTTGAGTATCGTTTTAGTTTGTGGTTTTAGATCTGGAAGTGTTTCTAATGAAAATGTTATGACAGATAAGACAATCAAAAACTGAATAAAAAAAGCAAAACTCTTACTGATTTTATTGTCGTTATATTCTACAATGTTTTTGAGAGTTTCCTTCATAAAAGGTTATTCATTGAGCATTCTCCATAACTTATCTTTTAATTCTGTTAACCCTTGTTGGGCTACAGAAGAAATAAACATATAGTTACACTCTAAATCTTTATCTAAGATTGTTGAAATCTCCGATTTTAATTCATCGTCTAACATATCGGATTTTGAGACGCACACAAAACGCTCTTTATCTAACATCTCAGGATTATAGCGTCTCAACTCATCTACCAAAATCTCATATTGCTCTACAATATCCTTAGCATCTGCTGGTATTAAAAACAGTAAGATTGAATTGCGCTCTATATGCCTTAAAAAGTAATACCCTAAACCTTTACCTTCGGCAGCACCTTCTATAATACCAGGAATATCTGCCATTACAAAGGATTGAAAATCGCGATATTTCACAATCCCTAAGTTAGGTTTTAAGGTGGTAAACTCATAATCTGCAATCTTAGGTTTTGCAGAAGTTAACACAGATAAAAGTGTTGATTTTCCTGCATTTGGAAAACCAACCAAACCAACATCTGCTAATACTTTTAACTCTATTGTAATATTTTTTTCTTCGAGAGGAATACCAGGTTGCGCATAACGTGGTGTTTGATTTACCGAACTTTTAAAATGCCAGTTACCACGACCACCTTTTCCGCCTTCTGCTACAATTCTTTCCTCACCATTTTCGGTAATCTCAAAAAGAATTTCATCAGTCTCTGTATCTCTAACAACAGTTCCTAAAGGCACTTCTATAATAGCATCTTCACCATCTGCTCCGGTACTTCTCCCTGAGCTACCATGTGCACCATGGCCAGCTTTAATATGTCTTTTAAACTTTAGATGAATTAAAGTCCAAAGGTTAGAATTCCCTCTAATGATTACATGACCACCACGACCACCATCACCACCATCAGGACCACCTTTAGCTATATACTTTTCGCGATGTAAATGTGCAGACCCTTTACCTCCATTACCAGATGCAACGTGCATTTTTACATAATCAACAAAATTTCCTTCAGTCATGTTTTTTGTTTAATCGTGAAATTGTTTAATTAAACTTTTATCGTACCCTTGAGAGATTCACACTTTTGTGAGAGCTATAGCTTATCAATCACTGAGCTTAGTCTTACAGTAATATCTTCAATGCTTCCTACTCCATCAACACCAAAATATTTATCCTGATTAGAGTAGTAATCTTTTAATATTGCTGTTTTATCGTAATATTCTTTAATACGGTTTCTAATAATGTTTTCATCAGCATCATCTGCTCTTCCGCTTGTTTCACCACGTTTTAGTAAACGCTCTACCAAAACCTCATCATCTACTTCTAAAGCTACCATAGCATTAATTTGAGAATCTTTGCTATCCATTAATTCATCTAAAGCCTTAGCTTGTGCATTGGTACGCGGAAAACCATCAAAAATAAAACCGTTAGCATCTGCATTTTTTTCAACCTCTTTGTTAAGCATATCAATAGTAACCTGATCTGGCACTAACTCACCTTTATCCATGTAAGACTTAGCCAACATACCTAGTGCAGTTTCGTTTTTAATATTGCATCTAAAAACATCTCCTGTAGAAATATGTACTAAATCGTATTGTTCTTTTAAAAAATTAGCTTGAGTTCCTTTTCCAGCACCTGGAGGGCCAAATAAAACAATGTTTGTCATGTGTTGTGTAGTTTTTAATTGATATACATCTGGTAAATCTCTTCCTAATCCATCATAATCTAATCCATAGCCTACAATGAATTTATTAGGAATTTCTATACCAACATAATGAAGTTTAAAATCTTTGTCGTAAGCTTCTGGTTTGTAAAACAATGTTGCAATGATGAGTTGTTTTACGTTTTCATTTTTAAAAATACGATGTACTTCTTCTAATGTGTTACCTGAATCTATAATGTCTTCTAAAATAACAACTGTTCTCCCTGTTAAATCTTGAGTTAAACCTATTAAACGCTGAATATCTTCAGTAGATTTAACACCTTCGTACGATGCCAACTTTATAAAGGTAACCTCGCAAGGTTTAGGGTATTTTTTCACAAAATCGCTTACAAACATAAACGAGCCATTTAAAATGCCTATAAATACTGGCATTTCATCACCTAAATCTGTAGCAATGGCATTGACCATTCGCTCTACAGTTGCATCAATTTCTTGCGCTGAAATAAAAGGTTTAAAGTATAAATCGTGAAGCTTAACAACCATCTTATTATTTTAGAAACGCAAAGATAATGAATTGATTGACGATTGACGATTTTTTGAATTATGATTTTAAAAGTATGAACTATAATTAATGTATTTTTGCAGTAAATATTGTTGAATTTTTACAGATTCTCTCTTTAGAGAGAAATACATATGAACTACTTTTCTTCAGACTTTAAATTAGGTATTCTTGGTGGTGGCCAATTAGGCAAAATGATATTATACAACACGCGTAAGTACGATGTTTACACCTGTGTTTTAGATCCAAGTAAAGATGCACCTGCACGTTTAGCTTGCGACGAATTTACTGTTGGTGATTTATTAGATTATGATACCGTTGTTAACTTCGGAAAAAACGTCGATGTTCTTACTATAGAAATAGAAAACGTTAATGTTGATGCTCTTGAAACTTTAGAAGATAAAGGCATAAAAGTTTTTCCTTCGGCAAAGACATTAAAAACTATTCAAAATAAAGCGCATCAAAAACTGTTTTATCGCGACCATAACATACCAACTGCTGATTTTTCGCGTTTTGCACACACATCTGAAATTAGTGATGCCGTTGAAAATGGTGGTTTAAGCTATCCTTTTGTGTGGAAAAGTGCACGATTTGGATACGATGGGCAAGGAGTTAAAGTAGTAAGACGTTATACAGATTTAATAGATTTACCTAATGTAGAATGTATTGCTGAAAATTTAATTCCTTTTAAAAACGAACTCGCTGTAATTGTTGCCAGAAATGCACAAGGGCATTTAAAAACCTATCCTGTAGTTGAGATGGAGTTTCATCCCGAAGCCAATCAGGTAGAATATGTAATTTGTCCGGCAAGAATTCCTGATGAAATTGCAAAAAAAGCTGAATTGGTTGCTCTTAAAACTGCTGCTGCTTTTGAGCATGTTGGTTTACTGGCTGTAGAAATGTTTCAGACAGAAGATGATGAAATTTTAGTAAATGAAGTGGCACCAAGACCTCATAATTCTGGCCATTATAGTATAGAAGCTAGTTATACTTGCCAGTTTGAGCAACACTTAAGATGTGTTTTAGGGTTGCCATTAGGCAATACAGAAAGTAAGGTTGCTGGTGTAATGGTTAATTTGGTTGGTGCGGAAGACCATACTGGTAATGTGCTTTACAAAAACATGGAAGCCATTTTAGCCATGGATGGTGTAACACCTCATATTTATGGCAAAAAGCAAACCAGACCTTTCCGTAAAATGGGCCACGTTACCATAGTTAATAAAGATATAGATAAAGCTCGCGACATTGCTGAAAATGTAAAACGAACTATTGAAGTAATAAGCTTAACAAACAACAAATAATAGAAAAACAATATTCTTAATTAGAATTTTATAATTGAAAATTGATGAGTAAAATAGGAGTAATAATGGGAAGCAAAAGCGATTTGCCAGTTATGCAAGACGCTATAGATATTTTAAAAGAATTTAGTATTGAAGTTGAAGTAGATATTGTTTCTGCTCATCGTACTCCCGATAAGCTTTTTGATTATAGTAAAAATGCACACACAAGAGGCATTAAAGTAATCATTGCTGGTGCTGGTGGTGCTGCACATTTACCAGGTATGGTAGCATCATTATCTCCGTTACCAGTTATTGGAGTACCAGTAAAAAGTAGCAACTCAATAGACGGTTGGGATTCTGTATTATCTATTCTGCAAATGCCAGGCGGAGTTCCTGTAGCTACGGTTGCTTTAAACGGTGCAAAAAACGCAGGCATTTTAGCCGCTCAAATTCTAGGGAGTGCAGATCAAAATATTTTAGAGAAAGTTATAGCTTACAAAGAAAGTTTAAAAGCTAAAGTTATAGAATCTGCTAAAGGGCTATAAAAAAAGCCTTAACATTAGTCAAGGCTTTTTTTTGCTATTAACCATTCTTTTTTAGAATAACAAAAATGTTGTTCTTATAAAGATTGGGCAAAAATAATCAAAACTTTAACATTAACAACAATTTTAACGTTAAAAATGAAGTTAAAATTCAGATTATCAGCAATATAAGTAAGAAAAATTAGACGAAACAAAAAATGACAATCTTAAATAAACCCTTTACGACTAAATACAATACTGCTCCTTTTTCAGAAATAAAAAACGAAGATTTTCTTCCTGCTTTTAAGACTGCTATAAAAAATGCAAAATCAGAAATAGATGCTATTGTTGATAATTCTGAGTCTCCAAATTTTAAAAATACAATTGAAGCATTAGATTATTCGGGCGAAGAATTAGATAGAATTTCGAGCATATTTTTCAATCTAAATTCAGCAGAAACTAATGATGAGATTCAAAAAATCGCACAAGAAGTTTCACCTTTATTATCAGAATTTAGTAACGATATTGCTCTAAATGAAGATTTATTTAAACGTGTTAAAGTAGTTTACGATTCAAAATCTGATTTAAATCTTACTACAGAACAAGCTACACTTTTAGATAAAAAGTATAAAAGCTTTTCTAGAAATGGTGCCAATCTACCTGATGATAAAAAAGAGCAACTAAGAGCTATAGACAAAGAACTTAGTCAATTAAAACTAAAATTTGGTGAGCATATCTTAGCAGAAACCAACAAATTTGAAATGCTTTTAACAGACGAGTCTGAGTTATCTGGTTTGCCAGAAGGTGCAAAAGAAGCTGCAAAACAACTCGCTGAAAGTAAAAGAAAAGAAGGTTGGTTAATCACCTTAGATTACCCAAGTTATATTCCATTTATGACTTATGCAGATAATAGGTCGCTTAGAGAAAAATTATCTAAAGCATTTGGCAGTAAAGGGTTTAAAAACGATGATTTAGACAATCAAAATATTGTATTAAGGATTGCAAATTTGCGTTTTAAGCGTGCGCAACTTTTAGGCTATAAAACCCATGCGCATTTTGTTTTAGAAGAGCGTATGGCAGAAACACCAGAAAAGGTAAATGCATTTCTAAATGAACTGTTAGAAAAAGCGAAGCCAGCTGCTGAAAAAGAGTTTGCAACTCTAGAATCGTTTGCTAAAGATTCAGACGGAATTGACCAACTACAAAAATGGGATTCGACTTATTATTCTGAAAAATTGAAGCAAAAATTATTCAGTTTAGATGATGAACAGTTAAAACCATATTTTAAACTAGAAAATGTAATTGAAGGCGCATTTACTGTAGCTGAAAAACTTTTCGGATTAAGGTTTGAAGAGATAAACTCTATAGACAAATATCATGAAGACGTTCTAACCTATAAAGTTGTAGATAAAGACACTAATTTGATTTCAATTTTCTATGCAGATTTTTTCCCTAGAGCTGGCAAACGAAATGGTGCATGGATGACCTCCTTTAAACCTCAAATGATTAAAAACGGCATTAACGAAAGACCACATGTATCTATCGTTTGTAACTTTACAAAACCTACCAAAAGTAAACCTTCATTATTAACCTTTAATGAAGTTACCACGTTGTTTCATGAATTTGGCCATGCATTGCATGGTATGCTAGCTAATACGACATATCCTAGTTTATCTGGCACCAATGTGTATTGGGATTTTGTAGAATTACCAAGTCAGATTTTAGAAAACTGGTGTTATGAGGAAGAAACATTAAAACTTTTCGCGACACATTATGAAACTAATGAGGTAATTCCGATGGAACTTATCGAAAAGATTAAAGCATCAGCAACATTTCATGAAGGCATGCAAACCTTGCGCCAATTAAGTTTTGGTATGTTAGACATGGCTTGGCACGCTGGCGAGTCTCAAGAAACCATAACCTCTGTTAAACACTATGAAACAAATGCTTTTGGTAAAACTCAGCTTTATCCTGATGTTGCAGAAAATTGTATGAGCACTGCTTTTGCGCATATCTTTCAAGGCGGTTACTCTTCAGGTTATTACAGCTATAAATGGGCAGAAGTTTTAGATGCAGATGCTTTTGAATATTTTAAAGAAGAAGGTATTTTCAACACAACCGTTGCTAATAAATTTAAAGCTTTTGTATTATCTCAAGGTGGCACGGAAAATCCTATGACCTTGTATAAAAAATTCAGAGGGCAAGAACCAAAGCCAGAAGCGTTATTACGACGTGCAGGATTAATAAAGTAAGTATTCTAAAATACTATCTTGATTTTAAAAGATTAAGTCAAGCAAATAAACTTTCAGAAGTTTTTGAAAGTTTGAAATTTATTATACCTTTGTAACATGGAATACCAAGAAGCAAAAGAAAAATTTATTAGTACTTGGGGAAGTCTTGGCTCACTTTGGGGCATTAATAAGGCTATGGCGCAAATACAAGCTTTGCTTTTTATTTCTACCAACCCCTTGTCTATGGAAGACATTATGGAAGATCTTAAAATTTCTCGTGGTAATACCAGTATGAATTTAAGACAGCTTATGGATTGGGGAATTGTTACTAAAGTGTTGGTTTCTGGTGAACGAAAAGATTTTTTCACCACTGAAAAAGACGTACAAGAATTGGCACGTATTGTAGCTAAAGAACGTAGCCGTAGAGAAATAAAACCAGTTATTAAAGTTTTAGAAGACGTATCTTCTATTAAAGATGACGGCTCAGAAAAAACCAAAGAACTTATTAAGCAAACCAAAGCTTTAAAAGATTTAACAGACGATTTAGACACTCTAATGAACAAACTTGTTAACCAAAACCAAAACTGGTTAACTAAATCGGTTTTAAAGCTGATGAAGTAATAATATATTTTTTCAATCAAAACTTTCAATTTTTTCTGAAAGTTTAAAAACATTGAAATTATGAATTATTCAATTCCAAACTGGCTTATTATCCTTGGTGGATTGGGTCAAATATTTACAGCTATTATCTATCCATATATTAGACATAAAGTTTTTGATTGGTACAACGATGTAAGGCAACTAAAACCTTTAAATCAAGAAATTGCAAAAACTTATGGCAGATACATTCAGGGTTTAAATTTCTCTTTTGGATTGATTGCAATAATAATTCCAAATGACTTAAAAAACGGAACCACCTTAGCAATTGCCTTAACTGGATTAATAGCTGCTTATTGGGTTGGCAAAGTGACTACACAAATTGCATACTATCCAATGTATCAAATCCCTAAAAAATTAATTTTTAAAATAGGCGGATATTTCATGAACTTCTTATTCATACTATTTGCAGTAGTCTACACTTGGTTAGTCATTTATAATATATACTTAAATTAAAATACAAAACACCATGAAAACTCAAACTATACCTTACAGCAATTATTCAGAACAAAACCGTATAGAAATGGTAGAATTCTATAACGAAGCTACCGAAGATTATGAGTTTTGGAGCAATGATTATAACATGCACTTTGGATATTTTATGCCATTTAAGACTAATCCATTTAAACGCGACTCAATGCTTAACCAAATGAACAGGCAAGTCACAAAAAGACTAAATATTGGCAAAACCAAAAACCGTCTTATCGATTTAGGTTGTGGTATGGGAGCAACTATACGATATGCACTAAAGCACTATAAAAATGTAATGGCTTATGGTGTGACGTTATCAGATTTTCAGGTACAAAAAGGTAATGAATTGCTTAAAGGTAAAAACGGCATCATCCTAAAGGAAAACTATAATAACACATCTTTTCAGTCAAATTCTTTTGATTCTGCTATAGCTATTGAAAGTTTTTGTCACTCTGGCCACAACTATAATTCACTAAAAGAAATGCATAGACTCCTAAAACCTGGCGGTCGTTTTGTAATGGCTGACGCTTTTTTAAAAAAAGATAAGAATCAGCTCTGCAGAGGTGGCAAGTTTTCTTATAACAAATTATGTAGTCATTGGAGTTTAGAAAAGCTAGAAACCCATCATTTTATTAAACAAAAACTTGAAGAATTAGGTTTTAAAGACATTAAAGTAGAAGATGCATCTTTTAGAGTTGCGCCATCTGTGCTTCATGTACCTTTTGCGATTATAGGATTTATTTTAAAAAAATTATTAGGCTTTAAAGGGATTAAAAGAGAAAGTTTTCATAACCTAAAAGGGTCATTTTATGCTTTATTATCTGGTTTACACATGAAAAGTTTTGGGTATTACATTATAAGCGCTACCAAACGTTAGGAAAATGCAAACTCTTTTCAGAAGTAAATATTTTATCCTATTTTTGATTAAGCAATGAAACTTTAGAATGGCTAACCATCAAATAAACCCAAATAACTGGATAGATTTATATTCAGATTACTTATTTAACTACACCATTTCCAGAGTTAATGACAGAGCGATGGCGCAAGATTTGGTTTCTGAGACTTTTTTAGCCGGCCTCAAATCTATGTCTAACTTTAAAGGTGAAGCAAGTGAGCGTACTTGGTTAATTTCTATACTAAAACGCAAAATAATTGATTACTATCGCAAAATAAACTCTAACAAGGGTAAAGCTGAAGTTAGAATGAGTTACAATAGCGATGCAGAAGCTGAAGGAGATTGGCTAGAAGAACGTGTGGCTGATCCATTTGATAAAACGGCAGAAGACAAATTAGAAAACTCAGAATTAGGTGATGCAATTTACGATTGCTTATCTAAGTTACCTGCAAAACAAGCCGACGTTTTTAAAATGAAAACAATTTTAGGATACGATACCGAAACTATTTGTAATGAATTAGAAATAACAGCGTCTAACCTCTGGGTAATCATTCATAGAGCAAGAACAGCTCTAGCTGATTGCATGGAAAAAAACTGGTTTTAAAAATACAATGAAAAAAAGTTTTTTATTTATAAGCTGCGAAGAAGCAAAGCATATTTGCGATAAAACTCAATATGGTGAAGCTACAGGTTGGGAACGAATAAAGTTAGGTCTTAGACTTTCTTGGTGTAAAATAACCAGAGCTTACTCTAATAAAAATAACAAGTTAACCGAAGTGTTAGAAAATACTGAAGTTAATTGCTTAAAAAATGATGAACGCAATACACTAAAAAAACAATTTGAAGAAGAATTAGCCAAGCATCAATGATAAAACCAACCACATTATAGGAATACTCTCCACCCAAAATGCACTATAATATTTTGATTGATATTTGTTTGAAAAGATTACAAACAGTAAGGTTATTAAACCTGTAATTGAAGTAGAAATCACCATAGCATTATCTAATTCATCTTTAAAGAATTCTAATAACATAAACAATAACAATAACACAGCACCAATAGTCTTTGTGTTTCTCACACCAATACGTTGAGGTATTGTTGCCAATTTTACACTATCATAAATAAGATCTCTAATCTCAAAAGGAAGCATTAAAATAATAACCAATACAAAACGCTGTATTGCAATTATCTTAGCATCATAACCTATATCAATTTCACTATTCAACAACGGTAAAAAAACAGTTGTAAAAGCCCAAACCAGAGCTATGACATAAATTTTTAGTCCGCTAATCTGCCTCAAATTCTTCTGACTATCTCTAAAATAACGCGTTGGCAATAACGGAATAGCATACAGAAAAGTAATCAGTCCAAAAACTGAAAGATACAAGAGAGATTCAACATTCAATTGCAATGCAAAATAACACATGGCTATAAAAGCAAAAAATGAAAAAATTTGAATGGTTTTAAGCCATGTTGCTAAACTTCTATGATGAAACTTCACCAGACCAAAATATTTCACAAAATTGTAACCCGTAATTGTTGCAAAAAAAACAAAGTAAATCACATCCTTACTATCATTTATTTCAAACTGAATTAAGGTTACCCAAGTCAACGCACACACTGCCAATGCTACATGCATACTACTATTTATGTAAAAATTAAATATTTGCTTTAGCATCTTCACGAAGCAAAAATAATCAATGTGTTAATAACCTATGTTTTCGGTTAAAAACTTTAATTTTCATTAATTAAAAAAAGCGTCTATTTCCTTATTTTTGCATATCGAAAAAATAGCAGATTAAACAATGGATACAACCTCTTTTGCACTTAGACATATTGGCCCAAATTTAGATGAACAAAAAGGCATGCTAAACACCATTGGTGTTGATAGTATAGATCAATTAGTTTCAGAAACAATACCTACTGGTATTCGCCTTAAAAAGGATTTAGATTTAGATCCAGCAATGAGCGAACAAGAATACCTTAGCCATATTCGTAAATTATCGCAGCTAAATAAAATATATAAGTCTTATATAGGCCTAGGATATCATCCTTCTAATTTACCTGCTGTTATACAACGTAATATTTTAGAAAATCCAGGTTGGTATACCGCTTACACTCCATATCAGGCAGAAATTGCACAAGGACGTTTAGAAGCACTTTTAAATTTTCAAACCATGGTTATTGATTTAACAGGTATGGAAATAGCCAATGCATCTCTTTTAGATGAAGGTACTGCTGCCGCTGAAGCCATGAGCTTATTGTTTGCAGTAAGAGAACGTGCTCAGAAAAAAGCAGGAGTTAATAAATTCTTTGTTTCAGATTTAGTACTACCTCAAACTATAGATCTTTTACAAACCAGAGCAATTCCTTTAGGTATAGAATTAGAAATTGGTAATGAAGCAGAATACAAACTCACTAATGAATATTTTGGCGCATTATTACAGTATCCAGGTAAAAATGGTCAAATCACAGACATAAAATCATTTATAGAAAAGGCAAATGCCGAAAATATAAAAGTAGCTGTTGCAGCAGACATCTTAAGCTTAGTAAAACTTGAAGCTCCTGGTAAGTTTGGTGCAGATGTCGTAATTGGTACTACACAGCGTTTTGGAATCCCTATGGGTTATGGTGGACCTCACGCTGCTTATTTTGCTACAAAAGAAGCTTACAAACGTGATGTACCTGGAAGAATTATTGGAGTTACTAAAGATACAAATGGTAACAGAGCCTTACGTATGGCCCTACAAACCAGAGAGCAACACATTAAGAGAGATAAAGCAACCTCTAATATTTGTACCGCTCAGGTTTTATTAGCAGTTATGGCTGGTATGTATGCTGTATATCATGGTCCAAAAGGTCTCGATTTTATAGCAAATAAAGTTCAAAAAACAACAGCTACACTAGCTAAGGCTTTAGAACGTTTAGGCTTAGAGCAAGTGAATTCGCATTATTTTGACACTATTCAAATAAAAGCTGATGCTGTTAAGGTAAAGTACCAAGCAGAAAAGAAAGAGGTTAATTTCCATTACCCAGATAATAATACAGTTACAATAGCTATAAATGAAACTACAACGGTTTCAGACATCAATGAAATTATATCAATTTTCGAAATTGTAACTGAGCAAAACACAGATGAAATCACTGAAATTTCTGATTTCGATACTATTCCTGATGGTTTAAAACGTCAATCAGACTTTTTAACTTTTGATGTATTCAACACCTATCATTCTGAAACCGAGTTAATGCGCTACATTAAACGATTAGAACGTAAAGATCTTGCATTAAATCATTCAATGATCTCATTAGGCTCTTGTACTATGAAACTTAATGCAGCTTCTGAGATGTTGCCACTAAGTTGGAACAATTGGGGAAATATGCATCCTTTTGTACCAAAAGAGCAAGCAGCTGGCTACCTATTAATGTTAAAAGGTTTAGAAAATCAGTTAACTGAAATTACTGGCTTTGCAGCGACTTCTTTACAACCTAACTCTGGAGCTCAAGGTGAATTTGCAGGTTTAATGGTTATTAAAGCTTATCACGAATCTCGTGGAGATCATCATAGAAATATCTGTTTAATACCTTCTTCTGCTCATGGAACAAATCCTGCAAGTGCAGTTATGGCTGGTATGAAAGTGGTCGTTACCAAAGCTTCAGAAAATGGCAACATTGATGTAGAAGATTTAAGAAAAAAAGCCGAACTACATAAAGACAACCTTTCGGCCTTAATGGTAACTTACCCATCTACTCATGGTGTATATGAATCTGCTATTAAAGAGATTACTCAAATCATTCATGATAATGGTGGACAGGTTTACATGGATGGAGCCAATATGAATGCTCAAGTTGGCTTAACCAATCCTGGAAATATTGGTGCAGATGTTTGCCATCTTAACTTACATAAAACTTTCGCTATTCCTCACGGAGGAGGTGGACCAGGTGTAGGCCCAATTTGTGTTGCTGAACAACTTGTACCATTTTTACCAGGAAGTCCTGTTATAAAAACCGGAGGACACCAAGCTATTACAGCAATTTCTGCCGCACCATTTGGTTCTGCATTAGCTTGCCTTATTTCTTATGGCTATATTAAAATGCTCGGTTCTAAAGGCTTAAAAAAGGCAACTGAAATTGCTATACTTAATGCTAATTATATTAAAGAAAGATTAGAAGGGTCTTTCCAAACACTTTATTCAGGTGAAAACGGAAGAGCAGCACACGAAATGATAATTGATTGTCGTGATTTTAAAGCAAAAGGTATTGAAGTTACTGATATTGCTAAACGTTTAATGGACTACGGATTCCATGCACCAACCGTTTCTTTCCCAGTTGCAGGCACCATGATGGTAGAACCAACTGAAAGTGAAAGTAAAGCTGAAATGGATCGTTTCTGCGATGCTATGATTTCTATTCGTAAAGAGATTGATAATGCTTCTAAAGAAGAACCTAATAATGTTTTAAAAAATGCACCACATACTATGGAAATGCTAACATCAGACGAATGGCTTTTACCTTACAGTAGAGCTGCGGCAGCTTTTCCTTTAGATTATGTGAAAGATAATAAGTTTTGGCCAAGTGTAAGACGTGTAGACGATGCCTATGGTGATAGAAACTTAATGTGCAGTTGCGCACCAATTGAAGACTTCATAGAAGCCTAAAATTGATTTAATCAAATAAAAAAAGTGCTCAAATTGAGCACTTTTTTTATGGTATTTTTAAAACAAATCCTAATAACTGAGAATTCGGAAAAAATCTAGCTTTTAGTCAGTTAATCAGCAACTATATATTAGAGTTTCACTAGCTTAGTAAATTAATAGAAATTTTTTTGAGATGGGAATTAAAATCACAGGTACAGGCAGTTATATTCCAAAGAATATAGAAAGAAATGAAGATTTTCACCAACATCAATTTTTAAATACTGATGGCTCTTCTATAGATTATCCTAATGAAGTTATTGTTGAAAAATTTAAAGCCATTACTGGTATTATTGAAAGACGATATGTCGATGATGACTTAGTAGCTTCAGATATTGGTTTTTTAGCAGCACAGAAAGCAATTGAAGATGCTAATATTGATCCAGAGACTATAGATTATATTATTTGTGCGCATAACTTCGGAAATGTAAAAGCTAATGCTATTCAAAGTGATATACTACCTTGTTTAGCCTCTCGTATAAAACATAGCTTACGCATAAAAAACCCTAAGTGTGTCGCATACGACATTCTTTTTGGTTGTCCTGGTTGGTTAGAAGGAGTTATACAAGCTCAAGCTTTTATAAAAGCAGGTATCTCCAAAAAATGTTTGGTTGTTGGTGCAGAAACCTTATCGCGCGTTGTTGATATTCACGATAGAGATTCTATGATTTATTCCGATGGTTCTGGCGCATGTATTGTTGAATCTGTTAATGAGGATAGTGGAATTATAGCGCATGAATCTGCTTCCTTTACTTACGACGAAGCTTATTATTTACACTTTGGTAACTCTAACAACAAAACACTTTGTCCAGATACGCGATACATAAAAATGCATGGTCGTAAAATTTACGAATTTGCTCTAACCAATGTAGCGCAAGCAATGAAAGACTGTTTGGATAAAAGCGGAATAGATATTTCTGAAATAAAAAAAGTGCTCATCCATCAAGCAAATGAAAAAATGGACGAAGCTATTATTAAACGTTTTTACCGGTTATTTAAAGCAAAAGCTCCTGAAGGTATTATGCCTATGAGTATCCATAAATTAGGAAATAGCTCTGTTGCCACAGTACCTACCCTTTTTGATTTGATTAGAAACAACAAATTAGAAGAACATGAAATAAATAAAGGTGATGTTGTTATATTTGCTAGTGTTGGTGCTGGCATGCACATCAACGCTATGGTTTATAGATATTAATTTGTAAGATTACCGCTTTTGCGGCAATGCAATGTACGAGAAAACATACCCAAACAAACGTTTTAAGCTTACACTTCAGTTTTTAAAAAAACATATTTCTACTTCTGAATCTATATTAGATTTAGGTGTGAAAAATCCGTTTTCAGAAATTATGATTTCTGAAGGATTTACTGTTGAAAACACTAAAGGTGAAGATTTAGATGAAGACCGTTCAACAATTGAAAATGCTTCAACCAAAGTTGTTACAGCTTTTGAAATATTTGAACACTTACTCTCTCCTTATGAGGTTTTAAAATCTATTAAAGCTGAAAAACTAGTGATAAGCGTCCCTTTAAAACTATGGTTTACCTCAGCGTATAGAAGTAAAACAGATCTATGGGATAGACATTACCATGAGTTTGAAGATTGGCAGTTAGATTGGCTTTTAGAAAAAACGGGATGGAAAATTATTGATAGACAAAAATGGACTAATCCTGTTAAAAAGCTTGGTATTCGTCCTTTTTTAAGACAATTCACCAATCGCTATTATATTGTTTATGCTGTTAGAAATTCCAAATAGCATACACTAAATTCCAAATTGGTTTAGTTAATTTTGAGACATAGATTTTAAAATTTGAATTTTCATATAGTAATACCAGCTCATAATGAAGAAGCTTACATTAGTAAGACGATACAATCTTTGGTTGAGCAGACCCTATTACCAAAGCAATTGGTAATCGTTAATGATAATTCTACTGACAGCACACAGAGCATAGTTGAAGAATACGTTTCAAAATATAACTGGATTACGCTTATAAACTCAGCGTCTTCAGATAAGCATTTACCTGGCTCTAAAATCATCCATGCGTTTAACAAAGGCTTAGTGACTTTAGATAGCAACTATGATGTTATCTGTAAGTTTGATGCCGATTTAATTTTTCCAAAAAATTATCTAGAAAAAATAGCATTACATTTTAGTAGCAATCCTAAACTAGGTATGGCATCTGGATTTTGCTACATAGAAAAAAACGAAAAATGGGTTTTAGAAAATTTAACCAACAAAGACCACATTAGAGGCGCTCTAAAAGCTTATCGAAAAGCGTGTTTTGAACAAATCGGAAAACTGAAACCCTCAATGGGTTGGGATACGATTGATGAATTGTTAGCCAAATACCGTAATTGGGAAATTTTAACTGACGAAGCTCTACATGTAAAACATCTAAAACCTACAGGACAATCTTATAACAAAGCTTCAAAATATTTACAAGGCGAAGCTATGTACAAAATGCGTTATGGTTTTTGGATAACATTAATTTCTGCTTTAAAACTGGCTTATAAAAAAAGAAGTTTACATCTCTTTAGAGATTATATGTCTGGTTATTTTAGAGCAAAATCTTCAAAAACTGAATTTCTGGTTTCTAAAGATGAAGGTGAGTTTATTAGAGACTTAAGATGGAAAGGGATAAAATCTAAACTTAAATAATGAAGATAGATCCTGAAATAAATCCAGCATGACAAAAACGTTTTTTAGAAAGCCCAATCTTTATAACTATTAGAGGCTTCTATTTTATTTTCAATAGCATCATTTAGTTCAGGAAAGAAATCAATTCCTGTTAATTTTTCAATCTTATCTACAGGAACCACAAATTCATACAAAGGCAAATCTGAGTCTTTATGGTGCATTAAAAATGCCAAGACTTTTGGTTTACCATCGGTATTATCTAAAACAATTTTGTAAAATTGATTAGGCACAGACACTTTTTCTTCTCCTATGGTTTTAAGATTATTTTTTAAAATTCCGCCAGTAACCACAAAAACACCATCGTATTTTTTTGCCCAATACCTCACCTTTTGTTCTAATCGATTCCAAATGCCAGAATTAAAATCGTGCTTTTGTGGGCTTATATTACTTGTTAAAAAAGTTTCGTCATGTGCTGTTTTGCTAAAACGTCGATCACCAGCAGGACAAAGATGCCCTCTATCATAACCTGATTTTTTATAATTACGCCAATGCGCTGCACCTGTTTTCACAGCTTCATCTATTTCAAAATAAGGTCTTTTATGATTGGTTGAACTTAAATGGGACATTTTCAGCTCATATGCAACCCATTCTGCTTGTTCATGTGATTCACTATAAGACAAAGAATAATTTTGATGATGTACAATTTGCCCTGTTGTACTTGTTGGTAAAAAATATTCGTTAGTATTTTCTTTAGGCGCTTTACCTGTTTCTACAATTATAGATTTCTCTTCAGATTTCTGATAATACTCAAAAGTGTAAATGGCTATGACCAAAGCAATAGCTATTAGCGAATAGAGTTGTTTTCTTTTCAAATTAATTAATCTATAATAAACCCTAACACATTTCCTGTTGTTCCATTAGGAAAACTAATACCTAACAATGCTGAAATGGTTGGCGCAATATCTGTAATAACAGTTTTTTTATACGTCTCACCTTGCTTTATACCAGCACCAAAAAACAATAATGGCACATGTGTATCGTAAACATAACCTGAGCCATGGTCTGTTCCTTTTTTATTCCAAGGACCATCTGAAAAAACCGAAGACTCCATCACAATTACGATATCTCCAGATCTTTTTTGGTTATAACCATTCTTTAAGAGAAGCTCCACACCATCTTGAAATGCAGAGTTATTCACAATACCTCCTTTAAAAGCCTTATTAACCATCTCATAATCTAGCAATTTATTAATAATGGTATTTTCAACATCCGCTAATTCAATATTATTGCTTGTAATTGCTTCATGATTTAAAAACACTTGTTCATTACTAATTTTTAACACAAGGTCGTTTGTATTAAATTTTGATAGTAATAGCTCATTTAAATCTGCTTTAAGCGTATTAAAATCTAATAAACCACCTGGTATTCTATGTGAATTTAAAAATGCTGGCACATAAGGCGCACCATGATCTGCTGTTAAAAACACGGTGTACTCCCCTTCGCCAACATAACTATCTAAGTAATTAAAGAAACGTTCTAAATCTTTATCTAAACGCAAATACGTATCGTGTGTTTCCTTGGCATTAACTCCAAAATTATGACCCACATAATCTGTACTAGAAAAACTAACCGTTAAAACATCTGTATGATTATCTTTTCCTAATTGCTCACCTTCAATAGCTGCAATAGCAAAATCTGTTGTTAAACTATTACCGTAAGGAGTAGATTTTAAAATATCATAACCACCATTGTCTTTACTAAGTACTTTTAAATCATATGGAAATGTTGCCGTAGTTTTAGATTTAAAACCGTCTTCAAAATTGTTTAAATCATTTCCACTTTCTGTATAAGTTTCAATTGGATATAATGTATTCCACTCTTTTAAATAATCACTCGAAATATTAGAAGCATTAAAATCATTCACCCATTTTGGTAAGGCATTCATGTAAAATGTGCTAGAAATCCAAGCACCTTCATCTTTTCCTCTAAACCAATAGGCAGCATTGGCACTATGACCAGCTGGCAAAACCGCTCCTCTATCTTTAATAGATATACCTATAGTTTTTCCTTGCATTTGCGTAAACAATCTATTTTCATCAGAAAAGGTGGTTGTTGTCATTCTGTGTGGTGACATTTGCCCATCTGTACTTGCTGTTCCTACAGACTCATAAGAGTTATCCCTAACACAATACACACTCTCGTTTATAGTCTTATCGAACCAACTATTTCCTATTATACCATGATATCTAGGTGTTGTACCTGTATAAATAGAGGCATGACCAGCAGCTGTCTTTGTTGGTATATAATTAAAGTGGTTGTTCTTGCAATTAAACCCTTCTCTAATCATACGCTTAAAGCCACCTTCACCAAACTTGGCTTCAAAACGCGTTAAATAATCATAACGCATCTGGTCTACCACTATACCTACAATTAGCTTAGGTTTAGAGTCTGATTTTTCTTGAATAGTTTCCTCTTTTTTTTCAATCATTTTTTCTTGAGATCCACATGAAAAAAACAAAGATGCTGTAAGAATTAAAGTGAAGATATTTTTCATATTAAAATGGTCTTTTTCTAAGCATCAAAAATACGGTTTTTAGAATATCTTAATTTAAATTAACATTAATAAACACATCTTTTTTTATACTTTAGCGTTAGAATTTTCATGCATGAAATACCTTCATAATATTGGCACTTACTTTATAATGATTAAAGACATGTTTCGCAAACCAACAAAATGGTCTGTGCTAAAAACTTTAATCCTTAAAGATATTGATGATCTTATTATTGGATCCTTGGGCATTGTTGCTTTTATCGGCTTTTTTGTTGGTGGTGTCATTGCCATACAAACGTCATTAAACATAAGCAATCCACTTATTCCAAAATATTTGGTTGGTTTTGCTACAAGACAATCTATAATTTTAGAATTTGCACCAACATTTATCTCTATAATCATGGCTGGTAAAGTTGGGTCGTTTATAACCTCTAGTATTGGTACTATGCGTGTTACTGAGCAAATAGATGCTCTAGAAGTAATGGGTATTAATGCTATTAATTATTTAGTGTTCCCTAAATTTATTGCACTTACGCTTTATCCTTTTGTGATTTCTATCGCTATGTTTTTAGGCATTTTAGGTGGTTTAGTTGCTTGTGTTTATGGTGGCTATGGTACTTTAGAGGATTACATTGAAGGTGTGCAAAACGATTTTATACCTTTTCATATGGCTTATGCTTTTATTAAAACCATGGTATTTGCATTTATATTAGCAACTATTCCTTCTTTTTATGGGTATTTCATGAAAGGTGGCGCATTAGAAGTTGGTAAAGCCAGTACAACATCTTTTGTTTGGACAAGTGTTGTCATTATACTATTAAACTTTTTATTAACCAGTTTATTATTAGGCTAATGATAGAGGTAAAAGACTTACATAAATCAT
>NZ_JAOARH010000078.1 GCF_025210595.1 Winogradskyella sp.
AGTACCGTATTTAGCAAAATCAAACTCTACTTTTTTATCTTCAATATCTATAGGATTGTGGTCTGTAGTTACCATATCTATAGTGCCATCTTTTAAACCTTCAATTAGAGCATCACAATCTTTTTGAGTTCTTAATGGTGGTAATACTTTATATCGTGTGTCAAAACCAATGAGGCTATCGTCTGTAAGTACTAAATTATGAATAGCAACACTACAGGTTACATTTAGTTTTTTTGCTTTTGCTTGTCTTATAAGTTCCACAGATTTTGCTGTAGAAATTGTTGGAATGTGTAGCTTTCCTTCAGTATATTCTAATAAGAATAAATCTCTAGCAACTTGTAATTCTTCAGCCAAAGCAGGATTACCCTTTAGTCCTAATCTAGTGCTATTAATGTTTTCGTTAGCAACACCTAATCCTGAAATCTTAGACTCTTGCGGAAAAGAGCATACCAAGGCATCAAAATTACTAGCATATTGCAATGCTATTTTCAATAGATTAGGGTTAGAAATAGGTTTTTGATAGTCGTAAAATGCTATAGCTCCAGCATTTTTCATATCAAATAGCTCTGCTAAATCTGTACTATTGCTAGCATGGGTTAATGCGCCAATAGGATAGAGGCTTGTCGCATTATTCTGGGCTTTAGATTTCACAAAAGTTATATCTGGATAACTGTCAATCACAGGATTGGAGTTTGCATTTAAAGCCACAGCTGTAAAACCAGATTGTGCTGCTGTTTTTAATCCGTTTGCTATTGTTTCGCGTTCTTCGTAACCTGGTTCACCAAAAGAAACACTACTATCAAACCAACCTTGGGAAACATGGAGGTTATCTAGTTTAATTTCTTTGTAATTATTAGGATTTGAAATGCGCTTTGAGATCTTAGAAATTCGACCTTTTTCAATTAAAATATCAACCGTTTCGTTGTGAAAATCACTTTTAGAATCAACGATAGTGGCAGATTTTATGAGTGCGTTCATTTAAGGTATTTTAGTAGAAGTATTTCTATAATTAGAAATACTAGCGCAAAAATAACAAACCATTTCCATAGTGCATTAATAGTTGTGCTACTTTTTATGTCATTAATGGTTGAAGCTAAGCTGTTATTAACAGAAATATCTGTAACGGATTGTATGTCATGGTAATTAAGATTGCTTTCTTTTCTGTTATAATTAAAGCTTAAGTTTTGTAGAAACTCAGATTTATTTTTCACATTAAGAATACCAGCAGTGTTTGGGTAATCATTAGTTTCTAAAACCACAGATTTACTATAGGTTTTTTGAAGTGGAATTACAGAAGTTTTACCAGAACTTAAAGTTAAAATATCATCTTGACTTAAGATAGCATTTACCGCAATAGTATTAGGTTTACCAATAGAGTAGTAGAGTTGCGATAGCTTTAGGCTTTGCTTACCTAAATTATATAAAACTGGGACTATTAAAGGTGAATTTTTAAAGTTAGAATTATCTTCATTTAAAGCAGAAGAAAACACATAGCTTCCAGAGTTACCAATTAAAAAACTAGAACCATCTTCAAAAGATAATACACTATTAGAGTTTGAAGAAAAACGGAACGCATTTTCTACTTTTGGATATTGAAAATTACTCACTTTAGAATAAAAAGCATTTGCCAAAAGCGGATGGTTGTAATTAATACTTGTTATTCGTTTGTTAGTATTGTTTTTTAGAGTGAAAAGTGAAATTTTTATTTCTGTAAATAATTGATTGTAAGTATTTTTTGTAGATTTATTTGATGGAATGGTTAATATACTTCCGCCGTCATTTTTAAACATTTTTAATGCTGTAATTAAGGCATCAGAAATGCTTTCTAACTCGTTTAAAACAATTAAATTCTGATCTGGAATAAGATTAAAATTTAATGCGTTGAGCTTATAAGATTGATAGTCAAATTCATCTTCAGTGTAAATACGATTTAAGAAATTGTCTTCAGTGTTTTCGTTTATAGATAAAACCTTAATCTTTGGTTTGCTATTAAGGTTAAAATAAAACGTATTATCGTATTGTAAGCCTAAATCATCTATAACAAGTTTCCCATTAACCACGATGTTGTTTGGAATAGTGAATGTGGTTTCTGCTGTATCGTTAATTTCTACAGCACTTTTTGCTAATAACGTATCGTCATTAAACAATGAAATGGTAACATTATCTATGGCTTCTCCTTGGTTAGATAGTTTTACGACTAAATCTAAAGTTTCAACAGTTGTGTTAGATACGTAAACACTATCTATACTTACATTACTGATTAATGCAGATTTTGGCTGAACCAGTTTAAGGTTTACAGTACTATCTGCTTTAAAAGTAATTGGACTGCCTTTTTGTTGAAAATCTGACACTAAAACCAAATTTTTAGTTGATGAACCATCATTAGAAAACAATTGTTTTCCTTTTAAATAAAGTGCATCATAATTAAGTTGAGTAGGAGAATGCTTTAGCTGTATTAAATCGTTTTTTAGAGCTTTAACTGTAGTGTTTCTATATGTTTGATTGTTGGTAAATAAGCTAATAGTTTCATCTTCTGGTAAACTGTTTATAACATCTTGTATAGCTTCATTCAACAATGTACCATTTTTACCTTTAGCTTCCATACTATAGGAATTGTCTAAATAAATAACAGTTTCTTGCGACTCATTAAAATCTTCGGTATTCGGAATATAAGGTTGTGCAAAAGCTATAATAGCACAGGCTAAAAGCAGTAAACGCGATAGTAAAGTCAGCCATTTTTTTAACTGCGAACTTTTACGCGTTTGTAATTTAACCGATTTAAGAAACTTAACATTAGTGAATTTAACTTTTTGAAAACGACGCAGTTGAAATAGGTGAATAAGTATAGGAACTATTAGTAGAAAAAGTGCGTATAGTAATTCGGGATGTTTAAACTGCATTCATTTTTATTTTATAGACCTGTTATATTTTAAAACTTTATAGGTCTTAAGCTTCAAATATAGAAAATGAAAAAAGATAACGGCATTTTGCTTTTGAGAATTTTAACAGAAAAAGAAATAATCAATCATAGATTTCATGCTTTGTGTTTTAAAATAACTTTTAATCTCTAGCTGTTCTTCTTCATTGGCAACTGTAACAATGCTTTGTGGATTTTTAAGCTGTTCTAAACAAGTGAAATTTAATAGTTTTTGACCGTAAATATCTTTACCTATTTTTTTTTGATTATCGCATATCCAATGGAATGGAATGTTCTTTTCAATTAAAAGTTTAGCAACAGTTTTGCCCTTATTGCCAGCTCCCCAAACAGTCAGTGGTCGGTTTTTGTCATAGTCTAGCTCTAAAAAGTAATGTACCTTAATGTCTAAAAAGTAATTGATGGCGTAATGCTCATGTGTTCTAGAGGTTCTGGTACTGTAATCACGCCAATGGAGTAGTATTTCATTGCAAGGAATACATTTATATTGAGCTTTGTAAAACCGAAAGGTTAAATCATAATCTTCCGGATAGCGGTTGGGTTCAAAGCCTTCGCAAGCTATAAAATCATCACGATGAAGCATCCAACAAGGAGAAGGAATAACACATTCTTTGTAGATTTCAGAATAATTATTTCCTGTTTCAGTTAGAGTATTAATCCAACGCTCATAACGTGTATAACCATCGCTAAGACCATCTGTTCTAAAATACTTCACTTGCCCAACTGCAAGATGCTGTTTGCCGTGTTCTAAAAGACTATTTATCATAACTTCAAGTCTGTTGGTAGCCATAATATCATCGCTATCCATACGAGTAATAAAGTTGCCTTTAGAGTTTTTAAAAGTAGTCTTTAAAGCTTCAATGATGCCATTGCCTTTATTTTTAAAGAGCTTAATTCTATTGTCTTTATTTGCGAATTCTTCAATAATAGCATAGGATGTGTCATCGGAATGGTCGTCAACAAAAATGGCTTCCCAATCTGTGTAAGTCTGATTTACAATAGACATTACACATTCAGAAATAAAAGCTTCTGTGTTCTTAAAAGGGATTAAAATACTAACAATATTTTTTACCATGTTGGAAAGATATTAAAATTCAAAGTTTAAAATTTAAGGTTTAAGGTTTTGTTTTTTTGAAATCTAACCTTTGCTATTTGGGGTTTAGTCTTTGGAGTTTGATTTTTAGACATTAAATATATTTAACAAAACCTTTTGATTTTAAGTCGTAACAGATTGTAGTTTTGTGCGTCTTGTGAACAGCCTTTAATTAGGAATCAGAGAAAATTTATATTAATAACACAATAATTCATAACAGTATTTGAATTATTTAAGTCTCAATTATTGAGTAAAAATTGAATTTAACATGAAGAATTATTTAGCCATTCTTGGCTTAAGCGTAATTATGGTAGGCTGTGGGTCTGCTAAACCAAAAGCAGATGATTTAGCGGTAAACAATCCTATTGAAACCGCTTTAGATTTAACGGCTGTTGTAGATGATAAAGTGCCTGTTACTATAAATCCTGGTCGTTTTACCACAGAAACAGTGACCTACAGGATACCAAGAATTATTCAAGGAACATATTCTGTTAGTGATTTCGGGAAGTATGTAGACGATATGAAAGCCTTAGATTATAATGGAAACGCGCTTGAGGTTACTAAAGTAGATACAAATACTTGGACTATTGCAGATGCTACAAAGTTAGATAAGTTAGTGTACTATGTTAATGACACGTTTGATATTGAATCTACAGGTGGAATAGGTGGAGAAAACCCATTTTCGCCAGCTGGTACTAACATAGAAGAGAATAATTACGTACTAAATCTTCATGGTTTTATTGGGTATTTTGATTCGTTGAAGAATAACCAATATGCTTTAGATGTTACCGCACCAGCAACATTTGTAAGAACCTCTGCTTTAGAAGATAGAGGTATGAAGTCTAGTGCAGACGGTAAGTCTATTACCAGTAGTTATTTCGCTCAGCGTTATTTTGAGATTACCGACAATCCAATGATGTATGGTAAGTTAGACGTAGAAGAGTTTATGGTTGGTGATATTAAAATTGTATTAAGCGTTTACTCACCAAATAAAGTGCATACAGCTGCGAGTCAAAAAGAGACAGTATTTAAGATGATGCAAGCTCAAAAGAAATATTTAGGTGATATTAATAGTACAAAGCGTTACGATATTTACTTGTATTTATCCGATGGTTCAGATACTGCGCCAAAGGGAATGGGAGCTTTAGAACATCACACATCTACTGTGGTTGTTTTACCAGAATCGTCTAGTAAAGAAGGTTTAGCAGCATCAATTATAGATGTAGTTGCGCATGAGTTTTTTCATATTGTAACACCACTATCAGTGCATTCTGAAGATGTACACTATTTTGATTATAACCAACCAACATTCTCTAAGCATTTGTGGATGTACGAAGGTGTAACGGAATATTTTGCACAACACTTCCAGGTATATGAAGGTTTAGTAGAGCCTAAAGATTTTTATAACACTATGATGGGTAAAATAGCAACATCTAAAAACTTAGATGATGCAATGAGTTTTACTGTGATGAGTGAAAACGTATTAGAGGAGCCATATGCACACAATTACTACAATGTTTATATGAAAGGAGCATTAATAGGTATGTGTATTGATATTTTAATGCGAAAAGAAAGTAATGGTAATAGAAGTATGTTGTCTTTAATGAAAGAATTGTCTGTTAAATACGGAAAAGACAAACCTTTTGATGATGACAAAATTATTGCAGAAATTATAGAGATGACTTACCCAAGTATAGGTGATTTCTTAAACACACATGTTGTAGGTGATGTGCCAATTAATTATAATGAGTTCTTTGAAATGGTAGGTTTAAAGATGGGAGAAACAGAAGTGCCAACCAACTATATTTTTGCAGGAGGACAAAATATTATTTTTGATGGTGACCCAAATAAAGGTATTTTCTTTTCGCCAATGGCATTGAAAAATTCTTTCTGGGCATCTCAAGGTGTGCAAGCAGGTGATATAATTAAAAAGGTAAACGGAAAAGATCTAACGCTTGAAAATGCACAACAAGTTATTGGTGGAATGTTTGGATGGCAAGAAGGCCAAGAGTTTAGCTTAGATATAGAGCGAGATGGAGAGGTAATTGCTTTAAAAGGAACTTTAGAAAAAGCTACTGCTAAAAGCAAATCTTTAGTAGAAGATGAGAATGCTACTGAAGCACAAAAAGCAACAAGAGCTGCTTGGTTAAAAGGATAACACGCGCACATTCCTGAGAAAGTAGGAATCTCATAATACTAAAAAAGGTTTCCAAATATGGGAGCCTTTTTTAGTGTTGCTTTGTCATTCTAAACTCGTTTCAGAATCTATTACATCTTTTTACGATACTGAATGATCTGCCAGAATTCATAACTTTAAGATTGATGATTTAGACATAGAAATTCCTGCGAAAGCAGGAATTTAAAACCCTTCAAAAACACCTAAACCAAATAAGGCAAAATCATACTTTACAGGATCATTTGGATCTAGTTGACGCAAATTATTATCTAATTCTGCTAAAGCCTTAGCATCATTTTGTTTTCGGTTTAGTAAGCCTAATTTACGAGCTACATTACCAGAGTGAACATCTAAAGGACAACTTAGTTGAGAAGGGGAGAGGTTTTTCCAAATGCCAAAATCAACATCAGCATTATCGTTACGTACCATCCAACGCAAATACATATTAATACGCTTGGCTGCCGATTTTTTTAAAGGATCGCTCACATGTTTTTTGCTACGTTCTAAATGTGGAATTTCAAAAAAAACGTTTTTAAACTCATGGATGCTTTTTTGCAACGAACCTGGCCTTGCATGTTGAGTAAAAACAGCCTCTAAGCCATTATGTGCTTTATAAATATGCTGTAAGCTTTTAATAAATTGTATAAAGTCATTACCATTAAATGTACGATGTACAAAAGGTTGTAAACGCTCTAAATCTGTGGTTTTGTGCTGTGTTATAAACTCATAAGGAGAATGATCTAAAAACTGCATCATTCTGTTAGCATTTTTTATAATGCTCTTACGATTTCCCCAAGCAATAGTTGCGGTTAAAAAACCAGCAATTTCTATATCTTCTTTTTTAGAAAACTGATGTGGTACTTGTATTGGGTCGCTTTCAATAAATTTAGGATTGTTATAGAGATGGACTTTTTCGTCTAAAAACGTTTTAAGTTCAGAGGTGTTGAGTTTCAATAGATGTTGATTTTTAGTGCAAAAATAGCCTAATTGTTTTATATTTAAAGTGAACAAAAAACAATGCGTCATGGCAGCACTAGCAACACAAGAAACTAATAAAAATGTTTCCGATTATATTGAAAGTATTGAGAACGATACCAAACGCAACGATAGTAAAACCTTAATTAAAATAATGTCTGAGATTACAGGCTACGAACCCAAAATTTGGGGAGATTATTTTATTATTGGCTTTGGTAAATACAAGTACAAAAGAAAAAACGGAAAAGAAGAATATGAATGGTTTAATGTAGGCTTTGCACCACGAAAATCTAAAATGACCATTTACCTCACCTTTGATATTAGTAAAGAGCAGGAGCTGACATCTCAACTGGGTAAGTGCAAATGGGGAAAAGG
>NZ_JAOARH010000079.1 GCF_025210595.1 Winogradskyella sp.
AGAAAAACGTAATCACACGTAATTGTAGATTACTCAAAAGCATAAAAACATGATCACAGGAAAAAATTATATAGGAAATCAAACTTCTGCTCAAGGTGATAAAACCTTTAAGACGTTCAATCCATTGTTAAACATAGAGAATCAATGGGAATTAACAGAAGCAACAGTAGCAGAAGTAGAAGCCGCTTCTAACTTAGCAACAGAAGCTTATAAAACATATTCTAAAACTTCAGGTGCACAAAAGGCAACGTTTTTAAGAGCAATTGCTGAAGAAATTGAAGCTTTAGGAGATGAACTTTTAGAGGTGTATCAGTCAGAAAGTGGATTGCCAAATGGACGTGCCAAAGGAGAACGAGGAAGAACTTTAGGGCAATTAAGAGCCTTCGCTGATTATGTAGAAGCTGGTGAATGGGTAGAAGCTTCAATTGATACTGCCCAACCAGAACGTGAACCAATTCCAAAAGTAGATTTAAGAAAAATGAATATTGCTCTAGGACCAGTTGTGGTTTTTGGAGCTTCTAATTTTCCATTAGCATTCTCTACAGCTGGAGGAGATACAGCTGCTGCATTAGCTGCTGGATGTCCAGTGATTGTAAAATCGCATCCTATGCATGCAGCAACAGGAGAAATGGTTGCTGGAGCAGTGATTAAAGCCGCAGAGAAAACAGGTATGCCAAATGGTGTGTTTTCAAACTTAAACAGTAGCGGTATTGAAGTAGGACAACAATTGGTATTGAACCCAAATGTAAAAGCGGTTGGATTTACTGGAAGTATAAGAGGAGGACGTGCTTTATATGATTTAGCAGCACAACGCGAAGAACCAATCCCTGTATTTGCAGAAATGGGAAGTATCAATCCAGTAGTAATGTTACCAAATGCATTAAACAACAGAGCTGAAGATTTAGCAAAAACCTATGCAGGTTCAATTACATTAGGAACAGGGCAATTTTGTACAAACCCAGGATTAATTCTTGGTGTAAAATCAGAAGGTTTGGGTCGTTTTGTTCAAACTTTAGCTGAAGAGATTGTAAAAGTTGAACCATCATGTATGTTGCATCCAAATATTGCTGGTGCTTATGAATCTAATAAAGCTAATGCTTTAGCGCAAAATGGTATAGAGGTCTTAGCAAGTTATGCTTCAGATGTAAAACCAAATCATGCACGTCAAGTGGTAACCACTGTTGAAGGGGAAACATTTTTGAATAATCCAACATTACACCATGAGGTGTTTGGACCATTTTCATTAGTAGTACAATGTGAAAATGAAGCACAATTAGAAACTGTAATTTCAAAATTAGAAGGACAGTTAACAGGAACGATTATTTCAGACGCTAACGAAATTAGTAACCATCCAAAAGTGGTTTCAGCATTACAAAACAGAGTTGGACGTATTATTTTTAACGGTGTTCCAACAGGAGTAGAAGTGTGTCCATCTATGCAACATGGAGGACCTTATCCAGCAACAACAGATAGTAGATTCACAGCGGTTGGTGTAAATTCTATCAAACGATTTGTAAGACCATTTAGTTTTCAATCTTGGCCAAATGAATTATTGCCAGATGAATTAAAGAATGAAAATCCTTTAGGTATTGTAAGAACCATAAATGGCGTAGCTACAAAACAAACGCTTTAAGTCAATGAGCTAATGTTTCATTAAATCATTGAATATTATGAGAAAAACTTTTTTTTGTGTAGATGCACATACCTGCGGAAATCCAGTAAGAGTAGTAGCTGGAGGTGGTCCAAATCTAAAAGGTGCTAATATGAGCGAAAAACGCCAGCACTTTTTAAAAGAATATGATTGGATTAGAAAAGGACTAATGTTTGAACCACGAGGTCATGATATGATGAGTGGTTCTATTTTATATCCACCGCATGATCCTAATAATGATTTTGGAATCCTATTTATTGAAACTTCAGGTTGCTTACCTATGTGTGGACATGGAACTATAGGAACCATAACGATAGCTATAGAAGAAGGTTTAGTTACGCCAAAAATACCAGGGAAAATAAAAATGGAAGCACCTGCAGGATTGGTGGAAATAGAATACCAACAAACAGGAAAAAAAGTAGATTGGGTAAGACTAACCAATGTAAAGAGTTACCTAGCTGCTGAAGGATTAACCATAGAATTGGATGACCTTGGATTGATTACATTTGATGTGTCTTATGGAGGGAATTATTATGCTATTGTAGATCCGCAGTCTAATTTTGAAGGTATCCACAAATACACAGCCTCTGAGATCATTCGTTTTTCTCAAGAAGCGCGCCGAAAGATTAATGAGAAATATCCAGACTATTTTATCCATCCAGAAAATGATACTATCAGAGATGTCAGTCATATGCTTTGGACTGGTAACCCTATAGACCCAAGCTCTTCTGGAAGAAATGCCGTGTTTTATGGCGATAAAGCCATAGATAGAAGTCCTTGCGGAACAGGAACCTCAGCAAGAATAGCACAATTACATGCTAAAGGCCAATTGAAAAAAGGGGAAGATTTTGTACATGAGAGTTTTATTGGTTCAAAATTCATTGGTCGCATAGAAGAAGAAACTACTTTAGACGGAAAAACGGCTATTGTACCTAGTATTCAAGGTTGGGCAAAAGTTTATGGATATAACAATATTATTATTGATGATGAAGATGATCCATATGCGCATGGATTTCAAGTGATTTAACAATGCATAAAAAAGTTATTATCATAGGCGGAGGTATCATTGGTTTATGCTCCGCTTATTACCTTCAAAAAGAAGGCCATAAAGTTACTGTTATCGACCAAGGTAACATGAATGCTGGTGCATCTCATGTAAATGCAGGATACATTACACCTAGTCACATTATTTCGTTAGCAGCACCAGGAATGATTACCAAAGGCATCAAGTGGATGTTTAATACTGAAAGTCCGTTTTACGTAAAACCAAGGATCGATTTAGATTTTATGAAATGGGCTTGGGCTTTTAAAAAATCGGCAACAAAAGCTAAAGTAGAAAAAGCCATAAAGCCAATTTTAGATATCAATTTATTTAGTAGAGAATTGTATGAAGATCTAAAATTGAGTTCAGATTTTAATTTTCACTACGAGCGAAAAGGTTTATTAATGGCCTACAAAACAGATAAGGTTGGTGAAGAAGAATGGCATGTTGGCAAACGAGCTATTAAAGAAGGTCTAAATGTAAAAAACTTAACCAAAGCCGAAGTCACACAATTAGAACCTAATGCTAATTTAGATATAAAAGGAGCTGTGTATTTTGATTCTGACGCACACATGACACCTTCTAACTTTATATCTCAAATGGTTGCGTATTTAAAAGGTAAGGACGTTACGTTTTACACCAATGAAGAAGTTACCTCTTTTGAGCAAAACAACAATTCTATTTCAAAAATAACCACAAACAAACAATCTTTTATAACAGACGAAGTGGTTATTGCTACTGGTTCTTGGTCTCAAGATCTAGCAAAAAAACTAGCGTTGAACATTCCTGTGCAAGCAGGAAAAGGTTATAGAATAAATCATAAGTCTAAAACAGGTATTAGTATACCTACAATCCTTTGCGAAGCTAAAGTAGCTGTAACTCCTATGGAAGGTTTTACACGTTTTGCTGGCACTATGGAAATTGGAGGTATTAATCACAACATAAATCCTGTTCGCGTTAATGCAATTACAAAAGCTGCAAAAGCTTACTATCCAAATATTAAAATTACCGAAGAAGAAAAACAACAAGCAGATTGTGGATTAAGACCTTGCTCACCAGACGGATTACCATACATCGGAAAACCTTCAAAATACAATAACTTAACCATTGCTACAGGTCATGCAATGATGGGTTGGAGCTTGGGTCCTGCTACGGGAAAATTAGTAACTGAAATCATATCTAATCAAAAACCTTCATTACATTTGGAAGCCTATAATCCTGATAGAAAATTTTAACTATGATAGCAGAACGATTAGTTGCATTACGTGCCCAAATGAAGACACAAAATGTCGATGCATTTATAATTCCATCAACAGATCCTCATCAATCCGAATACGTTTCTGGACACTGGAAACTAAGAGAATATTTTTCAGGTTTTACAGGCTCTGCAGGAACTTTAGTCATAACACAAGATATTGCAGCACTTTGGACAGACTCACGATATTTTCTTCAGTTTGAAGACGAATGTGCCAATACCGAAGTACAATTATGCAAGCAAACTATTCCGCATGCACCAGAGCATGTAAAATGGCTTTGCGATTTATTACCAGAAGGCACAACTATTGGAGTAAATTACTTTCAGTTTTCAAAATCGCAAATAGACCTTATTAATACACATGCTAAAGCGAAACACATTCAGGTTAAAAACCAACCCGATTTTGCAGATGCTGTATGGACCAATAGACCTTCATTACCAAATGAAACTATAGACACACATCCTCTAGAATTTAGTGGTGAAACAACAGCTTCTAAATTAAAAAAAGTTAAGCATACAATTTCTACGCAAAAAGCTAATTACTATTTATTTTCGGCGTTAGATGAAATTGCTTGGCTGTTTAACATTCGTTCTCGCGATGTAGATTTTACACCATTAGTTACAGCCTATGCATTAGTTGGCATTGATAAAACACTTTTATTTTGTAAAAAAGAACGTTTATCAAGTACTGCAATAGAAGCATTTTCAAAATTAAATGTTGAAATAATAGATTACGACAAAATGGTTTCTGAAATGGAAAGAGTAGCTTCAGAAAGTGTCATAATCACAGATCCTTCATCCTTAAATTATGCAACATACAATGCTACAAAGGCAACATTTATATATCAAAAATCATTAGTAAAAAAACTAAAAGCAATTAAAAATGAGACAGAAATTGAAGGCGCAATTAACTGCATGCATAAAGATGGTGTAGCCTTAACAAAATTCTTTATTTGGCTAGAAAATGAATTAGAAAAACGTGAAATTTCAGAATATGAAATTGGTCGTAAACTCAATAGTTTTAGAGCGCAACAAGAGTATTACACAGGTGAGTCGTTTGCCGCCATTGTTGGCTATAAAGGTAATGGAGCCATTATTCACTATACAGCAGCAAAAGAAGGTTCTGCCATGGTTAAGAACGAAGGTATCTTACTCATTGATAGTGGTGCGCAATATCGTAATGGCACTACAGATATTACACGTACAATTTGGTTGGGAGGCACACCATCAAAAACCATTAAAACGGCTTATACTTCAGTTTTAAAAGGTTACATTCAGTTAGAAACACAACAATTTCCACAAGGTACTACAGGAACACAATTAGATACTTTAGCACGAATGCATATGTGGAATTCAGGTCTCAACTATCCACATGGCACAGGACATGGCATTGGTAGTTTTGGTATGGTACACGAACCAGCTCAAGGATTTGCAACTAGCGGAACCACAGAGAGAGGAACCACACCACACTTACCTAACCAATTTACAACCATAGAACCTGGATGCTATGTAACTAATGAATTTGGAATTAGAACCGAAAACGTAGTTGTTTCAAAAGCAATTAAAACAACACCTTTCGGTACATTTTTGGGTTTTACACCAATAACATTATGCTACATAGACACACAATTAGTTTCAGAAGAATTATTGACATCTACTGAAAAAACTTGGTTAAACAACTACAACGAAATGGTTTTTAACAAATTAAAACCACAATTAAACGACAACGAACAAAAGTGGTTAGCCAACAAATGTAAATCAATATAAAATGATAGGAATAGGAGGATCTACCATCGAAGCAGAATTAGCTGCCATACGACCAACAGCACATTTGGTAAAACCAATTCAAAAAGAAGAATTTGCAAAACGTATGCAGCACGCCACAACATTAATGCTAAAACACAATGTAAAGGCAATATATCTGCACGCAGGAACCAATTTGTTTTATTTTACAGGAATGCGTTGGAACTCTAGCGAACGTATGGTTGGCGCTATTTTATTTACTGATGGAACATTAGAATATATCACTCCTAAATTTGAAGAAGGTACTATTTTAGACTTTATGCTAATTGATGGTGAGGTGAAATGTTGGGAAGAACATGAGAGTCCGTATCAATTGTTTTGCAATTTAATTGCGGATAAAGGCATTTCTGAAGGTAATGTGTCTATAGATGAAGCAACACCTTTTTTTATTAGCAACGGTATTCAATTAGTAAATACAGCACTAAATTTAGTAGACGCCAAACCTATAATTGCAGGTTGTAGAATGATTAAATCTAAAGCTGAAATTGCAATCATGCAACACGCTATGAACATTACTTTAGACGTTCAAAAAGCGGCTGCTAGAATATTACGACCAGGAATTAGCGCACAAGAAGTTACTAATTTTATAAACGAAGCGCATAAACGTTACGGAGCTTCATCAGGATCTTATTTTTGTATTGTATTATTTGGAGTAGATTCCTCATTTCCGCATGGTGTAAAAGCACCTAAAAATTTAGAAGAAGGAGAAGTCGTACTTATAGACACAGGATGTATTATTCACGATTATATTTCAGATATTACCCGAACTTACGTATATGGAGAATCAACTGATGAACAACGTCGTATTTAGAATATTGAAAAAGAAACACAACAAGCTGCTTTTGAAGCTGCAAAACTAGGTGCTTCATGTGGCTCAGTTGATGATGCCTCAAGGAAAGTTCTAAAATCTTATAGTCTAAGTGGTGATTATGAACTTCCTGGCTTACCTCATCGTACAGGTCATGGTATTGGTTTAGATATTCACGAATGGCCATATATAGTTAGAAACAACAATACAGTTTTAAAAGAAGGCATGACCTTTAGCAATGAACCTATGATTTGTGTACCTAACAAATTTGGAATTCGTCATGAAGATCATATATACATGACTGCTGAAGGCCCAAAATGGTTTACTAAGCCAATGCACACTATCGAAGACCCTTTTGGTTATAACATATAGCTATAAGTTAGCTACATGAAATAGACATAAATAACTAGTACAATTATACAGACTAAAACACCAACTATTTTGGTATACTTCCAAGCAGCAATATTTACTTGATTAGTATACTCTTGTTGATAAGCAGTTAGTCTTGGTTTTGCTTTTCCTATAAGCAACATTATTATAACGTTAATCACAAATAGTATAGCCATAATATGTAAAAAATGTGGATAGTTATCATTACCAAACACAAATGGCTTCAGAATAAATTGACTAATACTATAAAGTGCAACTCCTGAAAGAATAGCAATTTTTGCTGCGATGGCAGGAACGTGTTTTGTGAGATAGCCTACTACAATGATGGTTAAGATAGGAATGCTATAACAACCATTGACTTCTTGTAAATAACCAAATAAACCATCTGGTGCATTAGCGATAAGTGGTGCAATACACATAGAGATTATGGCTAAAATAATTCCAAAGTTTTTTCCAGTTTTAACGACTTGCTTTTCGTCTGCATTTTTGTTGAAATGCGATTTGTAAATGTCAACACCAAATAAGGTAACCGAACTATTAAGAGCAGAGTTAAATGAACTTAAAATAGCTCCAAAAAGCACAGCTGCAAAGAAACCTAACCAAGCATCTGGCAATACACGCTCTACGAGCATAGGGTAAGCCTCATCTGGATTGTCTAGTTGCCCTCCAAACATATGGTAAGCAATAACTCCTGGAAGTACAACGATTAATGGTCCAAGTATTTTTATAAACGACGCTAATAATAAACCTTTTTGCCCTTCTTTTAAGTTTTTAGCACCCAAAGCACGTTGAATAATGGCTTGATTGGTTCCCCAATAAAACAATTGTACGAGCATCATTCCTGTAAAAATAGTTTCCCATGGAATGGATGATTTTGGATCACCTAATGATTTGAATTTTTCAGGATTTTCAGTGATCAATGTCGAAAACCCTTCAGTAACACTTCCGTCTCCAATGGCCATAAGTCCAAAAATTGGAATTAACATACCACCAATAAGTAATCCTATAGCATTGATAGTATCTGAAATAGCAACCGCTTTTAAACCTCCAAAAATAGCATATATAGAACCAACAATTCCAATACTCCAAACTGTTATCCAAAGTGCAGTAGATTTTGATACACCTAACAGTTCTGGGATGTCAAACATGTTACTTAATGCCAAAGCACCAGAGTATAATACAATAGGTAATAATACAATAGCATAGCCACTTAAAAAAAGTGCTGAGGTGAAGGTTTTTGTAGTTCTATCATAACGCTGTTCTAAAAATTGAGGTACTGTTGTTATACCACCTTTTAAGTAACGTGGCAATAAAAATACTGCGGTAACTACCATAGCTATAGCTGCAAGGGTTTCCCATGCCATAACTAAAATACCATCTTTAAAAGCTGCGCCATTAAGTCCAACAATTTGTTCGGTTGAGAGGTTGGTAAGTAATAGTGAACCTGCAATAACTACGCCTGTTAAACTTCGTCCTCCAAGAAAATAACCATCGTGGCTAGACTCGTCAGTTTTTCTGGTTTTCCAATAAGAAATGAACGCTACACAAAGTGTAAATAGGATAAAAGTAAGTATTTGCATTAGTTCTTAAGTGTTGGTTGAATTGTAAAATTGTAACTATAGGCTTTGTCTGTTGGAATGGTATATTCAGGATGCACTAGTCGTCCCCAAGAGGTGTCACCTCCAACTCCCATTTGAAGGTAATCGATATTCCATTGCACGAGGTCTCCTGTTTTTATATCTGCACCATGTTTTTTGGTTACTGGTACTAATCCTGAAGCAGATTGACCTCCTTCTTCATTACTAAAATCCAATTCGGTCATAGCAAAAGGCCATACACTAGAATTTAGTAAATCGGTACTTGAAGCCTTAAGTTTAAGAGCTTTATTTGAAATTGTAATCCAACGTACATCTGTTTTATTTCCGGTTTCTTGCGGACGTGAATAACGATGAAATTGGTCGCTGATATTTCCAGAATATAATCCTGTTTTTTGCCCAGTTTTTCTATCCCAATAGCTCTCGTTAGGACCTTTACCATACCAACTTACATCATCAAATGTATTTGATAAAGTCATATACATGCCAATACGTGGGATGTTTGGTAATTGTGTATCTCTAGGTTTTACAGTTAGCGTTACCGAAAGTGTACCATTCGTGTTTATTGCGAAATCACTACGAACTTCAGTCGCATTTTGCGGTAATTTATAATTAATGCTAAATTGCGCTAAGCCATTGTTATCTTTAGGCTTTTCAATTAAGCTAGCTTCATAATGATAGCTAGCATCTTGCCAAGTTTTAGCCCATTTTGGCATACCATTTCCGAGGTCATTGTCTGTTGGTGGTCTCCAAAAATTAGGTTTAATAGGCTGGTTTGTGACTTCGTTTCCTTGATGAAACCAAGACATAATTTCGCCTGTTTTTGAGTTAATTTTCAGATCAATGATGTCATTTTTAATTTGAATATTTTCACCTTCAACGATTTGTAAAGGATTACCTGATTCAGTAGAATTAATAATGTTTGATTTTTGAAGTACAAATTGATCCCAAGCAATTTCATGATCTTTCGGGATTAAATTATTGGCGTCTTTTTGAAGCAAACTAACTTCAAGAATATATTCGCTTTCAGGAATGAACATATCTGGAATTTCAGGGACTTTAATTGTGGATTTACTTCGAGGTGCAATATCTAATTCAATATTCGATGTTAATTCATGTGTTTTTCCATTTGCAATTAATTTTATTGAAAGCGTTTTGTCTGTTAGGTTGGTGAAGAAATTTTTGTTTTCAATTTCGATATTTCCGTTTCCTAGATAGTTAAACTGAACAGGCTCATATACTTTTTTGACTTCAGATAAATGTGGGTGAGGATTGCGATAAGGATCCACCAAACCATTGTTTAAGAAGTTACCATCTGTTGGTAAATCTGGGTGGTAATCATGACCATAAGCTAGGTAAGGTTTTCCGTTTTCGTCTTTATATTCTAAAGATTGATCGACCCAATCCCAAATATAACCACCTTGAAGATTGTCATAGGTTTCTATAATATCCCAATAATCTTGAAGATTCCCAACGCTATTTCCCATGGCATGCGCATACTCAATCATAATTGAAGGTTTGTCAGAATTGGATTGTCCATGTTTAATTAAGTATTCAGGTTTTGGATACATTGGACAATAAATATCTGTGTAGTCTTCTTTATAAGCAGGTTCATATTGTACAATACGATTGTTGTCTTGTTCCTTTAGCCATTTGTAAGTGTTTCTGAATATGTCACCTTCTCCAGCTTCATTTCCTAAAGACCATGAATATATTGATGGATGATTTCTATCACGATAATACATATGCTTAGTGCGTTCTAGATGCGCTAGTAACCAAGACATTTCATTACCCAGTTGTGTGTCTTCTGAAATGGCTAAGGGATGACTTTCAATGTTAGCTTCGTCAACAACATACAGTCCATATTTATCACATAAATCTAACCAATAGGTATTGTTTGGATAATGCGCAGAACGTACTGCATTAATATTGTTTTGTTTCATTAACTGAATGTCTTTGAGCATGGTTGCTTTGGTAACTACATGCCCTGTAAAAGGATCTGTTTCATGACGATCTACACCACGAATATAAATGGGCTTACCATTAATGAGTACTTGAGAATTTTTAATTTCTACACGTTTAAAACCTATCAGTTTGTTGATGTACTGTTCATCATTAAGATTGATTTTTAAAGTATAAAGATTTGGCGTTTCGGTACTCCAAGATTTGATGTTTTCTATGATAGTTTCTGGATTGAAATTCGATATACTTTCAGGTTTTAACTCAATGGTTTGATTGGTCTTAAAAAGCGATTGATTGTCGTCTATAAGTTCTAGTGTAATATCTTTTTTTACAAGTTCTGATGACGTATTGTTAATACTAATTTGCCCTTTGAAAATTCCGTTTTTGTAATCGTCACTTAAATTAGTATTGGCATAGATATTTTCAATAAATACTTTGGGACGTGTATATAAATATACCTCACGTTCAATACCACTCATGCGTAGCATATCTTGACTTTCTAAATAGCTGGCATCAGTCCAACGATACATTTGTAATGCAATCAGATTTTCACCTTCATTCAAATAGGTGGTAATATTGAATTCGGCAGAGGTTTTATTGCCTTGAGAATAACCAATATATTCACCATTGATATAGATATATACAGCTTTAATGGCTTCAAAATGAAGGATAACATCTTCAGATAGAAAATTTTTATCTAGTGTAATGATTTTTCTATAGGTGCCAACTGGGTTATAGTCTTGCGGCACATTTGGCCATTTAGTAGTAAATGGATAACGCTCATCTAAATAAATAGGTTTTCCAAAACCTTGTGTTTCCCAATTCCCTGGAACTTTAATAGAATTCCAATCGCTATCATCATAAGCGATGTGATGAAAATCTTTAGGTCTTTCATTTGGGTTTTTTACCCAATGAAACTTCCAATCGCCATTTAAACTTAGAAAACGTTTTGAGTTCTCTTTTTCTGAAAGTGTTTGATTCTCAAATGCAAAAAAAGAGGATCTAGGCTCTAAACGATTATCTTCAAAGATTTCGTGATTGTAATGAAACGTTTGTTCAGGAACTTCGGTAAGCAGTTCTTGTTTGCATGAAATGATGCATAAAATGATTGGTATTAATAGTAATTTTTTCATTCTGTTATATTAGTTCTCGATACAATTCGCTTTTAGCGAATCACTCGAACTGACAGAATTTGTCACATCGAGTGATTTTGGATTTTAATCAAAATCGTATCGAGATGTCATAAAATCTTCTTTCAAAATTTTGGTTAAATAAAAAATCAATTCTTCAGCATTATCTTTTGTAAACACAATAGGTGGTTTAATTTTTAGGACGTTATAATCTGGACCATCAGTACTCATTAAAATACCATGATCTTTCATTCTATTTGCGAGATAATCGGTTTGTTTAGCTAGTGGATTCATGTTGGTGTCTACGAGCTCAATTCCTAAAAACAAGCCTTGACCACGTACATCTCCAATAATTGGAAACTTCTTAGAAAGTTTTGTTAGTTCAGCTTTTAAAAACTCACCAACATCTAATGCGTTTTGTTGTAGTTTTTCGCGTTTAACGATTCGTAATACTTCGGTTCCTATAGCACAAGACACAGGATTACCTCCAAAAGTGTTGAAATATTCCATACCATTGGCAAACTTATCTGCAACTTCTTGCGTACAAGCTACTGCTGCTAATGGGTGTCCATTACCTAATGGTTTTCCAATAGTTACGATGTCTGGAATAACATTGTGTAATTGGAATCCCCAAAATGTTTTTCCAACACGTCCACAACCAACCTGAACTTCATCTGAAATACAAAGTCCGCCAGCGTTTCGCGTATATTCATAGGCTTTGGCAAGAAACCCTTCTGGTAATTCAATTTGTCCACCACAGCTAATAATAGGTTCTATAATAAAAGCACCAACACCACGACCTTTATCATGAATATTGTCAATACATTTTTGAACTTCTTCAGCATATTTTATTCCAGTGTTTTCGCCTCGATATTTTCCTCTAAAGGCATCAGGTAATGGAAATATCTGTGTGTGTTCTGGTGCTCCTTTTCCGCCTTTGCCATCAAATTTATAAGAGGATATATCAATACACATATTCGCATTTCCGTGGTAACCAACTTCACTAGCTATAATGTCGCGTTGTCCTGTATTAGCTTTTACCATTCTTATGGCAAGCTCATTGGCTTCGCTTCCTGAATTTACAAAGTGTAATACGTTCAATTCTGGCGGCAACGTTTCAATCAGCTCTTTAGCTAATTCGTTTATATTGTCATGCAAGTAGCGCGAATTGGTATTTATAAGTGCCATTTGCTGCTGGCCAGCTTCAACAACCTTTGGGTGTTCATGTCCAACATGAGCCACATTATTGACGGTGTCTAAATATTGTCTCCCAAATTGATCTACTAAATATTGACCTGCACCACGAACCATTTTAATAGGTACTTTGTATTGCAAGCTTAAACTTTTGCCTAAATGCTGTTTGCGATAGGAAATAAGCTCTTGGTTTGTAGTTGTATTTGAAGGTTGAAGTGTTTCAAGTTTGAACAATAAATTAGGGTCTGGACACAGACTTTTCCATACGTTCTGTTGACTGTAGTAAGCCACTCCAGGGAAATCTATGGTGTAATCTAGCATTGACAACATAATTTGAAAATGTAGATGTGGTGCCCAATTCCCATTCTCTGGATAGCTGGCTAATTCTGCTACTTTTTCACCTTTTTTAATACAATCTCCAATGCTGTGTTTGGTCGCGCTTTCAACCGTATTGTGACCATAAAGTGTAAAGAATTCAAAGGCTTCAGCTTTGTGTTTTAAAATGACTAAGCCGCCATATTCTTTGTTACCAGAATCATTGATAGCACAAACCACTTCACCATCAAAAAGTGCATGTACAGGTGTGTGTGCTGGTAGCCAGAAATCTACGCCTAAATGAATAGTTCTACTTTCGCGACCGTAATTGCCAATTTTATCATAAGAATCCGAAGTGTAAATGGAACGTGGTTCTAAATAACCTCCAGAGATAATTTTATTAGGATGTTCTTTTTGAAGTTTATCAATTTTGAATTGGAAAAAATCTAAGTCATTAAAATCTTTTTGATGTCCAATCCATGTACTAGAAACACTTAAATCTAAATGACGCGCTTCGGTTTTATTGATTGTTGGGAATAAAGTTTCTAATGAAAATTCTTGAGTTTTTGCCCAAGTTTCAAATTTTGTTTGATTTGGGTGTGCTTCAAACTCACAAGCTGCTCTAAAGGAATAATGAGCAAAATCTGGACTAATTTTAAACCATTTTTTAAGAACTTCCCAAGCAGGCTTTTCGCTAATTAAAAGGTATTTGTTATCAGGCTCTTTGATTTTATTGATAGCAGATTTTGTAACTGAGATAATCAATCGCATTGCAATGGCATCGTATAAATGCTCTAATTCCTGTTCTTCTAAAGGGTATGTAGAATGATACCCTTTTACAATTGGCAAAGCTGCATCCAAGACATCCTTATGATTCATGATGGCGTAAGCACATGCAATAGCAACGTCATTAATGATTTGTGTATGAATGGCATCGCCATAATCAATGGCTGCTTTAACTTTTGGATTGATTAACTCCGATGAAACAATCACATTATTGTCATTAGCATCGTTATGAACTACGGATGTTCTAAGTGAATCGTATGCGGTTTTTGAATGCTCAAATCTATTTTGAAAAGCGGTAATGATTTTTAATTCTTCACCTTCAAAAAGATGGATATGCGCTTTAGTCCAAAGCGATTGTGCGACGTCCCATTCAAAATCTCGATGTGCTTCTTTATGATCAAAACCTTGTAGTGCTTTGGTAAGTAAACCACATTGTTCACCTAAACTGAATCGCAAATCGTTTAGTTGCGGATTAACACTACTCCAAACACGACCAGAAACCCAAGTAAGCAAACGGACTTTTCTGATGTTTCCATGATTATCTGTAATTTCAGAAATAGATTTATCATCCTTGTCTTTGATGACTTTTGGCGCAATTATATTTTTGCCGTTAGTTTCAACATGTTGTAAAAGTTTTTGTTGAAAATCTAGATAATTAAGGTCTTCGTTAGGACGTGATATTTTTAAAATATAGCCTTCTTCATTTTCAACTTTAATTCTGAAATTAAAATCAACTTCTCCAGGTAAAGACGATGCTTTTCCTTTGATGTTAAAAAGCTTAAAGAGTATATCTTCAGCTTGCTTAGGTTCTATTTTTATCTGGTTGTAATCCAATGTCAATATGTTAGAGTTGTTTTTCAAAAGCTAAACGCAATGCGCCACTTGTTAATGTGATAATGCCACAATAGATATAACCAAGTGATTTGAGAATATGCTGCATTCCCAAATTGTCTTGATGTGTATCTATACGCATGGAACTAATGTTTTGTTTTTTTAGTTCTTGTTCACAATGTGCAATGATGAATTTTGCAACGCCTTTATTCGTGCAATTTTCTGCTACAGCAATGCGATGTATGACACCATATTTTGTTTGGTTATGCGTAAGCCATTTACCATCAATAGTATCATATGTAGGCTCTTTTGATGTGGTAAACATAAAAGTGGCTATGATTTGATTGGCTTCATCTAACAGCACAAAACTTTCTTTATTGAAGATGTCGTTTAAAATCTGTGCTTCATTGGGATAACCATCTTGCCATTGGTCAATTTTTAAGCTGGCTAAATAGCGTTGCGCATAATGGATAATGTCCATTATCGCTGGTAAATCGTATTGTGTTGTATTGCGAATTGTCATTAGTTAATCATTTTGTAACATCATTATTATATGTGCAGCACTCCAACTAAAGTTATGAGCATGCAAGCCTTTTCCAGTCAAAGGATGATAGTTTTCTCTGATTGCTTTTCCTTTTTCAAGTATACCATTGGCACCTTTTAACAATTGGATAGTAGCTTTGTCAGCGTCTTCAATATAACCATAATTGCGCAATCCTTTGATGCCAAAATACGCTTGGTCTAACCAATTTGGTCCACGCCAATAGCCTTTTAATGGATCAAATTTTTCATGGTCAGCGCTCATAGTTTGGAATGGTACTTTAGTGAAGAATTTTTCTGGATTCATCATTCTATTTTTCACTTGTTCTGCTTGCTTTTTTGTAGCTGCATTTGCCCAAAGTGTAGTCCAACCTTCACTACCTTCTCCTTTGATAAAAGTGTTGCCATCTAAGGTGGTGTCATAAAACCAACCATCTTCCTCATCATAGAATTGTGTTTGAATGTTTTGTTTTAAGGTTTCAGCTTCTTTTAAGTAGGTTTTAGAATCTTCATTTTGAAGTGCTTTAGCTAATTCTGAAAGGAATAATTTTTCGGCATATAAATAGGCATTAAGATCTACACTTTCTTGATCTAAAGAATAAGCGCCTTCACTGTTTTTTAGGATTTTTGAGTTGTCAAATCGGATAGCATTATCCATACCACTTTCCCATTTTGCTGCTACCAAGCTTCCGTCTGTTGAACCATATTCGCAAACACCATCTTTGTCATGGTCACGTTTGTTATACCACCAATAGTGATATTTTTTCAGTTTTGGATACATGTATTTTACAAAGGCAATGTCGTTGTCTTTCTCATAGATTTTTGCAACTGCCCAAGCAGAGAGTGGTGGTTTGGTATCTCTATAATTATGAGCTTCTATAGTAGTGTCGCGATACACGCAATCTGCTACAAAGCCATCTTCATTTTGAAACTTAAACATCAGCTTTATTTGTTCTTTTGCTAAAGGTAAATCGTAGTATGATAATCCAACTGAATGTTTCCAAGAATCCCAAGACCAAAAGCCATTAAACCATACATAGTGATAACTTGGGAATAAGCCTTCATGTGAGATTTCACCAGCAGGAATGCGCCAATTGTTTTGTAAAGTTAATTGTGCTTTAGCTAAAACTTGGGCATAAATACTATCTTGAAATTGTGGTTTTCTGTTTTCAATTAATGATTTTAACTGAGCATTTTTTTCTGATTTACGAGCACTTAAAACCGAGTCGAAATCTATAGAAGCTATCAGTTTTTGTTCGTCTTCCCAAGAGTATTCTGGGAAGATGAAGGATTGGGAAATGACGAAGGATTTTGATTCGTTTGGTTTTAAAAATGATGTTTCTAAATGCGAATTGTAAAACAAGCTATCAGACATTGTAGAAATATCTTCATTTAAAAACTGAATTACGCCTTTTGCTGACGATTTATTGGAATTGAAAGTAACCTGATTATCATTATGCGTGACTTCGGAAAATACTTCAAAAAGGTTAGCGCCAAAAGAAGGATGTATCGTCAGGCTTTCGATAGAGTTATTTGTTATAGTGAAACGTTGTAAAGCTGTATGGCCTGAAATAAAAACTAGCTCTTTTTTTAGTTCAATTTTATCATTTTTTTGAATTTCTTCAAGATGACTATTAAAGTTATTTGTTTTCGTTGAACTAAAGTTTAAAAACGAACTGTTTTTGTTATCTTTAAGTTTTAAGTTGGCTAAAGATGTACTCGACCAAACACCATTTTGCTGAGTCATTAAAAATGGTCCAGAAAAGCCATCAATTCCAGTAGAATCTGAAAAACTATAGGCAAACCAAGCGCCTTGGTCAGAAAACATTAAACCGTCTTTGTCGAACTTGTGCTTTGGTGTGATACGATAATCTAAACTGTTCTTGCTGAATTTGAGATGATAATATTCAATTTTAGTTTTTGGTTTCGAATTACAGCTAAAAAAAAACGCTAATGCAAAGAGTGTAATTAGTTTTTTCATCTAATTAAATTTTAGTGAAGACTATGAGTTAATAATTTAGATATGAAATTGTTATTTATAATACACAAATATCTATCATGGATATCTATCGTAAAATAAAACCATCTTTCATTGGATCTTTCGGGTCAATGACAAACGTTTGCATCCCAGTAATATGAGCAGTACCTTCCACTTGAGGAATGACGGCTTTAAAAGGTCCATAATCTTCTTCGGAAACAACAGAGCCTACAAACACAGAACCTGTAATACTTTCAATAGACATGGTGTTGCCAAAATCTATTTCTTTTCTTGCTTTATGAATGGCCATACGTCCAGAAACGCCAGATCCTGTTGGACAACGATCAACTTCGCCTTCTGCAAAAATGCAAACATTTCTACTATCTACGCCTGATGGTTGTTGTGTGTTATCAATAAAAATGGTTCCATAAAGAAAACTTAAATCATTTTCAAAAGGATGTAGAATTTCTTTATCAGCTTTCATAACAGCATGCTTGATGTCCATTCCTGTTTGAATCAGTTGACGATAAGAATTTGGACTTAAGTCAAAGTCAAAATTGTTCTTTGCCATATCTACATATGCATAAAAAGCACCTCCATAAGCTAAATCATAGGTTACAACTCCTAATCCTTCGATAGTTACAGTTCTGTCTAATCCAACTACAAAACTTGGTACACAGTGAAAACGAACTCCTGTTACTGCTCCATCTTTTACATGAGCATATGATGTAATACGTCCACAAGGTGCATCAATTTTAATAATATTGTCACCTTCTTTTACGTCTATCCAATTCATTTCTATAGCCAAAGTTGAAATGGCAATAATAGCATGACCACACATCGTGGAATAGCCTTCATTGTGTAAAAATAAAATTCCGAAATCGCCTTCATCATCATTTGGTGGAACCAAAATGCAACCATACATATCAGCATGACCACGAGGTTCAAACATTAAAGCTGTACGTAAATGATCATAATTGTCTTTACAATAGCGTCTATAGTCTAAAACAGAATTTCCTTTTAATTCAGGGAAACCATCAACAATGACACGAAGTGGTTCACCTCCTGTGTGCATGTCAATAGTTTTGATTTGTAACCAATCTTTTGATGGTGTAAATTCTGTGTTGTTTAGTATGTTTTGGTAAGTATTAGACATTGATAAATTGATTATAATAATATTTGGCAGCAATCAAATCTTCTAGCGCATGACCAACCGATTTAAATAGTGTGATTTCATCCTTTGATTGTCGTCCTTGTTTTTCTTTAGAGCAGAGTTGAAATAAATCTGCTTTTATATCAGCTTCGTTAATAATTCCTTTTTCTAAGGGAATTACAATATCTCCACTTTCTTTTAGTCCACCTTGCATAGTATCTACAAATACCGAAGCTGTTCTAATAGCGTCATCATCAGCTTCTCGCATATCTTTTTTGTAGGCACCAACTAAATCTACATGTTGACCAGCTTTAAGGTGTTTTCCTAATACTAATGGTGTTTTGGATAAGGTAGCACATGAGATGATATCAACTTCAGCTATTTTATCTTCAATATTTTGAATAGTTTCTACCGAGAATCTTGAGTTTGATAGTGCATCGCAAATAGCTTGAGCTTTTTGAATATTCCTTCCCCAGACATAAACGGTCTTTATAGGTCTTATTGATGCATGCGCCTTAATTAGATTAATGGAAAGTGCACCTGTTCCTATCATCAATAAACTTGATGCTTCTTTTTTTGCTAAAAAATTGGATGCAAGTGCTGAAGCAGCAGCAGTGCGTTTTGCAGTTAAGCTTTTTGCTTCTAGAATAGCTTTAAGAGCGCCAGTTTTAGCATCCATATAGATGTATGTTCCATGAATGGATGGTAAATCGAATTGACTATTTTCTGGACTAACGGTTACTATTTTAACGCCAGCTTCCTTACTAGGATTCCATGCAGGCATTAATAGTAATGTAGAGTCTGCTTCAACTTCAGGATTAGGAAAATCGTGATGATGACGCATTGGCACAATCACATTTTTCGAAGAAAACCCTGAGTCGAGTTCTGAAATTAAAGCAGGAAAATTTGTGTTTTCTTCAATGAATTTTGCGTCAATCAGCTTAATGTTTTCCATTAACTAAATATAGTCAAAACATCGAACAGCAGCGTATTTTATCCTTAAACAAGTTAAAATAGCATAATGATTGGATAATATTTCATCAAAACAGAAAGACTCCTATTCCATTAATTGTTTATCCAGGCATTTACTATTTTATATATACGTTCTTGATCCTCTGAGCTAAAACTTTTAATTCGGGTTCTATGATCTCCCTTTTCTTTTACAAACTTGTACAAACCTCTTTGTTGAGCGTTAGAACTTAAATCTACAGCTGTTGCACTCCAAGCATCATATTCACCATAAATGAATAGAATATTTTCGGCTGACGTATCTAAATATGTTTTTATTTCTTGCATAGGCTTTGCATCAAATGGCTTAGAAACACCTTCAGGGAAAGCCCAATCGAATTTATAAACTTCTTCAGTATTTAAATACTCTTTAAAAGGTGCTGTTTCGTAACCATAAATTCCTTGCTGAGTTAAAGCTGCCCAGAAATAAGGCTGTAAATCATCTACAGCTTTTTCTTCAAAAAAACCATAACCAACCACTGCAATAAGGTGCTTATACATCGTTTCTACAGAAACCCCTTCTTTAGGAATACTACTTGCCGGAATTCCCCATTGCCAAAAAGCAAATGAATATTCTAAAATAGTATAATCAATAGCTTTATCTACACCAAACTCCCAAGTCATTTTTTGCTTCTCCGCTTCTTGCTTCATCATTGCTAACAATGCAGCTCTATTTTCAAAACACAACTTCTGAAACGCTTCAACCTTATCTCTATCTGCTTTTGTAGCAACCGTCTTTAAAAATTGATATACTCGTGGATCTTCACGTTTATAATTTAGAGGCCCTACATAACACACACTTGCATCTACATTGTTTGGAAAAAATCTACGATGCGCCATTGTTGTTTGACAGCCTTTAGAAATTCCGGTAGATACAAATTTTGCTTTAGGAAAAAGCGCAGCTCTTATAGCATCTATAATTCTTGCCTGATCTTTTGCTGCATTTTCAATAGTTAAAGTATTCCAATCAATAGTCTGTGGACGAGAGTCATTAAAATAACGATGCTCAATAGTTAACTGATTAGCTTGATAATGCGCAGCTAACTCACCAGCTCTTTCAGAATAAATACCATACCCTTGCAACTCCACTATCACTGGTAATGTGTCATTTTCAAAACCCAATAACACACGTTGTTGAAACGTACCTTTTGAAGCGTCATTGTAATCTACAGGCTGTGCAAACCACAATTCATAATTCTCATCAAAATGGCTCGTTATTGTTTTCTTTTCTATTCTTACAACATTTTCAATCGAAGCTAATTTTTCAAAATTAGACACTTTCTGATTTATTGTAACAACTTCTTGGGCGCTTTTACAGCTAAAAAGAAGACTAACTAAAAGAAGGCTAAAAATAAGATGGTTGGTTTTCATTGTTTTGTTTTTCTATAATTCTACAAAGTAAAGCTTGCTTTGTGTAAAACTAATAAAATCTTTATACAGAATAACTATTAGCTAAAAAATTCATAAAACCCATCTTTAAATCCTTTTATTTTTGTTAAGTTTCCATTACATATACGACAAACAACTCATAAAAATATTTCTATGTCTAAAACCTATTATGACCCAGCAGATTTAAGAAAATTCGGAAAGATCACAGAATGGAATGAAGAGCTAGGAAACAAGTTTTTTGATTACTACGGAAAGGTATTTGAAGAAGGCGCCTTAACTGCACGTGAAAAAGCTTTAATTGCTTTAGCTGTTTCACACACAGAACAATGTCCATATTGCATTGATGCTTACACTAAAGACACTCTACAACGTGGAGTAACTAAAGAAGAAATGATGGAAGCTATACATGTTGGTGCAGCTATTAAAAGCGGAGCTACTTTAGTACACGGTGTACAAATGATGAATAAAGTAAATAAGCTAGACAGCTAATTACAAATGACAAAATTAAAAACACAATCCTTAAAAAAACGCGAAAGCGAATTAGCTAATAGTAAACGACAGCTTGAAATTCTTTCTAATGGTATTTTTAAAAATGGTGAACTTCCTACATTTGCTAATAAAATTGCAGAAAGCAATCAGTTTCCACTTAAATCTAAAGCCTTAGAAATTCTACAGATTAATCTTGGCTATATGTGCAATCAAGTATGCGAGCATTGCCATGTAGATGCTGGTCCAGATCGCAAAGAAATTATGACCAAAGAAACAATGCAGCAATGTTTAGAAGTCATAAGAACTACTGGTGCACACACCTTAGATTTAACTGGAGGTGCTCCAGAAATGAATCCTAATTTTAGATGGTTTGTTGAAGAAGCTGCAAAAGCAGGTATTAAGGATTTTATTGTACGCTCTAACCTTACTATTATTCGCGCCAATAAAAAGTATTACGATTTACCAGAGTTTTTCAAAAAACATAATGTACATGTGGTGAGTTCAATGCCACATTGGACACGAGGAAAAACAGACAAACAACGTGGAGATGGTGTTTTTGACAAATCTATTAAAGCATTACAAGAGTTGAATGCTGTAGGTTATGGCATACCAGATAGCAATCTTAGATTAGACTTAGTTTATAATCCATCTGGAGCTTTTTTACCAAGTGACCAAGCTTCTATGGAAAAGGATTTTAAGAAAGTCTTAATGGAAGATTTTGAAATTCAATTTCATAATCTATTTGCTATTACCAATTTACCAATAAGTCGATTTTTAGATTATCTAATTGCTTCAGATAATTATGAAGATTACATGTATCAATTGGTAGATGCTTATAACCCAACAGCAGTAAGTAATGTAATGTGTACCAATACACTATCAGTTAGTTGGGATGGCTATTTATATGACTGCGATTTTAACCAGATGTTAACCTTACCTGTAAACAGTAAAATAAAGCATATTTCGGAATATAGCGAACAACTACTAGAAGGCAGAAACATTGTTATTTCTCAGCATTGCTATGGTTGTACTGCTGGCGCAGGAAGCAGTTGTCAAGGAACTGTAGCATAATTCGGTGTGAAGTTAAATATAGACTTATGAAAACTAAAATAAGCTACATACTATTATTTATTTCAGTATTTGGATATGCTCAAGAATCACTTTCAGAATTACTAAAAAAACATAATAATGAAAGTATACCTTATATCTCTGTACAAGAATTAGCTATGCCCAAAACCAAAGCTATCATTCTAGATGCAAGAGAAATAGCTGAATATAATGTTAGTCACCTTAAAAATGCTATTTATGTTGGTTATAAAAGTTTTAATACAGAAACAGTAACAAAACAAATCACCAATAAGCAGCAAACTATTGTAGTTTACTGCTCATTAGGTATTCGATCAGAAGATATAGCAGAGCAAATAAAAAAAGAAGGCTACACCAATGTTTACAATTTATTTGGAGGTATTTTTGAATGGAAAAACAACGACTATATCGTTTACGACAACAATAATGAACCTACTGAAAATGTACATGCATTTTCTAAAGAATGGAGCCAATGGCTTTTAAAAGGCAATAAAATATATGACTGATGCACTTGTAATTGTATTTGTTAAAAATATAAAACTAGGTACTGTAAAAACTAGACTTGCAAAAACTATTGGTAACTATGGTGCTTTTGAAGTATATTCTGAATTGGTGAAAATCACCGAAAAAGCAACTAGCAACTTAAATGTAGATAAGCACATTTATTTCTCTACCAAAATAGAAGATGTACTTTGGCAGGACGATCATAAAACCGTTCAAAACGGAAAAGATCTAGGAGAACGTATGCTGAATGCTTTTAAAAATGGTTTTGAAGCAGGTTATAAAAGAATTGTTTTAATTGGTTCAGATCTTCCAGACATCAATGAAACTCATATTAAAAAGGGCATTGAAACATTAGAGAATAATGAAGTAGCTTTTGGTCCTGCTGAAGATGGCGGATATTATCTTATTGGTTTAAAAAAACTAATACCCGAAATCTTTTTAAATAAACCATGGAGTCAACCTAATTTACTCAACGAAACGTTACAAGAGTTACAAAGGCTTAACACAACTGTTAGTACTTTAGAACCCTTGAATGATATTGATACTTACGATGATTTAATTGCCTCTAATTTTTATAAAAACAATATAAAACTACAAGAAAAAATACAAGAGCTTTATGATTAAACAAATTACTGAAAGCACCGAATATCTACAAAGCAAAGGCTTTGACAATCCTGAAATAGGCATTATTCTAGGTACAGGATTAGGACAATTGATCAATGAAATAGACATTATAGCTCAAGCCAGCTATAATCATATTCCTAATTTCCCAACAGCAACGGTAGAGTTTCATAAAGGCAAACTAATTTTCGGAAAACTCGAAGGTAAAAAAGTTGTAGTAATGCAAGGGCGTTTTCATGTTTATGAAGGATACACGCTTCAAGATGTTACCTTTCCTGTAAGGATAATGGAAAAGCTAGGCATTAAAACACTGCTAGTATCTAACGCAGCAGGAGCTGTTAATTTAAACTTTAAAAAAGGAGAATTAATGCTTATTGACGATCATATTAATCTTCAAGGTAGTTCTCCTCTTGCTTTTAAAGGTGTATCAGAATTAGGTGAGCGATTTGCAGACATGAGTGCTCCTTATGATTTTGAAATCAATTCTAAAATTGAAACTATTGCCAAAAACAACAACATAAAACTTCATAAAGGTGTATATGCGAGTGTGGTTGGGCCACAATTAGAAACCAGAGCTGAATACAGAATGTTAGGAATCATAGGAGCTGATGCTGTTGGCATGAGTACTGTGCCAGAAATTATTGTTGCTAATCATTTAAAATTAAAAGCCGCAGCCGTGTCAGTTTTAACAGATGAATGCGACCCAGATAATTTAAAACCTGTAGATATTGCAGAAATCATTGATATGGCAAACAAAGCAGAGCCAGATATGATTACGCTATTTAAAGAATTGATTAAAAACCTATAAGTAATAAAGTGTAAAATGAATAATTGATTTACATTAATTACTTTACACTAAACTACTAATTACAAAAACATGAGCTACCTAGAAACCACAAAAGATGTTTATAAAGAAGCAGCCTTAACACCAGATGTTGGCCTATGCTGTACTACAAATCCTATTTGGGAATTACCAGGCTTAAAGATTCCTAAAATTATGCAAGAAATGAATTACGGTTGTGGTTCTACCGTGCATGCTCGCGATTTAACCAACAACCCAAAAATGCTATATGTTGGAGTTGGAGGTGGTATGGAACTATTACAATTCTCATATTTTAATAGACAAAAAGGTGGTGTAATTGGTATAGATGTGGTGGACGAAATGCTGCAAGCTTCACGCAAAAACTTTAAAGAAGCCGAAACACTTAACCCTTGGTTTAAATCTGAGTTTGTAGATCTTAAAAAAGGAGACGCTTTACATCTTCCTGTTGACGATAATAGTATAGATGTTGCCGCTCAAAATTGCTTATTCAATATTTTTAAAGAAGACGATTTAAAAGCAGCAATTGCAGAAATGTATCGTGTTTTAAAACCTCATGGTAGGTTGGTAATGAGCGATCCTACCTGCGAACAACCAATGAATGATGAATTAAGAAATGACGAACGCCTTAGAGCGCTTTGTTTAAGTGGGAGTTTACCAATTGCAGAGTATGTGAAAATGTTAACTGATGCTGGATTTGGAACGATAGAAATCAGAGCCAGAAAACCATACAGAATTTTAGATCCTAAGAATTACCCAACAGAAGAATTGATCTATATTGAATCTATAGAAGTTGCAGCCATCAAAGACCCAATGCCAGCTGATGGACCATGTATTTTCACAGGTAAAGCAGCCATTTATTATGGAAAGCAAGATTATTTCGATGACAACGCTGGTCACGTTTTACTTAAAAACCAACCGTTAGCTATTTGTGATAAAACTGCTGGAGTTTTAGCCAACTTAGATAGAGATGATATTTTTATAAGCGAATCTACATACCATTATGATGGTGGAGGTTGTTGTTAAGTAACAAATAATCATATTATAAATAATGAGATTATCTTTTTTAATTATTATAATTTTCTCTATTTCTTGTTTAGGTTTTTCTCAACAAGTACACAAAGGAAGCGTTATAAAGGATCGTCAATTCTTAATAGATAAAAAAGAACTTACGGCAAGTGATAGTTTAGGCAACTTTGTATCTATTAGACCGCACACTATTAATGGCACACTACGAAATTACTTTGTAGAACTCTATGAAAACCTTGATTTCACCAATCGTATTGAAATTGAAACAAAGGGTGATACCGATATTCTAAAGACTTTTTTGTACAATGGTAAAAGTTATGTTTTTCTAAAAGAGAAAAACGGAAAAACTATTTCTTTAATACTCAATAGTATTGATATAAAAACTAAAAAAATATCAAGTCAATTACTCTATTCTGTTAGTAAAGAAGAGGATTCTTCAATATTCAAAGCTCTTAAAAACAATTTCTTCATTGATCTTGATATTGCCTCAGAAATCACTCTAAGTTTTCCTGTACTAAACAATAAAGTAAACCATGTTATTGTAAAAATATTTTCAAAAGATTTACAACTCAAAAGCACATTCACTATTTCTCCAAACGCATCAAAATCATACAAAAACATTAAGTTTTTAACCACAATGCGTTTTGATGATAAAATCTATACGCTTTTTCAAGTTAATAATTCTGAAGATGATAATTTCTATGAGCTAATAAAAACCTCAAATAACAAAACACAATCATTAAAAATACAAATCCCCTCAAAGAGTTATGAACTCATCAACTCTAAAATAAAGAATAATCATTTTATTATTAGCGGCATTTTTTCTAATGTAAAAAAAGGAGGATATAAAGGATTTACTTATTACAATATTGATCTTAATACTTTTACATTAAATTCCTCAAAACAGAGCCTTTTTCAAAATAAAAAAGCCGAAACCTATTTTTCTGGATTTTTTAAAGACAATAGAAGTATTGATATTAAAGATATTTTTATAAACGATGCATTAGAAACCTATATTGTAGGTCAATTCTACATAAAAAAACGACAAAGCTTACCTGTTGGGATGCCTATTGCTTCATTTTCATTTTCGGGATTTGCTGGCTATATTACCATAAACCCTATTAGTACGAGTTATAAAGTTTTTGATGATCTCTTAATCGGAAAAATTAAAGCCAACGGCTCTTTAGAATGGGATAATTTATTACAATTACGACAAACCGAAAAAATTACTTCTAAATCTAACAAAAGAGACTCTTCTACGTTTACATTTTTTGCTAATGAACAAATAAATATTCTCATCAATGGCTTTATCGAAGAAAAAAAAGGACGATTATTTGTAAAACAAGACAAGCGCCCAAATAAGACTAATTTCTATAACATTACTGTAAACCCTTATGGAGGCATTTCGCAGAATATTATATTTTCTAATGCTAATTCTGAAACTATTTTTAGAGCTGAAAACTCAATAAAATCTAATAATATCATCCATATTTTAGGACAAGGAAATATGAGAAAGCAATTATTGATGTTAAAATTTTAATCTTTGGAAAAGTACATAGATATTATAAAAAACTCGTATTCTAATTATTGGAATTATCTAAAACACGAGCTTATAGACCTCAACCATTGGGATAACTATTTCTATGGACTTATAATCATTTCTATTTTGGTTTGGATTTTAGAAATTGCATTTCCTTGGAGAAAAGAACAAGCATTGTTTAGAAAAGATTTTTGGTTAGACACATTTTACATGTTCTTTAATTTCTTTCTACTTAATCTTATTGTTCTAATTGCCTTATCTAATACAGTTGCAGAGATATTTAATGACATATTAGATTCTATTGGCTTATCCTTATCTAGTTTTCAGTTATTTGACTCTACCGATTTACCTAAATGGTTAGGCTTACTCATTTTCTTTTTAGTAAATGATTTTGTGCAATGGAATACACATCGTCTTTTACATAGATTTGAATGGCTTTGGAATTTTCATAAAGTACATCACAGTGTAAAACAAATGGGATTTGCAGCACACTTACGCTACCACTGGATGGAACCAATAGTTTATAACTCTATACGTTATATTCCTTTAGCTATTATTGCTAATTACAGTTCACAAGATGTCGCCATTGTTTATTTCTTTGCCATAATAATAGGTCATTTAAATCATGCCAATCTAGGTTGGGATTATGGTATTTTAAAATACATTTTTAACAACCCTAAAATGCATATTTGGCACCACGCTAAAGAATTACCGCAACATGTAAGGTATGGAGTTAATTTTGGACTAACATTGAGTATTTGGGATTACATCTTTAAAACCAATTATATACCACATGATGGTAGAGATATTGAATTAGGTTTTGAAGGTGACGAAAATTTTCCTAAAGATTTTGTGGGTCAAGAATTATATCCCACATTCTCGGCTAAGCGAGAATCTCATGAATAAAATAACCTAACATGAAATATCTTTCAATTTTAATTGTATTCATTTTTTCACCTTCAAACTTTGAAACTAAAAATGAATTTACACAGAATCAAAATATTAAAACTACCTCTAGTATATCTAAACAACTTAAACCTCTAAAACTAGAAAAAACCGAAGTAATCTATAATTATTACAATGAAGAGTTTGATCATTCGTCTTTTAGCACTTTACTTAAAAAGTATGTTTCTACCCAAGGTAAAGTAGATTATAATGGTTTAAAAAGCCAAAATAAACTATTAAGAAATTATATAAAATCTTTAAGCAGCAATACACCTAAAGAAAAATGGAATGACTCTAACAAACTCGCTTATTGGATTAATGCTTATAATGCTTTAACTATTGATCTTATAATACGTAATTATCCTTTAAAAAGTATTAAAGATCTAAAAGACCCTTGGGATCAAAAACTTTGGAAATTTGGAGATAAGTGGCTTAATCTTAACGATATTGAACACCAGATTTTACGCAAAATGAATGAACCAAGAATTCATTTTGCCATTGTTTGCGCATCAGAATCTTGCCCTAAACTTCAAAACACAGCTTTTACAGCTAGTAATTTAGAAGAGCAATTAACTAACGCTACAAAAGGCTTTTTGTCAGACACATCTAAAAATGAAATATCTAAAAACAACATAAAGTTATCTAAGATATTTAAATGGTTTAAAAAAGATTTTGAACGAAATGGAAGCATTATTGATTTTTTAAATCAGTATTCAGATATTGAGATTTCAAATAAAGCTAAAAAGAGTTTTAAAGATTATAACTGGGATTTGAATGAGTAAAATTTCAATAATAATTCCTGTTCTTAATGAAATCGAAATGATTGGAAGTTTACTAAGGCATTTGGTAGACAGCTCCAACTCTAAAAACATTACAGAAATTATTGTTATTGATGGTGGAAGTAGTGATGGTACACAAGATATTGTTAGAGACTTCCACTCAAAATTTAAAGATCCAAAAACAACACTTCGACAAGCTCAGTGTGACAGTTCAGGATTGATAAATCCATCAAAATTAGTTTTACTTAATTCGCCTAAAGGAAGGGCAAAACAAATGAATATTGGTGCTAAACACGCTAAAGGTGATATTCTTTATTTTTTACATGCCGATTCATTTCCACCTAAAGATTTTGACCAACATATTATTAATGAAGTTAGTAAAGGAAATAATGCTGGTTGCTTTAGAATGCAGTTTGACAGCTCACATTGGTGGTTGCGTCTTGCCAGTTGGTTAACACAGTTTTCTTGGCGTGCATGCAGAGGTGGTGACCAAAGTCTATTTATTACAAAAACGCTTTTTAATGAGATTGGAGGCTATGATGAAAGCTATACTATTTACGAGGACAATATTTTAATTAACGAGCTTTATAAACGTAAACAATTTGTTGTTATCAATAAAAAAATACGAACCTCAGCAAGATTATATAAAAAAGTAGGCGTTTGGAAATTACAATATCACTTTTGGGCAATTTACGTAAAGCGTTGGTTTGGTGCTTCAGCAGATGACATGTTGGTTTATTATAAGAAAAACATAAGCTAACCTATTTATTCCTTCCTTTTTCATTAGGATATAACTCTGGTAAAACATCGCTCTGAAACACGTCTTTTGTATCGATATTAATTGCAGATAATTTTCCTGTAAATGCAGCACCTGTATCTACATTCCATATATTTATTGCTTGCATTGGATTAGATTTATGATAACGTATTGTTGGTGTATGACCAATATATATTTCTTGGTAATGCTTTAAACGATTAGGATACAAATCTGAATTCTTTTCAATACGCTTATCCATGGTCAATGCCATTTCCCATAGTGTTCTGTCGTAGTAAAATGTTTCTTTGTGCACCTCTCTTTCTACACCATGCATAGATGTAAAACCAGCATGTATAAAAAGACGTTTTTCATCATCTATATGATATAATGGCATAGTCTCAAAAAAATTGAGATGTGCTTTCTTTTTCTCATCAGTAAAATTACTATAACTCTCTATCGTTTCTTTTCCACCATGTACATACCAAATATCATTTACTGTTCTGTCTAACAACCAATGTTCACACCACACATCATGGTTTCCTTTAATAAAAATACAAGTATTGGTTTTGGAAAGTTGAATTAAATACTCGATTACTTGAGCTGACTCACTCCAACCATCAACATAATCTCCTAAAAAAATAAGTGTATCGCTCTTAGTTACATCAGCTCTTTCTAACACTTGTGTTAGGGCTTTTAATCCGCCATGAATATCACCAATTGCTAATGTTCTCATATTTCTCACCTTTTACACAAAACTAACTGTTAAAAGCTAAATACAATTTACACAAAATTAAATTACAGTTAAAAATATTGTCCAATACCAAAAACAATTCCGTTGTTGGCTTTATTACCAGACAAACTTAATCCATAATCTATTCTAAATACAGCATTAAAAATTCGTTTATGTATAAATCTTAACCCTAAACCTGTATATAGACTTGTATTATTTCCTTTTACCAAATCTTTAATATTACCACCAGGATTTTGCCAAGTACCAGCATCTATAAAAGCATTAGATTGTAAAGCAAACCATCCTTTTTCATAAACTGTATGTCTGTATTCTGTATTCAAAACAACAGATGCTGTTCCTCTATCTATGACATTACCAACTCCTCTTATATTTAGCTGATTATCTAAAGCAAAAGGTGCAAATGGTGTAGTGTCATTTGTTGCATAACCTAAACGCAATCTATTTGCCCAATTACCCTTATCTCCTATACGTTTATAATACTCAAAATCATTTCTACCTATAAAAAAGTTTTTAAGTAAATCTTTATTACCACTAGCATTAACAGTAAAATTATAATTAAAAGTACTTCTAAAACCTTTTATATATTGATAATCTATAGTAATATTATTGTAAGCATATTCACCCACAACAGAAGTTCGTCTTAGATTTAATTTTTCTGGAATTTCAATTGGCAAATCACCATCAATAAAACTGTAGTCTTCATCTGCGATATTTAACCCAAACTCTATTCGATTTTTAAAATCAAACTCGTAAAACACTCTAAACTCAATAGCTTTACTATTAAACTTGTAGTTAACATCACTTTTGTTATCAAAAAAAACAGGTTGTTGCAAAATGTTATTTTGATAGTTAACACCTATTCCTAATTTTCTTGTAAACAAATTAGGTGCTTCCCAAAAAAAACCATAGGAATTAAATACATTTTTACTATAAAAACCGCCAATAGTTTGATTTTGACCTAGCAAATTAAAATCGAAAACCGACAATCTATATGCAAGATCCTGATTAACATCTTGCGAAACATTTAACCCAGGAATTATGGCAAAATTCTCAACCACTTTGTAAGTTAATCTGTATGTTTTATTCTCTAACTTTTCAACAGCAAAAGAAGCACTTGCAACAGACGGTAACAACTTAAATCGCCTTATATCTGATGCCATTTTTACAGAATCTAACACATTTCCTTCTTTTACAAGTGCTAGTCGTTTAAGAAAACTACTTTTTGTTCTTTTATTACCTTCAATCTTAATTTCTGAAATATAATCTTGTGAAAAACTAAATTGACCTATAAGAAGTATTAAGGCCACCCCTATTAATTTAATGTTCATTATTAATTAGTATATGCACCTATACCATAAGCTTAGGAGCGATTCATCATTGCTTTTTAATAAAATTTTAGACGAATTCTAACAAATTACATTACAAGAGGTATTAATGTAAAACTATTTATACGCAGCATACTGTTTAGAAATCACTACTTCTACTGGCTTGTTTTGTGGTGTAAACATAGGATCATTTTCGCCACCTACTTCATCGTGCATAATAAACCATTTCCATATAAAACCACCAGCAAACCATTCTTCTTTCCAAAACGTTTCAAAAAGTGCTCTAGTAGTATTTACTTGCGCTTCTAGATTTACATCTGTCATGGTATGATCAGATACCCAAGGTTCTTTACCAGAATAATCAACACTCCTATATCCATATTCTGTAAAAAGAATAGGTTTATCTATCGCTTTAGTCATTTTTTCTATTCTAGGTTTATGAGTTCCCCAACCCTCTATACAATCTTGGTATGTTGGTGTTTTTTTATCACTAACAGGAAAATAAGCATCAATACCTATATAATCTAATTTATCCCAAAAAGGAGTGCGTCTAAACTCATCCCAATTAGCTGCATAGGTTAGTTTCCCTTTATAAATACTTCTAATTTTTGTTATTAATTTAAACCAATATTCTGGTCTATATTTAACAAACAACTCAAGTTCTGTTCCTATACATAATAACTCTGCATTAACCTCTTCTGCTAATTCGGTATATTCAAGAATAAAGCTGGTATAGGAGTCTTCTAACGCCTTCCATGCTTCTTCAGATGTCATCATAATTTTACCTGTAAACTCACCTCGCCAAACCCATATTTGAGGTTTTATCATTACCTTAATGTTTTGCTTTCTAAGTACTTCAATATATTGTTTTGCTCCTGCTCTGGTTTCACCAAACCATTGTTTATCTGTATTATGGTCTATATTGGGATGCTCTAAACTTTTTATAAACCCAAAAGGCATTATAGCAGCATAATTGGCATTAACATTTACCACAGGTATAACATGAGTATCATCTACTTTCTTAGGCGCTGCAACAAAGCTAACTCCGTTAACCTTACTTTGCTTGTATGGAGCAGCAGAACAATTAAAAATTAAAACAAGTAAAAAAAGTATTATAATCCTCATTTAGTAAAATTACATAAAAAACACTTTTCAAAAAAAAACCTAAACCTTACAACGCCACACCAATTTAAATTCTTTCTAAATTGAAAGCATCTATTAAGTTCTTATCTTTAAATTCGACAGACTTCACATCCAACAATTAAAAAGTTACCCAACTTTTAGGGCAGAAATTATGGAACATATTGTTATTATAGGAAACGGAATTTCAGGCACTACACTCGCAAGACACATAAGAAAGCTTTCCGACAAAAAAATTACTATTATTTCGGCTGAAACGGATTATTTCTTCTCACGCACTGCTTTAATGTATGTATACATGGGACATATGAAATTTGAGCACACTCAACCTTATGAAAATTGGTTTTGGAAGAAAAACAGAATCAATCTCAAAAAAGGCTATGTAGAAAACGTTGATACAAATTCCAAAACACTTCACTTTGCTAAAGGAGATACATTACAATATGATAAGCTTGTCATAGCTACAGGAAGTAAACCGAACAAGTTTGGTTGGCCAGGACAAGATTTAGATGGAGTTATGGGCATGTACCATAAACAAGATCTAGAAAATCTTGAAAAGCATGCTCCCAACAAAGAGGTTTGTAAACGTGCTGTCATTGTTGGTGGTGGACTCATAGGTATTGAATTAGCCGAAATGTTAAATAGTCGAAGTATTCCTGTTACATTTCTCGTTCGTGAATCTAGCTTTTGGAATGGTGTTTTACCAGATGGCGAAAGCGCAATGATAAACAGACATATAAAAAATCATCATATCGATTTACGTCTATCTACCAATCTAAAAGAAATAAAATCTGATGAAAACGGAAAAGTGAAATCAGTCATTATTGAAGAAACTGGAGAAGAGATACCATGCAATGTTGTTGGGCTTACAGCTGGTGTCTCACCAAATATAGATTTTATAAAAGGTTCTAAAATTGAAACAGGAAGAGGTATAAAAGTAAATCGTTACCTAGAAACCAATATACCAGATGTATATGCAATTGGCGATTGTGCTGAGCAACATGAAGCCATAGGAAACCGCAGACCTATTGAAGCTGTTTGGTATACAGGTAGAATGATGGGCGAAACCTTAGCACAAACCATTTGTGGAAATCGCATTCAATACAAACCAGGTCACTGGTTTAATTCTGCCAAATTTATGGATATAGAATACCAAACCTATGGCTGGGTTTTTGGATCTAAAGGCAAACCAGATTACGAACAACATTTTCATTGGAAACATAATGATGACACTAAATGTATTACTGTTGCTTACCATAAAGAAACCAACGAATTTTTAGGCATTAACACTTTTGGAATTAGAATGCGTCATGAAACCTTTAACAAATGGCTTAATGAGAAAAGAGACATTGAATATGTAATAAATCATCTCTCTGAAGCCAACTTTGACCCTGAATTTTATTCAAAATTTGAAAACGACATTTTATCAGCCTATAACAAGCAATTACAAACCGCATAATTATGAGTAATAAATTAAATCATAGTATGTCTTTAGCAAGACCAGATGCACTAGACATAACTACAAAACAAAAAGTTGCTTTAGCAGTTGGAGTTGTTGGTCTTTTTATATTAGCACTCGCGCTTTTCAACACTAATTTCCCTAACAAAGGGTTATTTTTAACACTATCTCTCGGTTTAATCAGTGTTGGAACTATAATCTATTCTAGAGAAGCGTATTTAGCCAAATTAGAAGGTATAAAAAATGATGGTGTTTGGTTTAAGTCTATTTCCTCTCGTGGAGTTTGGGGCTGGATTCTTGGTGTAATTCTTACTGCCTTTTATATTGTTTTATATTTCTATCCTCAATATTTAGGATTAGGAAAAGATGGTGCAGAAAACACAGGATTAATAAGTCTTTTTGATCCTTTAAGCCAGCTATTAAGTGGTAGAAATGCCAGCCAATGGTTTGTTTACGGAACTCTTTATACAGTTGCTATCTTACTTTTTGGATATAAATTTATTCTTAAATATAGACACAACCGCTATCAACAAATAAGGACGATATCTGTTATGTTCTTTCAATTAGGTTTTGCCTTTTTAATTCCAGAATTCATGTATGTCATGAATAACGATTTACCTTATTATGACTTAAAAAGTGTTTGGCCATTAAACTATTACATTTTTGATGAATGGTCTATAAAAGGCTTTTTGTCTAATGGCAATATTGGGCTTGCATTAATTGCATTTGGTATTTTATCAATATTTGTAATTACACCTATTCTTACCTATAAATTTGGAAAACGTTGGTATTGTTCTTGGGTTTGTGGTTGTGGAGGTTTGGCTGAAACTGCTGGAGATTCATTTAGACAATTATCTTCTAAAAAACTATCAGCATGGAAACTAGAACGCTGGTTAATTCATACTGTTTTAGTTTTTTCTGTGGTGATGACAACTGCAATGGTTTATACTTATCTAGGATATGACAGTAATAATTTTTGGTTAACAAGAAATGTATTCATCACTTTTGTTATTGCATTTTTAACCATTGTTTTTGTTGGCGTTATGTATTTTAAAAGACAAGAATTAGGAAAAGATGCAAAATTTGGCGCTATAGGTTTCTTTGCAACTATTGCTTTGCTAATTATTATGCATTTTACAGGCACAACAAATGAATTATTCTTTATTAAATCTAGTGCTTTAAGGTCTACTTATGGCATTTACATTGGCTCAATATTTTCAGGAGTTATTGGCACAGGGTTTTACCCTATATTAGGCAGTAGAGCTTGGTGTAGATTTGGCTGTCCTATGGCTGCCATTTTAGGATTCCAACAACGTCTATTTTCAAAATTTAGAATAACAACAAATGGAGGCCAATGCATTTCTTGCGGTAACTGTTCTAACAGTTGTGAGATGGGAATCGATGTTCGTGCATATGCCCAAAAAGGAGAAAATATTGTGCGCTCTAGCTGTGTTGGCTGTGGTATTTGCTCTGCTGTTTGCCCAAGAGGTGTACTAAAATTAGAAAACGATAGTATGAAAGGACGCATAAATCCTACCGAAGTTTTGCTAGGCAACGACGTTGACCTTATGAAACTTGTAAATCAAAAATAATGCGACTCTTTATTGTAGCTCTTTTTCTTTCTGCTTTTGCTTATAGCCAAGAATGGTATCATAAAATCCGTTTTAAAGATGGCAAAATAAATTCTGAAGGTTGGACTCTTAATGATATTAAAAATGGTTATTGGAAATTCTATTTCAAAAACGGACAAGTATCTAAAGAAGGTCATTTTAAAAATGGAAAAAAAGATGGCTTTTGGGCATTTTACAATTCTGATGGTCAGCTTACAGAAAAAGGACATTTTCTCAATGATCTAAAAACCAGTTACTGGACAGTTTACAAAGACAATCAAATTATTGAAAAAGGGCATTATAATAATAACAAGCGCATAGGACATTGGATGTTTTTCTATGACAACAGACAGTTAAAAGAAGAAGGCTATTACAAAAACGGTTTAAAAACCAATTTCTGGAAAACCTACTATGACAATGGAAAATTAGCTTATCAAGGTCATTTTTTTAACGGAAATCAAGATGGTTATTGGGTGTTTTATTACGAAAACGGACAATTAAAAAAAGATGGGCAATTCAAATTAGGAAAATCCATAAGCTATTGGCAATTTTACAACCCAAATGGTAAAAAGACGTCCGAAGGTCATTTTAAAAATGGTAAAAAGCAAAATTGGTGGTTGTTTTATGACGAAAATGAAAAAATTAATCATAAATGTCAATTGCACAATAATCAAAAAAACGGTTATTGTTTAAAGTATAAAAACGAAAAACTAATTTCAGCCATTAAATTTAAAAACGGAAAACGCATCAAAGAATGGACAGATTTAAAATCATTTAAAAAAGAAAACAAACTATCAGATCTAAGAAATTAATGACAAAAATTGTAGTTATTATCCCTGCCTTTAATGAAGAAAACTCTATCGCTCATGTTATAAAAGACATTCCTAACATAGTTAAAGAGATTATTGTTGTTAGTAATAACTCTACCGACAATACCGAAGAAATGGCTAAAAAAGCAGGAGCAACAGTTTTGTTAGAGCATCAAAAAGGTTACGGTTATGCATGTTTAAAAGGCATGGACTATGTAGCAAAACAAAAAGAAAAACCAGACATTGTTGTATTCTTAGATGGGGATTATAGCGATTACCCTGAAGAGTTAACGAAAATTATTCAACCTATTATTAAAGATAATATTGATTTTGTTGTTGGCGCTAGAGTAAAAGAGTTACGAGAAGAAGGTTCTATGACTGGTCCGCAAATTTTTGGCAATTGGCTAGCCACATCTTTAATGAAATTATTTTTTAGTTCTACTTTTACAGATTTAGGACCTTTTAGAGCTATAAAATATAATAAGCTATTAGAGCTTAATATGGAAGACAAAACCTATGGTTGGACCGTAGAAATGCAACTAAAAGTATTAAAGCAAAAACTAAGCTATAAGGAAATCCCTGTTAATTATAGAAATAGAATTGGCGTTTCAAAAGTTTCAGGAACGGTAAAAGGTGCTATATTTGCAGGCGTAAAAATCCTAGCTTGGATTTTTAAATACAGTTTTAAGTGATCTATTTACACTATTTTATAATTGTTGTTTACACAATTGCCATCATACTTATTTTTATGTATGCCTTGGCTCAATTAAACTTGTTATATAATTATCTTTCTTCTAAGAAGAAGCGAGAAAACTGCGACACTTATGACTTAAGTAACCCTAAAGAGGTTCCTTATGTTACAGTTCAACTCCCTGTGTTTAATGAAATGTATGTTATGGAACGTTTACTAGATAACATCGCTTTATTAGATTACCCAAAAGACAAGCTAGAAATACAAGTTTTAGATGATTCTACTGACGAAACTGTACACTCTACCAAAACACATATAGAAAGATTAGCAAAAACAGGTCTAGACATAAAACACATCACCAGAGAGAATCGTGTTGGTTTTAAAGCTGGAGCATTAAAAGAGGGATTAGAGATCGCTAAAGGTGAATTTATCGCCATTTTTGATGCCGATTTTTTACCACAACCCAATTGGTTAAAACGAACTATTCCATATTTTAAAGATAAAGACATTGGTGTTGTACAAACGCGTTGGGGACATATTAATAGAAACTACTCATTACTAACAAAAATACAGGCATTTGCATTAGATGCCCATTTTACTCTAGAGCAAGTTGGAAGAAACTCTAAAGGGCATTTTATAAATTTTAATGGAACAGCTGGTGTATGGCGCAAAACATGTATTATTGATGCAGGTAATTGGGAAGGTGACACATTAACTGAAGATTTAGATTTAAGCTATAGAGCACAACTTAAAAACTGGAGATTCAAATATCTTGAAGACGTTGAAACTCCAGCAGAATTACCAATTGTTATAAGTGCTGCTAGATCTCAACAATTTCGCTGGAATAAAGGTGGTGCCGAAAATTTTAGAAAAATGCTTTGGCGTGTTATCAAATCTAAAAACATCTCTGCTAAAACGAAAATACATGGGTTACTTCATTTACTAAACAGCTCTATGTTTTTAAGCATCTTTATAGTTGCGGTTTTAAGCATACCAATGTTATATATAAAGAATGAATATGCACATTTAAGAGACTATTTTTATGTAATGAGTTTCTTTATAATGAGCACTATTATCTTCTTTGTTTGTTACTGGTTTATGTACAGAAACATTTACGGAAGTGGCTTTAAAAAATTCTTTGGTTATGTAGGTATGTTCTTTACATTCTTCTCTATAGCAATGGGCTTTTCTTTACACAATTCTATTGCTGTTATAGAAGGCCATATTGGCAAGAAAAGTGAATTTGTAAGAACACCAAAATTTAATATCAGAAAGTTTAAAGACAACTGGAAAAACAACAAATACCTTAAAAAGAAATTATCATCTAATGTTATTATTGAAGGTATCTTAATGCTTTACTTCGGATTTGGACTTTATAGTGCATTTATAGTTGGTGACCAAGGCGGTGATTTTGGACTCTTCCCTTTTCATTTAATGTTATTCATTGGATTTGGATATGTCTTCTTTAAATCACTTAGATCTAAGGTTTAATACACTTATTCCCTATCCTTAAAAGGAACAATGATTCCTTTTTCCACATAGTCTTTTAGCCCTTTTAACAACATTGCCCAGCAATATGATGAATGTTTAAAATGTGTATTGCATTTTGGCCAACCTTTATGAAAAAACTTAAGGCATATGTCATTACCTTTTTCTTCTAAGTCAAACCCAAAGGTAGTAGAATTCCAATCAACATCAGACTTTGTCATTTTATAATGAATATGTTTCTGTTGCTTAACACTCTTAACTTCTGCATACCAATCATACTCATCTGTAAAATTAAAATTATATGTTTCTCCTTTTTTTGGTATTCCTGTACATTTTAATGGCCACCAATTAATTAAATGTTCTGGCTCAGAAACTGCACTGTAAACACTAACTTTATCACTATTAATCATAAGATTAAAATAAATAGAATGGCTCATTCTTTTTAGTTTTTAATTCTAATAAAGTTATTATTCTTTTTTTAATCCGACTACTTACCAGATTTAAATAATTCTATCTTTGATACCCATGCTAGGACTATCCAACATCCTTAAACACAAAAAAACTACTATAGCGTACATCTTAATCAGTTGCATACTCTATCTATGGTTTGCTTATAATCTTCAGCGTACTGAAGCTTTAAAGCTTATTCTTTTATATGTTGCTTTATTTGTTTGTGCTTCTCAAATTATTAAAACATCTGGTTTTTATTTTAGAATATTGGTAATAGCAGCAATTTTATTTCGATTATTGTTTCTGTTTGCTATTCCTAATTTATCACAAGATTTTTATCGATTTATTTGGGATGGACAAATGCTATTAGAAGGGTTTAACCCTTATTTATATACACCAGACCAAGTAATTCAATGGGGAACCTCAATTCCATTAGCAAATGAATTATACAGTGGCATGGGTTCATTGAGTTCATCTCATTTTACAAATTACCCACCATTAAATCAAATATGTTTTGTACTTGGAAATCTATTTCCAGGAAAAAGCATTTTGAGTTCTGTAATAGGAATGCGACTTATTATTATTGCTGCAGATTTAGGAACTCTTTACTTTGGAAAAAAATTATTAGAGCGTCTAAAACTTCCTTCTAATAGAATATTTTGGTATATCTTAAATCCGTTTATCATTATAGAATTAACTGGCAACCTTCATTTTGAAGGTGTTATGATTTTCTTTTTGGTTTGGAGTTTATACCTATTACATTCTAAAAAATGGAAATCGGCAGCTGTTTTATTAGCCTGCTCCATTTCTATAAAATTGATTCCGTTAATGCTTTTGCCTTTGTTTTTACGATGGTTCACTTCTACTAAGTTCAGCAACCAAAATGATAATATTCTAATACAAGTTAAGGGTGACAAACTTGGAATAACAAAGTTGATTTCTTTTTACAGCATTATTGGTGTGACTCTACTGCTTTTTTTCCTTCCATTTTTCTCAATGAAATTCATAGATAACTATTCTGAAACCGTTGGGCTTTGGTTTGGGAATTTTGAGTTTAATGCCAGTATTTACTATCTCATTAGAGCTATTGGTTATTCTATTACAGGATATAATGAAATTGCTATAATTACTAAGATTCTGCCTGTTGTTTCTGTACTAATTATTTTAGGGTTTTCATTGTTTAAAAAGAATAATTCCATTCCAAAACTAGCCTCTTCTATTCTATTAGTTTTTACGCTTTATTTATTTTTAAGCACAACGGTACACCCTTGGTACATTACAACTTTGGTTATGATTTGTGTTTTCACAAATTATAAATACCCTCTAATATGGAGTTTAATAATAATTGTAAGCTACCTTTCTTATCTTGGTATTGGCACTGCTGATAAATCTGAAAATTTATGGGTAATAGCTCTAGAATACTCTATAGTATTCTCAGCATTTATTTGGGAAGTTATACTAAAAAAAAAGATTAAAATTTAATCTTCCAAATCTTCAGGTGATTGAACTTCACTTTCATTGTCAGCATCAAAATTTTCGTAATCATCTTCATCATAATTCTCCATAGTTGCAGCTAACTTAGTACTTACTTTTACTAAATATTTGGTATCTATTGTAGTTACTTCTACAGCTTCAATCATTTCGTTTTTAACATTTCTAAAAGTAATAATATGGTCATCGTCATAGCCATCTGGATATTTTTCTACCAACATCGCAAGAATTTCAGGTGTTAATTTTTTATAATCTACAATAACGCGTTTTAAGTGTTGGTTTTTTCTGTTCATCATGTTAGGTTGGATTTACATACCTAAAAGGTAAGCGAAAATTAATGGAGCAACAATTGTCGCATCACTTTCTATGATAAATTTAGGTGTATTTATATCTAGTTTTCCCCAAGTTATTTTTTCGTTTGGGACAGCTCCAGAATACGATCCGTAGCTTGTTGTACTGTCGCTAATTTGGCAAAAATAAGACCAAAACGGAGTATCTGTTTGTTCCATATCTTGATATAGCATTGGTACGACACATATCGGAAAATCGCCAGCTATTCCACCACCAATTTGAAAGAAACCAATACCTTTTTCTGAGTTCTCTGTGTACCAATTGGCTAAAAACGTCATGTATTCAATACCAGATTTCATTGTACTTGCTTGTAACTCACCTTTAAGCACGTAACTCGCAAAGATATTACCCATAGTACTATCTTCCCAACCAGGACAAACCATTGGTAAGTTCTTTTCTGCTGCTGCATACATCCAAGAATCTTTTAAGTCGATTTCATAGTATTCCTCTAATACACCAGACAACAATAGCTTATACATATATTCATGTGGCAAGTAGCGCTCGCCTTTGGCTTCAGCATCTTTCCAAATCTTTACAATATGCTCTTGTATACGCCTAAAAGCTTCTTCCTCTGGAATACATGTATCAGTAACTCGATTTAAGCCTTTTTCTAATAAATTCCATTCATCTTGTGGAGTTAAATCGCGATAGTTAGGCACGCGTTTATAATGGCTATGTGCTACTAAATTCATAATATCTTCTTCGAGGTTTGCACCTGTACAAGAGATAATATGTACTTTATCTTGACGAATCATTTCTGCAAAAATCTTACCCAATTCTGCAGTACTCATAGCACCAGCTAAGGACACTAACATCTTAGCGTCATTATTAAGCTGATCTTCGTAAGCTTTTGCAGCATCAACCAAGGCTGCTGCATTAAAGTGCAGATAATACTTCTCTATAAATTGTGTAATATGTCCTTTATTAGTCATCAGCTATATTTTCATTTTTAAATTTATAACTCAACATTTTGTAATACAACTTAGCAGCCAAAAAGTCTGGAGATTTATTGTTTTCATTTGGGCAAAGCTCTACAATATCAAAACCAACCACATTTTTCTCTTCAAAAACCTGTTTTAAAAACTCAAGCGTTTCGTACCACAATAAACCTCCTGGTTCTGGTGTGCCTGTACTTGGCATTATTGATGGATCTAGAGCATCTAAATCGAAAGTAATAAATACATTATCTGTCATTTGGTCAATAGCAGAGTCCATCCAGCTATCATCTACAGCCATCTCGTGAGCAAAGTACGTTTTATCCTCATCCATTACTGTTTTTTCAATAGTATCCATAGAGCGAATACCAACTTGTATTAGATTGGTGTTTTGGCTCGCCTCATACACAGCACAAGCATGGTTGCACTTAGAACCTTCATAACTTTGACGCAAATCTGCATGAGCATCTAATTGAAGTACTGTCAGGTCTTCAAACATTTCATTAAAAGCTCTTATACTGCCTATTGAAATTGAATGCTCTCCACCAAAAAGCGTTACAAATTTGCCCTTTTTAATATATTGTTTTGTTGTTTGATGCACAGCATCTACCATAGTTTCTGGTGATGCATTTTCGGTAATTGCTTCTGCTAGATGAATTCCTTGACGATAAACCTCAGAATCCGTTTCAATATCATACAATTCCATATTTTCTGAAGCGTGTAAAAACGCTTCTGGACCTTTATCTGCACCTTTTTGCCAAGTACTAGTACCATCGTAAGGCACAGGAATTAAAACAACTTTGGATTGTTCTAATTTTGAATATTCGGCTGGAATACCAGCAAAAGTTTTTGTTTTCATATTTATCTTTCCGTGAAAACGGTAATCTTTAAATTGCTACTAATTTTAATATCCTAAAATATTTAGTAAATCTTCACTTTTTTGTTGTTCTGCAAAAACTTTAGTTGTTAAGTTTCCGTTATCATCATGTTGTATTAATACATGTTTTGGAGATGGAATTAAACAATGCTGCAAGCCTCCAAACCCACCAATACTTTCTTGGTATGCACCTGTATTAAAAAAGCCTATATACAATGGTTTGTCTTTGTGATATTTTGGTAAATAGATGGCATTGACGTGTTGTTCACTATTGTAATAATCATCACTATCACAAGTTAATCCACCAAGCAACACACGCTCGTAACCTTCTTGCCAACGGTTAATTGGCAACATTATAAAGCGTTTATTTATAGCCCAAGTATCTGGCAATGTTGTAATAAACGATGAATTAATCATATTCCACTTTTCACGATCGTTTTGCTGTTTTTGGTAAAGCACCTTGTAAATAGCACCACCACTTTCACCAACAGTAAAGCTTCCAAACTCAGTAAAAATATGTGGAACATCTACCTCTTCTTCCTCGCAAACGGTCTTTATTTGGTTTACAATTTCATCTACCATATAGGCATAATCAAAATCGAAAGCCAGCGAGTTTTTAATTGGGAATCCTCCACCAATATTCAAACTATCTAAAGATGGACAAATCTTCTTTAAAGAGGTATACACTTTAAGACATTTTGTGAGCTCATTCCAATAGTAGGCATTATCTCTAATGCCTGTATTGATAAAGAAATGTAACATCTTAAGCTCTACTTGCTCATTATTCTGGATCTGATTTTTATAAAATGGCACAATGTTCTTATAACCAATCCCAAGACGTGATGTATAAAACTCAAACTTTGGCTCTTCTTCAGACGCAATTCTAATACCTACTTTAAACTTACCGTTTATTTCTTCAGAGAGTAAATCTAATTCTTCATAGTTATCTATAATAGGTATACAATTTTGGTGTCCTCCGTTGATTAAATCGGCAATATTATTAATGTACTTTTCACGCTTAAAACCGTTACTAATTACAAAGGTTTTATCTGTAATTTTCCCTTCTTTCTTTAGGCTATTTACAATATCAACATCAAAAGCCGAAGAAGTTTCAATATGTATATTATTCTTTAAACATTCATATAGCACATGCTTAAAGTGCGAACTCTTTGTACAATAGCAATAGCTATATGTTCCTCTATAATTGTGTTTCGAAAAAGCATCTGCGAACCATTCTTTGGCACGCTGAATGTTATTAGAAATTTGTGGTAAATAGGTAAACTTTAGAGGTGTTCCATATTGCTCTATCAGATCCATTAAATTAACATCATGGTATCTTAAAGTCTTACTTTCTAACTTAAATTCTGCTTGCGGAAAATCGAAAGATTGATTAATTAAATCAATATATTTTGTATTCATTTAACCTGATTATTAGTGATGATGATATTTTTTAATAAAATAATTCTCATAATCAAATTTGACATGAGTTTTTGTAACATCCAAAGTTACAAATCACTAAAACAGATAATTGATCGGAAGTTAGCTCTAAAATTCGGCCACCTATCTTATAAGCTGCTTTTGAATATGACTTCCTAATTTTCAAAAGCCCGAACGTAAAAACAATTTTCAATGTGTTCAGCTAAATTTAGAACCTATTATGTTGATGATTCTAAATTTCAAGACAAATGTAGACTATTTTTTAATACGCAAAGCTTTTTTATGATTTTTTTGAAACCACCTCCACTAAACCAATAAACAACTAACTAACAGATATTTACAATTAATTCAAAACATAAATAATTTTAACATTCAAAGACCTATGAACTAGATTAATGTAACTTTTTAAGCTAAAAATAAAAATTGTAGTCCTATTCGGCTTAATTCTAGTTTTAAAAGAAAAAAGCTATCATATAGCAATCAACTTAGTTAATCCCAACTAAATTTCCCTCAACGCAATGCCTACTTTACTCAACCAAAGGCATTAATAACTCAAACCTATTTTATATCTTTAACCAAAGTCTATAACTTAGTGGTAAATAAAACTTAGAAAATATGAAAACACAAACTTTAACACAGACAAAAAAAAACACAACTTTTGGTTTTGTAATGATTTTAATAATCGCCTTATTTTCGTTTAACACATCTTTTAGCCAAGCTACTGAGGCTGCGCAAGAACGCACTATAAAAGGCATAGTATCTAACGAAGATGGTCCTTTACCAGGAGCAAACATTACTCTAGATGGTACCAGAATTGGAGCTATTACTAATGACAATGGTGAATTTACTTTTCCTAAAAAACTAAAAACAGGTGATGTCTTGGTATTTAGCTACCTTGGTTATGAAACTCAAAAAGTCAGCATTAAAGCCAATACTAGTTTTATAAAACTAGAGCTTACACCAGATATGGTAGAAATGATTGGAGATTTAGACACTAACAAGCCTTATAAATCTAAGCGTAAAAAAAATTAATTAACAAGCTTTGCAAAAATCTTTACAACTCCTACTGTTTTTTGTATTTACAGGTTATATAAATGCTCAGATTTCTGATTTTAACCACATAGATTTTAAAAAAGCAGATAGTATTGCACTGTCTTTAAAAGAGGAAAATCTATCAAATCTACCACAACTTGCTTACAAATTAACCGCTAACCTTAATACAGATATAGAACGTTTTAGAGCCATATATAGATGGGTTTGTGATAACATTGCTAACGATTATGGCCTGTATATTAAAAATAATCGTAAACGACAACGTTTTAAAGAAGATAGTATAAAGCTAAATGCATGGAATACTAAATTTAGACTAAAGCTATTTAACACCCTTTTAAATAAAAAACGTACCATTTGTACTGGTTATGCTTATTTGGTAAAAACCTTAGCAAATTTTGCTCATCTTGAATGTGAGATTGTACAAGGCTATGGTCGTGTAAGTACTACAAATATTGAGACTTTAGATTTACCTAACCATTCTTGGAATGTTATAAGGTTAAACAAAAAATGGTATCTGTGTGATCCTACTTGGGCAAGTGGTATTCCAAACCCAAAAACCAACAAATTCAACTTTAATTATAACGATGGTTTCTTTTTAACAAACCCAGAGTTATTTGCTGTAAATCATTTTCCTATTGAGAGCAAATGGTGGCTTTTAGAAGATAATATTCCGTCTTTCAGTAATTTTTTAAAAGCTCCTGTTATTTATGGAAATGCTTATAAAAATCTTGAGTTGCATTATGCTCCTCAGCAAATGCATCATAACATTAAAAAACATGAAAAGGTGGCTTTTAAATATGAACTTAAAGACACACTAAACATTAAAGATGTACAACTTTTTTTTGATAATGGATTTAATACATGGAAAGATAAACCAACTTCAATCTCTTTAAAAAACAAATCACTAGAACTTGAACATCAGTTTAACCAAACAGGATTTTACGATGTTCACCTTTATTTAGGTGAGGACTTAATTTCTACGTATACAGTTGAAGTAAAAAACAACTAAAGCATCTTTAAAGTATTAACCTCTTGCTCGGTTAAATGTTTCCAATGTCCTCGTGGAATATCTTTCTTTGTTAAATGGCCAATTGCAACACAATCTATCTTTACTAAATCGTATTTAAGTGTCTCAAAAATAGTTCTTAAAATAGAATTCCCAGTATTCTTTATTTTAATACCTATGGTGTTTTTAGACTCACCTTCAACATAACTCACTTCTTCTACAGTAATTAATTTTCCGTCTACTTTGAAGCCTTCCTGAATTTTTTTAAGATCTTCGAACTTTAAATTCTTATCTAATTCTACTTGAAACAATCGTGCTACTCCATTTTTAGAATTAGTAAATTTCTGCACAATTTTATCATCGTTTGTAAAGAGTAACAAACCTAAAGAATTTCTTCCAAGGCGACCAATAGGCTTTATATTGGCACTGGTAGCATTAGCTACTAAATCCATCACTGTTCTTCCTTTACCTTCTGCTGTAGTAGTTGCAAAACCCTTTGGTTTGTTTAATAAAACATACACTTTAGCTTCTGGCGTAATACGTTGGCCATCAAAACGAACATCATCGGTACGCTTTACTCTATAACCCATTTCTGTAACTACTTTTCCATTTACAGTTACAAGACCAATGGCAATATTCTCATCAGCTTCACGACGTGAGCACACACCTGAATTTGCGATGTATTTATTTAAACGAATTTCATCTGGATTTGATGAATTCTTAGATTGAGATTTCTTTTTAACAGGTGCATTGCCTCTTCCTGAAAACTTTCTTTTTCCTTTGCTACCTTGATTTTTGCTCATGTTTTATTTTTTTAATCCTAAGCTAAAGCTTCGATAAATTTTGATGCAAAGGTATAACAATAGTTAAAATAAACTATTTAATTTCAACTGTTGTTTGTCGTTCTGTATTGACTGTGAGTTTTGTAACATCTGGCCTAGAATAATGACCTACTGGGTCAAAATTTTGACGCTCCTCTAACACACGACTAAAATCTATAGTTTGAATTATTAAACCTTCTTTATGTAAAACAGGTTCAACAACCCATTCACCATCAGGTCCTGCAATACAACTTCCGCCATTAGCCAAAGTATCTGGCGCATTTTTAAGAATTTTATCTAAATGTGGTGTGTCTTTAGGAAAATCATGTTTAGTCATTAAACTTGATACTGAAACCACAAAAGACCTAGATTCTCTAGCAATAAAACGTGTAATATCTTTAGTATTGTGATCGCTACCAGGCCAAACAGCAATGTGTAAATTTTCTCCTTGACCATATAAAGCCGTTCTTGGTAATGGCATCCAATTTTCCCAACAATTTAGGCCACCAATAGTAAACGCTTTTAGTGAATGAACCTGTAACCCGTTACCATCTCCTGGTGCCCAAGTTAAACGCTCATCATAAGTAGGCTGTAATTTTCTATGTGAAGATTTTATCTCTCCTTTTTCGTTAATATAAACTAAAGATGCATAGATACTATGACCTCCTCTATCTAATGGACGCTCTATAACACCTAAATAAACTGCTATTTCATTATTCTTTGCTAATTGACATACAGCATCTAAATCCCCTTTTTCTATACAAATAGAATTGCTAACATAATGCGCATGTAATGCTTTATTAACTTCTGTATTCCATTCTGCACCTCCAGTTAATGCTAACCAAAATGGATAACCTGGAAGTAATGCTTCGCCAAAAACTATAAGTTCGCAATTATTATTTGAAGCTTCTTTAATAGAGTTTTCTATCTTTTTTAAAGTTGCTATTTTATCTAACCATACTGGCGAAATTTGCGCCATAGCTATCTTTAAGGAAGTATTCATTTATATACGATTTAAAACAACTGATATGTCAATTAATAAAATAGAAATAACACCAGATACAATAATAAATTTCAAAATATTATGAAGCATTAAATAATGCGGTTTTCTATTTGATTTCCATAGTATAAGTAGAAAAAGCATGAGTAACATTACACTTAAATAAAAGAAATAATACATATACCCTATTTTAAAAAATAAGATAAGTACTATACCAGATATTATTGTTAACACGCTTAGTACTGTAAGCATTTGCTTAGACGTTTTTTCACCATAAACCACAGGAACAGTCTTATAATCTAATGCTAAATCTCCTCTTATATTTTCTAAGTCTTTGGTTAATTCTCGCATAGAAATCAATAAGAACAAGAAAATAGCATGAGCAAAAATGACCAACTCAAAATTCTTATAATAAATAAAAATGGCAAAAAAAGGGGTTACTGTTAATATAGCAGAAATTAAGTTCCCTGTCATTGGTTGCTTTTTAAATCGATGCGAGTATAACCAAATTGCAAAAATATAAAGTGCAAAAAACAATACTGCCTTAAAAGACACATAGCTAGCAAATACAACTGCTAAAAAATTGAGCACAAAGTAAAATGATAACTTAGTATTTTGACTCACTAAACGATCTAACATTGTTTTTCTTGGTCTATTAATTAGATCTTTTTCTGAATCATAAAAATTATTAATAATATAACCTGCTGCTATTGTTGCTGAAGATGACAACACCAACATTAAAAGATTAACATCAAAAAGCACTGACCTTAATGGTTTGTCTGGTGCAAAAATGTAAATAGAAGCTAAGTATTGAGCAATTACTACAACGAGTATATTGTAGCCTCGTACGACAGAAAAGAGGCTGAAAAATTTAAGTAGTATATGTTTCTGCCGTCTTGAAAGCATATATAATTTTGTGAGATCCTAAAAACACACTTAGGGTGACATATCAAAAATTGTAAACAACTTCTAATTTTTGCCCTTTTAATGCCACTTTAGCTCTTTCAATATCTTCAGTAAAGCCTAATATATAGCCTCCACCACCAGAACCACAAAGTTTAAGGTAATAATCGTTAGTTTCAATACCGTTTTTCCAAAGCTCATGAAACTGCTTTGGTATCATAGGTTTAAAGTTGTTTAACACCACTTTAGATAATTGCTTAGTGTTTCTAAACAACGATTTTATATCACCTTTTAAGAAATCATCTACACAAGCATCTGTGTGTTTAATAAATTGTTCTTTAAGCATACTTCTAAACCCTTCACTCTTCATATTTTCCATAAAGATGCTTACCATTGGTGCTGTTTCACCCACAATACCACTATCTAGTAAAAATACAGCGCCTTTTCCTTCTGAGCTTTGTGAAGGAATTCCTGTAGCCTCAATATTATCTTTAGACTTTATTAAAATAGGAAGACTTAAATAACTATTTAAAGGATCTAAACCTGAAGATTTACCGTGAAAAAACGATTCCATTGCCGAGAAAATTGCTTTAAGCTTTAAAAGTTTTTCTCGAGTTAAATTTTCTAAAACCGTTATCTTATCTGAAGCGTACTTATCATAGATTGCTGCCACCAAAGCTCCACTACTACCAACGCCATAGCCTTGGGGAATTGAAGAATCAAAGTACATACCAGCTTCAACATCTGATTTTAGTTTATCAACATCAAAAGATGCTAAATCTTTATCTATGTTTTCTAAATAAGAGGCAAACTGTATTAAGCTCTCATTAGATTTAATAGCTTCTTCCGAAGGATTTTCATCTACTTTTAATGCTCCATTATAAAAGTTATATGGTATAGATAATCCTTTAGAATCTTTGATAATTCCATATTCACCAAAGAGTAAGATTTTAGAGTAAAAAAGGGGTCCTTTCATTGCGATTTAAACAATTTATTACAACAAATATACGTATTTTAATCCTATATGGTTTGCAATCAATATTTAACGTTGTATTAAATTTCTATTAATTGCGCACCTTTACCTACATAATCTGTAATAAAATGCTCGTTTTGGCAATACGTTGCTAAATCATTTTTTATGAATTGTAGGATATTGTCTTTTTCGTTTTCTGGGTATAACACATGTACATTTGCACCTGCATCTAAAGTAAAGCATACTTTAGAATTGGTTTCATTTCTATACTGCCAAATTCTATTTATAATACTGAGTGTATTGGGTTTCATAAGTATAAAATAAGGCATGCTAGTCATCATCATTGCATGAAGCGTTAACGCTTCACTTTCAACAATTTTTATAAATGCATCTAAATCACCTAAAGCTAAAATAGTTTTAAGCTTTGCTAAATTATTATGTGCTTGAGAAAAACGCTCTTTAGCAAAAGGGTGACCAAACATTAGCTTATGACCAACTGTACTACTCACTTGTTTTTCACCTTTATCTACTAAGAGAATAGTGTCTTGATAATTTTTAAAATTAGCATGAACATCATCATCAAACTTTATTCCATATAAATCTGAACTTTCTGTACTCTCATTTTGTCCCCAAACCACTAATTCTCCTTCTATACTTCTACAAGCACTTCCTGAACCTAATCTTGCTAAAAACGAAGCTTTTTTATTAAAGTATAAATTAGTCATTTCGGTTAAACTCAGTGACCGTTCTAAACTCATTAAACAAAGAGCCAACGCACTCATACCAGAAGCAGAAGATGCAATACCAGAACTATGCGGAAACGTATTAGATGTTTCTATTTTAAAATGATAATCTCTCAGAAATGGCATATAGCTTTCTATACGCTCAAAAAAAGTTTGAATTTTCGGCTTAAAAGCTTCATTTTTTTCACCTTCAAAATACACATCAAAACTAAAATCTTTATTAGCTTTTTTAGTATAAGTGACTTCTGTAATTGTTTTACAATTAGATAATGTAAAACTAATAGAAGGGTTTTCTGGAATTTGATGTTCTCTTTTTCCCCAATATTTTATTAAGGCTATATTACTTGGCGAAGACCATTTTACTTTGCCTTTTTCAATATTTGAATTATAAGATTCAAGAATAAAATCTTGTGCTGTCATATACATGTTTTTCTAATGCAAAAATAACTAAAATCAATAGTTAGATTTAGTTTTATAAAGACATTGCTAATAATTTTACCATGGTTTTATAGTTTCTAGAAGTAGCATTGATTTTCAATTTCCTTTCAAAAAAATTTAAACTGAATTTTGCATTACCATAACCTTTGCCACAATAAAAATAAATAGCGTCATTAACTATAGCATACTCTTCATTTTCGTAAATTTTATTGCTTGCTTCTTTTACCAAATCTTTATCTGGTACTTCTGAAAGAATAGCAAAATAGCTATTAGTTTTTTTCTCTTCAGGAAAAGGGCAATCATCAAAAATAGTTTTTAGTTGTGCTCTGGTTCTTACCAATACAGAAACTTCAAAGCCAAAATGATCGATCATCGCCATTTGGATTTGATTTTCTATATTTAAAATATTTGTATTATTAGTTTGAAAAATAACATTACCAGTCTGAATATAGGTTCTCACATTCTCTAAACCCAATTTAGACAACAGCAGTCTAAGCTCTGCCATGGGCACTTTCTTATGTCCGCCAACATTAATCCCTCTTAATAATGCAATAAATGTATTCATTATTTAGTAATTGATTTTGCCACAATATAAGCTCCTGTCCACGCATTCTGAAAATTAAAACCTCCTGTTACCGCATCTACATTAATGACTTCTCCTGCAAAAAACAGATTTGGGATTATTTTACTTTCAAAGGTTTTAAAGTTAATCTCTTTTAAATCTACACCTCCAGCTGTAACAAATTCTTCTTTAAACGTGCTTTTTCCTGTTACTTTAAAAACAGCTCTTGTTAGTTGACTTGACAAGGCCTCAATTTGAACTTTATTGACATCTGCCCAACGTGTGCTTTCGTTAATATTTGAAGCTAAAACCAATTGCCTCCAAAGACGTTTTGGCAAATCGAATTGCGTATAATTAACTACTTGTTTTTTAGATAATTCTTGCTTTAAATCTTTAAGCGTTGCTTTACACGATTCTATTTCCTGTTTGATGAAATTAACTTCTATGTCAAATTGATAGTTTAGCTTCGCTAGTTCCACAGCTCCAAATGCTGATAGTTTTAAAATGGCTGGAGCGCTCATACCTACATGAGTCACCAACAATGGCCCTTCTGAAATCAAATCTGTTCCCACGACTTTAATTTCTACATCTTTTGCGACTACTCCTGGTATATTTTTAATGCGTTTATCTTTGATATCAAAAGTAAATAGTGATGGTACTGGTGGTATAATAGTGTGTCCTAAATCTTTAAGCAAACTCCATACTTTCGGATTGCTTCCTGTAGCAACTACAAGTTGTTTGCATCTTAAAGTGTCTTGAGATGTTTTAATTAAAAAATCACCTCCCCTAATATCTATTGATTGCACAGAATGATTATAAAGCATTTCGACATTATGCTTTTTGGCCTCGTATAAAAAGCAATCGATAATAGTTTGAGAAGAATTGGAAACTGGAAACATTCTGCCATCCTCCTCAATTTTAAGTTCAACACCTCTTTTTTCAAACCATTCAATCGTATCTCCAGTCATAAAAGTGTGAAAAGGACCCAACAATTCTTTTTCGCCACGTGGATAATTCTTCACTAATTCCGAAGGCATAAATTCTGCATGTGTTACATTACATCGTCCACCACCAGAAACCTTTACTTTTTGCAAGCCTTGCTTACCACGTTCTAAAATTGCAACAGATAATTCTGGGTGCTGTTCGGCTATATTAATGGCTGCAAAAAAACCAGCAGCTCCTCCTCCAATAATTATAATATCTTTACGCTTATTCAAAAGTTTATGTTTAGAAAATCTAAAATTACAATGTTAAAGCCCAAAAGACTAATATTTCTTTTACTTCTTGTTGTAAGTTGCGAAACCGGAAACCTAACCACTTTAATCGATTTACCTTTAAGTCTTAGCGAAGTTTCTGGTATTGCTATAGATAGACCAAACAATGTTATTTGGATGGTTAATGATAGTGGCAACAAACCTATTCTTTATGGATTAGATGCTTCTGGTGACATAGCGCAAGCCATAAAAATAAAAGCAAAAAACAGAGATTGGGAAGATTTAACTATGGATCCTAGAGGCAACTTATACATTGGTGACTTTGGTAATAATGGTAATGACAGAAAAAACCTTTCTATACTAAAAATTGCTGCGGATTCTTTAAAAATGGAACCCAAGTCTATTGTACCAGAAGTGATTCGTTTTAAATATCCTGAGCAAAAGAAATTCCCTCCCAAAAAGAATAAACGTCATTTTGATTGTGAAGCGTTTTTCTACCATAACGATAGTTTATATCTTTTTACCAAAAGCCGTTCTTCAAAAGAAAAAGGAAAAACTAACCTTTATAGCTTACCAGCTAAAAAAGGAAAATATAAAGCTAAACTTATAAGCTCATTAAATACTTGTGATGAATCTAAATGCTGGGTAACATCTGCTGATATTAATGCAAAAGGCGATAAAATGGCTATTTTAACAGAAAACTCTGTTTTTGTTTTTTCTAATTTAGATACAAAAAATTTCCTTCAATCTGAAGCTAAACGTTATACTTTCTCTTATAATTCTCAAAAAGAAAGTGTGGTATTTAAAAATGATAGCACACTCTATATTGCCGATGAATATTTAGGAGTTGATGGCGGCAATTTATATGAATTTAACATCGATTAATAGTCCTTATCAATTGTGGTTACTAGGCTGCCAACTTTTTCAATTTAGCTGACAACCTGTAACACTTTTTAATTCTTAAAACTGAAAAACACTATTTTACTGAATGGTATAAGTAGTTCTTACGACTTCACTTAATCTAAAATACCCAAGCACTTCCTCGTCTGCATTATTAGGGTTTATACAGTTTCCTTTTAGCTGCACTGGTGTCGTCTGAAAAGGACCACCTCCATCACTTTCAGACTGTTCAATTAATATATCTATGTAATTATAATACTGCTCAGAGATACCATAAACACTAATATCTACTGTTGCACCTTCAACTAAATCTTCATTATCAAACTCAATAAAGTTTTCGTTACCATCTGTAAATTGATCGCTTAAGGCTTCTAATGTAAGTAATGTATTTACCGAAGAATTAAATTCACCTAAATAAAAATTATCTATACCAATAGGATCATCAAAAAATACTTTAATCTGAATTTCATCATCATCAAAACCTCCCTCAACCGTTTGCTCTATGTCATTAATATCTGTAACTGGCGTTAAAGTTTCTGTAGCAACATAGGTTTCATTATTATACAATATTTCTAAAGTATACGTTTTATCTATTTCAGGTTGAAAAGTATTGGTGATATAATCACCATTATTTTGATCTTCAAAAACAAATTGCATTCCATCATCTACTTTAGTTACTATTACGGATGCACCTGTTACTGGAACATCTGGATTGCTGTCAAAAAAGGCAGTAGATTGACTTAGTTTAATGGTCTGTGTTTGTCCCGAAGTGCCTTTTTCCCAATTAATGGAAGCCTCCACCACTAATCTGGATCCACCATTCGGGACATCCACATCCACCGTGTCAGTACACGAGCTAAATAAACCAATCACTATTAAAACTAAGGCTATATTTTTATATCTATTTTTCATTATTCTAAAATTTAAAATTATAAGACACTGAAGGTATTATGCCAAAAATTGCAGTACGTGTAGCTTCATTTACACCTGTATCTGTATTTTGCCCAAAGGTTATAGAAGCTGCATTTTTTCGATTGTAAACATTATATATACTAAACACCCATTCACCTTTCCAATTGCGGTCTTTATTTTTACGTGGTGTTAGTGTTGCCGAAAGGTCTAGTCTATGATAAGCTGGTAATCTATCTGCATTTCTTTCAGAATATGTAGCTACGGACAATCCGTTATACTGAAATTGTCCATTAGGGTACGTTACAGGTCGCCCTGTTTGAAAGGCAAAATTACCTCCAAAACGCCATTTATCATTTAATTTATAGCTTCCAGTGAATGAAATGTCATGTGTTCTATCATAAGGTGTGCTATACCATTTACCATTATTAATACCTAAACCACCTGCTTCACCTCCTGGTGTGCGTTGCTCTGACTTAGAAAGCGTATAGGCTAACCATCCCGTAAATTTTCCTTTATTTTTACGCAACAACAGCTCTAATCCATAAGCCCTAGATTCACCAACAAGAATTTCGGTTTCTATAGTATTTTGCGCTATAAGATCTGCACCATCTATGTAATCTACTCTATTATCAATGGTTTTGTAATATGCTTCAGCCTCTATAGAAAACATATTGTTTTTGAAATTCCTAAAGTAACCCACAGCAAACTGATCTGCTATTTGTGGCTCTATAAACTTACCGCTTGGTGCCCAAACATCTAAAGGTGTTGCAGAAGTAGTGTTAGAAATTAAATGTAAATATTGCGCCATTCTATTATAACTTGCTTTAACTGAAGATTTTTCGTTAAGCTGATATGATAATGCAAAACGCGGTTCAAAATTTCCAAAATCTGCAATACTTTTTCCACTGCCATACTCGGTTTCTCCTATAGGATTAGCACGCTCATATATATCTAATTGTTCGTTATAGACTACAGGCAAACCATTAGCATAATTATTTAATGTTTGCTTTCCTAATCTATTAAAATAACTATAACGTAGACCATATTGCGCAGTAAGCTTGTCTGATATTTTATGCTCTAATCCTGCATACACACCAGCTTCAAATGCAAATTTATCGTCTAAATTCATAGCATTAATACCAGAACTTTCATTTAACGGATTTAATTGCCCAGGATTAAAATTGTAATATATACCACTAATACCTAAATCGAACTTTAGTTTATCACTAGCGTAATAACCCAAATCGTATTTAACATTATAATTGTTAATATCAGATTTCCAATCAATACCTTCTGCATCAATTTCAAGATTATAATTATAGCGACTGTAGATTAAAGAAAAATTAGAAAACAATTTGTCGTTAAAGATGTGATTCCAACGTAAATTACCTGAAAGATTTCCATAAGAATTGGTGAAGAAATTAGACAAGCTAAAACTATCATTACCAAAATAACCTGAAAGGTATAGCTTATTTTTTTCGTTAAGTTCGTAATTGGTCTTTAGGTTTAAATCATAAAATCCTGCGCGATTGTCATTATTAGCCAGAGCTAAAAATATATTAGCATAAGAAGCACGACCAGATAAAAGAAAAGAGCCTTTATCCTTAAACGTTGGTCCTTCTACTGTAAGTCTACTAGAAATTGCACCTATACCACCAGAAAGTTTAAAATCTTTACTATTTCCGTCTTTTTGACGAATATCTAATACTGATGATGCACGCCCTCCATAGCGTGCTGGTATACCTCCTTTATATAGTTTAATATCCTTAATCGCATCTGTATTAAACACCGAAAAGAAACCAAATAAATGAGATGCATTATAGATAATAGCCTCGTCTAACAATACTAAATTTTGATCCTCAGCACCACCTCTAACATTAAAACCCGAGGCACCTTCACCTGCATTAGTAACACCTGGAAGCATTTGTATAGATTTTATAACATCTACTTCTCCCATAACTGCTGGCATTTGCTTTATTGTTTGGCTAGACAATTTTGCCACACTCATTTGTGGTGTTCTAAGATTTACTTTTTTAGACTCTTCGGCAGTAATAACAACTTCGTCTAACTGCCCAGCATCTTCCTCAAGTTCTGTATTGAACTTAATATTTTTATCTAGCACTATATTTTTCTCAATCGTAGCGTAGCCCATGTATGAAATCACCAAAGTGTAATTTCCTTTTGGTGCAGTGAGTGAGTAAAAACCATATTCATTGGTTGTAGCTCCTATAGTAGTTCCTTTTAATAAAATACTGGCACCTAAAAGGGTTTCGCCATTGGATTGATCTTTTAAAGTTCCGCTTATGGAAAACTTTTCTTGTGCTTGGCTAAAATTAACCAGTACAAGCAATCCTAAAATCAACAGTTTATTCATAAATATTTTTGTTTGGTTCGCCAAATATAACGACGTCTACATGGTCTAATTACAAGCTATTGTTGAGATAGGTGCAGAACGACTTTTTTTGGTGCGAAATGATTTGAGTTTAACATTTTGTTAAAAGACCCACAGATTTTTTAAACCATTAAGAGAAGGGTTACTATGAAACGTCTATAACAAATTGCACAATATTAATACAAGCTTTATGCTTTATGTAATTTCGGTATTTGTGAGTTTAATTTTCTAAAACAAAGAATAGAAACAGATACAAAGTTTACTATTAACTTGAAGTATAAAATGCGAAATTAATTTTTTATTACTAATTCCTAATAACCTAAAATAATAGTAGGATAAACCATAAATCAGCAAATTGTGTTATTAATATCTAGAAAGTTGCAATTTCACATCCTTAAGGTAGGTTTTGGATACAGGAATCTTTATGGTTTGCATTTCGTCTAAAACCACATTAGGCTTTTGATTAATGTTTATTAACTCTTTCACATTTAATAAATTGACAGCATAAGAACGATGACACTTTAAAATGCTAGGAACATCCTTAAAGTCTTGTAACACTTTTGAAAATCTAGCTCTAATTTTTTGCTCTACCAATTGGTGATTGCGCATATATTTTACAGAAATATACTGATTTTGTGATTCTATAACGTAAAGATTATTAATAGATACTGTTAACTTACAATCACCTTTTTCATCAAGTATTTTTACAAGCTCATCATTACCAGATGCAATTTTGTAATGTGTAGTAACAACATCTAAATCGGTTTTAAGCTGTTGCTTATCATTATGTAATTGTTTTAAATGCACGTAAACAGAACTTCCTAAAACAGGATACAAAAGCACAAACGCAAGAGCGAAATATGCCATAATAACATCAAAAACCAATTCATCTAATACGGTGTTTACAGAGTTAAGCTCATCACTACCAAAGATGATTTCTATAATTACACTTAACAAAACAATTAAGGCAATGTCTATTAAAAACCATTTTAAAAAAGCTCTTAAATCATTATTGTTATTGGGAAATCGATTACGCAATACAAACTGACTTGTATATAATACAATAAAAACTAATGTACTAAAAACAACAACGAGCACTAATAGTTCCATATACGTGTGCTCTCCACTTTCTATCTCAGCACTTAGCCCAAAAGGTTGATATAGCAATAAGAATAGCATAAAGAAAACACTGCAACTTATAACATAGAGGCGTTTTTCCTTTTTGCATTGAAAGTGACAAAATGGAAGATCTAAAAATTGTTGAAATTTCATTGATTGTTTAGTTTGCAAGTGCAAACTTTAATAGATCAATTTTAGTATGTGGCAAATCTTAAATTATTGTTATAATTAAATTGGGTAGGAATAACTATTTAAAACCCAAAACCTAATTGAAATGCTAATCGTAAACCATCATCACTGTTAAATGCTGAAATATTTGCCGTCATCATTTTAGCCATATTAATAAAGAAGCCTCCACCAAAAGCATTATTCCATTTATCAGAGTTATCATTTTCTAGCCAAACGCGTCCATAATCTACACCTCCATAAACCCCAAGATATACTGGAAGCAAACCTGTTTTTAACCTCCCAAAATTCCAACGCACATCTGTAGATTGCGAAAAAGCCGATTTCCCTGTAAACCGCTGAAACCTATAACCTCTCAAGCCTGTTTTAGCTCCTAAAGTAGCTCCTTGATAAAATTCAAAACCATCTCCCAGATTTACATGACCTCTAAAATTTGTTGCTAAAACTAATTGTCCACTTGGTATAAGTTTAAGATCAAATCCAAGCTCTGGTATAATATACCCAAATCCTTTCTCTGTACTTACATTATTCTTATAACCAACTTGTAATGTTGTCTGAAATCCTAAAGTTGGAAATGCTTCATTATCTTTATTTACAAAATGATACTTAGCATCTACACCATAAAAATCTTGCTTATCAAAAACAGCATCATCAGCTTGTGTATTATCCTCTAAAAAACGCCCAGAAGTACGCTCAACTTCATTACTTTCATAAATCACACCTACTTTTAAGCTTCCACCTAACTCTCCTCTCCAAATTAAAGACGGCATCATCTTAAATGTTCTTATTTTAACTCGATTATAATCTAAATCTACATCTAAACCATCATCGTCATCAGCTTCAGGGTTTGGTGATTCATTCCCATAACCAAAGAAGTTCACCGCATAATTAGAACTATTGAATTGAGCATCTATTCCAAAATTTACTTTAGGAAATACATTTGCAAATTCTCCATAATAATTAAAATCAAAACCACTTGTAGCAAAATAATAAGCAGCAGAAATTTTATGTTGTGAAGTAAAAGGGTTGCGTTCAAATCCAAAATTAGTTAATACAGCATTTGCACCTATTTTAAAACCATCATCTGGATTTGCTCCTAAACTTGGTAAAATTTGCGTTGTATTGTTTTTTAGCTTTTTGTAATTATAAACATTGGTTTTATAACTATCTGAAAACTTCTTGTGTCCTTTACTCGTAATTACAGTATTCTTTTTTGATTTATAATCGTAATAAGTAACACGCTTGCCATTTTTAATATTGTAGGTATCGTTATTTTGCCCACCAACCAATCTAACTTTTATCAACTGATTACCATCTCCAAAAACCTCAAAGGTATCATCATCGTCTAGCGCATAAATCCAAATTTCTTTAGTTTCTTTATGATGGTATGTACGTTGATGAAAAACATCATTTTTCTTTCCGTCCTTAATTCTATAGGCTGTGACTTTAGTTTCACCGTTAGGAAGACGTTCTACATCAAACCAATCATCTTTATTAGTTCCTTTAATAACCGCAAACCTATTTATTAGCTTGTAATAACGGTCAGATATTTCTTGAAGGTTAGTTCGTCTTGCTTTTAAAGTTCGTTTTATACCTTCAACGGTTTCGTCTCTTATTTCCTTAGGTATGCTTAAAAATGCTTTTTCAATAATGTCATCTGTAACATATTCTTGGATATGTTTTACCTCAGCATCCCAAACAGTTTTATTAGATTGTGTAATAATTTCCATATCTAAAGGATAAGGCTCTACATTAACACCTTTTACATCTACAAGATCGTCTGAATATTGACGTAGTAAACGTGCCATAGGCATTAACTTTACTGCAGTGCCTAATAAAAACCCATCAGACATTTTAGAAAATGCCTGATCGCGATCTCTTGGCATAGGTCTATATACCTTCTTACCCTTTTCTTTAAACTCTATCCATCTCCATTGGTCTTGGTGTCTGTCCCAATCTCCAATAAGCATATCAAATAATCTGGCTTTAATATAAGCTGCTTCATCGACTATGATGTCTTCATCCTTATGGATTTTTTTCATCATGTCGCTAGTACTTATCAATTTATCCTGATATCCAAAACTAGATTTATTGCTATGACCTTCAGAAGTGTGTTCTTCTATCATGTAGAGCTCTCCTCCAAAATCATCATTATATTTCCCTAAAGCTTCCTGTTTAGGAACATAATACAATACCGGATTTGTATGATAAACACCTATAGCATCCGCTAAATCACCTACAACAAAAGGTGCATAAGGATGTGCACCAGTAAATACATCGAGAATAAGTTTTTCTGTAGCAGTATCGTCAAATTGTCCTTCAATATACTGATCTTTAAACAGTACTGCTTGCAAATATTGCAGAGCCTGTTTTCTAAGCGCTCTCATAACATACTGCGCTCCATTTTTATCTTCTAAACGTAATGATTTTGATTGGTTTCCACCTCCTTTTCTAACAGGTTTTAAACCACCAAATAAGGTGTCTAACATTACAGTAGGTGCTTTTACTTTTGTACTGTAATACTTTCTGTAGCGTTCTCCCCAAAGAAACTTTCCAAAACCACTTATATCTGTTTCTTCTTCATTATAAATTGAAGCTGATACTTGTGCTGGCAAATTGGTTTTAAAACTTCTTTTATTGTCGTCTTTGTATTCTGAAAAAACTTCAGATTGAAACACTTCTTTTTCATCTTCAGCAGAATAAAAAGAAACATTAGATGATCCATCTTTGTAAATAATAAATTTTGCATAGCCTTGTGTACCGTATCCAAATTTTCCGCTACCTATATTTCTTACTGCTGAAGTTTTAGAACCAGAACCAGATATAATTTGATACAAATTATCTTCAATCAAATATTGTAAACTATGTTCATGACCAGAAACAAAGACTACTTTCTCATTAGCCTGTGCCAAAGTCACTAAACGTGTTTGAAGCTCATTGTATCTTTGGTTTTGAAGATCTACATTAGCAACACCACTTGTTTTTCGTATAACATTTTTAAGTGTACCTAAAATTGGTAATGGAGACAAGTGGCTTTTAAAAGTAAATTGTCCTCCATGCGACCCATTAGTATAAATAGGATGATGTATTGCAACAACAGTAGTCTTACCTCTAGCTTTTTTTATTAAACTACTAAACTCATCTAAAAAATCTTGTCTAGTTTTTATATCACAATCATCATTAATTGTTGGGTGTTTATCCCAACTAGTAATGTACCAATGCGAATCCACCAAAATTAATTCTATATCATCAGAAACATGTACTTTATCAATAGAACATCCATTTTCTGGTAAGAATGTATTTTTCCCTAAGGCTTTTTCCACAAACTTTTCTTGGCGTTTTAAACCTTTAACACCAGAATACCAATCGTGATTACCAGGAAGAAAAATAGTTTCCCCTTTATAATTTTTAACAGCATCTAACTGTACTTGTAACCTATGTTTAGCAAGTTTATAGTTTTCTGATGATTTTTTTGGTATGCCTTTTTCGTAAATATTATCTCCTAGAAAGATTGCAGTACTATTTTCTGAAGCATTTTCTAACTCAGCTTTAAAAGCTTTTATCGCTTTTGTACTATCGCCAAATTCAGAATTACCAGCATCTCCAATTAAATAGAAAGTATGTGCAACCTTTTTTTCTAGTATTGCTTGTTCTTTTTGTTCTTCTGAATACTGTGGCTTATAGGTTGCACAGGAATGTATTAAAAACAAAACAACAAAAAATGAAAGAATCTTTTTAATGGTCATAAATCCGTAAGTTAGTTGCAAAACTAAAGTTACTGCTTTTTTCTAACAAAGAAAATATGTTAACATATCACCACCAAACAGTATTAGCTTTTGGTAAACTATCAATAATGATAGGCTCACCAATTCGAGGAGTTACTAATGAAATTTTAAGTTCTTCTGCTTTGTTTTTTACGCGCTCAATGGGATCTGTCCATGAGTGTAATGCCAATTTAAACGCTCCCCAATGTATTGGCATTATAGATTTAGCTTGCACATCAATACCTGCTTGGGCAGTTTCTTCAGGAAACATGTGAATATCTGACCACATTTTGTTATACTGTCCACATTCCATCATAGCAAAATCAAAAGGTCCATATTTATCTCCTATGTCTTTAAAATGTGAGGCATAACCACTATCACCACTAAAAAACAAACTCGCACTTTCCGTTTTAATAACCCATGAAGCCCATAAGGTACTTTGCCCATTATTTAATTTTCTTCCTGAAAAATGCTGTGCTGGTGTACATACCAATTGTATGTTTTTATATGTTGTTTCTTGCCACCAATCCATTTCTACAATGTTACTGCTATCTACATTCCATGCTTCTAAATGCACACCAACACCAAGTGGCACATAGTAAGTCTCTACTTTATCTTTTAACCTTTTAATAGATTCATAGTCTAAATGATCATAATGATCATGAGAAATTATAACAGCATCAATCTTTGGTAATTTTTCAATTTCAATAGGTAATTCTTTATTAAATCGTTTTCCTCCAAGCAAAGGATGAGGTGCTGGTACATCACTAAACATTGGATCTATAAGAATATTTTTACCGTCTATTTGTAAAAGGAATGAAGAATGCCCAAACCAAATAAGTCGCGTATCTTGATTATATTCTGCAATATTTGTTGAATCTATTTTCTGTACTACTAAATCATTTTCTGGTCTTCCGTTTTCAACTTTTTCGAAGAAAAATTTTCTTGCCATTTTTAGTGTTTCAGAAAAACTTGGGTTTTTAGGTACATCGTTTTCATTTACAAATTTACCATCCTTAAATTGTTTTGATGATTGATATAAAGTTTGCCTTTCCTTAGTTACATCACCACCAAAAGTTGGATAAAAGTTTACAAATAGGATATAGACAATAACTAATATTCCTATGAGTCCTAAAATTGATAATAGCATACGCTTTAATATTTTTTTAAATTTTTTCATATTCATTTCCCGTGAAAGCGAGAATCTTTCTAATTAAATTTCAATAGTAAATGATGAGATTCCTGCATTGCGCCTCCGCTAAAGCTTCAGCGAACGCAAACACAGGATTGATAAGTTAATTCTGAACTCTATATTTTGCTGGACTCATTCCTGTTTGCTTCTTAAACAGCTTGCTGAAATGTTGTGGATAGTCAAATCCTAAATCATAAGCAATTTCACTAATTGATGCTGTTGTACCTAATAATTTATTTTTAGCTTTATTCACTACAAAAGCATAGATATGATCTTTAGCACTTTTTCCTGTTTCCTTTTTTAATAAGTCGCTTAAATAATTGGGAGACATGTTAAGTTGCTCACCACAATATTTTACTGATGGTAAGCCTATTTCACTTGGTTTCTCTGAATTAAAATAGCTTTTTAAAAAGTTCTCAAATTCTGAAACATGATCTTGATGTAAATTAGTACGCACATAAAACTGACGATCATAATAACGGTTACAATAATCTAAAATCAACTCTATAGTAGATACAATCAATTTCTGACTGTGTTTATCTATGTTCTGATTTATTTCGGTTTCGATCTTTCTCACTAAATCGGTTAAGGTTGCTTTTTCATCTTCTGAGAGATGTAAGGCTTCATGCACTTCATAATCGAAGAAATTATACTGACTTATAGTTTTTCCTAAGTCAGATCTTCTAATGAGGTCTGGATGAAACGCCAACATCCATCCTTTAGCATCATCTTGTATGTTTTTTTCTTCTATTGACAGCACTTGATTAGGCTTTGTAAACACCATAGTACCATCTGTAAAATCGTAACTATTTCTGCCATAACCCATAGATCCTTCCATGCCATCCTTTAGGGAAATTGAAAAAAAATCTGTGTTGTACTTAATACCAATGTATTGATTAAAACTTGGCATATTCTTAGCCCACACCACATTAACTAGTGGGTGCTTAGAAGATGGTAAACCGAACGCTTTACAAGCTTCTGTTATTGATTTTATATGAATAATTTCTTTCATTTAAATTCTAAATTACACATTTTAATTAATTCACCTCTTGCATCTGTCTAATCTGCTTCAGTATTGTCTTTTTAGGTGTAAACGGAATGGCTTTCATCATAAGGTTTTGAGAGAACGTTAATCCTGAAACTACATCTATTTTCCCTTTAAGCATGGCATTGTATCCATCTTCGGCAACAGAACGTGCCGTAACAGTCTTTTCGAATAAACCTGTTTTGTCCATTCCTGAAGTTTGTGCAAATTCTGTTTCAGTAGCTCCTGGCATTAAATTAGTCACTGTAATATTGGTATCATGTAGTTCTTCTGCTATTGCATTACTTAAAAATGTTACATATGCTTTAGTAGCAAAGTAAATGGCCTGTAATGGTCCTGGCATAAAACTCGCAGTAGAAGATGTATTAAGAATCTTTCCGCTATTACGCTTTACCATTTCTGGTAAAAACTGATACATCAATTCTGTGAGTGCAACCATGTTAAGATTTATCATTTGTTGTTGACGTTCCCATGATAATTCGTAAAATTTTCCTCGTAACCCAAAACCTGCATTGTTGATTAAATAATCTACTTTAATATTAAGTTGTTGCACTTCACTATATAATTCTTTTGCAGCTTCTGCTTTACTTAAATCTTTAGCAATTGTAATTACTTTAATTGAGTGTTTATTTTCTAATTCAGCTTTAAGTGCTTCTAATTTATCTTTGCGTCTTGCCACAATTATTAAATCACCTCCTTGCTCTGCATGAATTCTTGCCAATTCCATTCCTATTCCACTTGAAGCTCCTGTTATTAATGCTGTATTTTTCATCTTTCTCTGTTTTTAATTATTTCGATAGTACAAAGTTAAATATCAGCCTATTGACCAAAGTATACATTTTACAGAAGTATGTATATATTTTACAGTATCTAAAAAAATCAGATGAGTTTCAACTTATTTAATTTGTAAAAATCACAGATTATAAAACTATTTAACCCATAGTTAATAAATATCATTTGTAAAGCTTTTAAATTTGTATACTTTATAGTTTTGGTATACTAATGACGACAAGCAGCACTAAAAAAATCGATTCAATTATTACGCAACTCACTTCTATTTTAGAGGTTATGGAGTCTGAAGAAAAACTTTTTGAAAACACTATAAATACCATTCATCCAGATTATCAAAAAAGTGCTAGAAATTTAGTACAATACCAAACTTTTAGAAAGCACGACTTAAGAAGGACACAAAAGAAACTACGTAACTTAGGTATTACGCGCTTTAGCAATGCCGAAGCACATACAAAAGCAAGTATTTTAAAGGCTTTAAAGCTTCTTCACAGTCTAAAACAAGACGATTCCTATACCTCAAAAAAAGCTGGACTTTCTATAAAAAACGGAAAACGATTACTTAACAAGCACTCTAAAGAACTTTTAGGCTTTAGATCTAAAGGAAGACGTGTTCGTATTATGGTGACCTTACCTATCCAAGCTGCCTATGATTATAATATGGTACACAATATGGTTAAGTCTGGGATGAATTGTGTTCGTATTAATTGTGCTCACGATGATGTTTTTGTTTGGGAACGCATTATTAAAAATGTAAAAAAAGCATCCAAAAAATTAGGTAAGAAAATAAAAATAGCCATGGATCTTGCTGGCCCTAAAATTAGAACTGGTGCCATTATAACAGGACCTCAGGTAAGGAAATTCAGCCCTAAACGAGACGATATAGGCAATATTATATTACCAGCTAGAATTATTTTGGTAGACATTCTTAAAGAAGATTCTGAAAAGAATTGCTTACCTATATCTAAATCTGGTATGGCTAACCTAAATATTGGTGACATATACCATTTTACTGATACTAGAAATAAAAAAAGACGCTTAAAGATTGTTGAATTAACAAACAATTATGCTGTAGCGCATTGCTACGAAACATCTTATATTGCTACCAACATGGTTTTAACAGCTTCAAACCATGAAGCTCAGCCATTAATTATTGGTGAAATACCTGACGTAGAACAAGCTATAATTCTAAAAGAAAATGACGTGCTTACTATTACTAAAGCACCTCATCTTGGTGCACCAGCTCAGTTAGACGAAGATGGAAATATTTTAAAGTCTGCAAGAATTTCTTGCCAACTACCTAAGGTGTTTGACTATATAAAAAGTGGTGAAAGTATTTTATTTGATGATGGAAAAATTGAAGGAGAAATCTCAACTGTTAACAACGATTCTTTTGAAGTACTTATAACACGAGCTAAGCCTCAAGGCTCTAAACTAAAAGCTGAAAAAGGAATGAATTTTCCAGATTCGGAATTAGGAATACACGGATTAACACAAAAAGACAAAACCGATCTAGAATTTGTTGCAAAGCATGCAGATATTGTCAACTTTTCTTTTGTTAACTCTCCTAATGATGTTGATGAATTATTGACCGAACTAAAACGTTTAAATGTCATTAACAAACTAAATATTATTCTAAAAATTGAAACTAGAGCTGCTTTTTACAATCTTCCTGCTATTTTATTGAGTGCCATGAAGGTTAAACATATTGGTGTAATGATTGCACGTGGCGATTTGGCTATAGAAACTGGTTGGAATAATATTGGAAAAATTCAAGAAGAAATTATATCTATTTGTGCTGCTGCACATATTCCTGTGGTTTGGGCAACACAAGTTCTTGAAAATCTTGCTAAAAAGGGGTTACCTTCTCGTTCGGAAATTACAGATGCTGCAAACTCTATTAGAGCAGAAAGTGTAATGCTTAACAAAGGCCCTTACATTTTAGAGGTTCTGCAATTGTTGAATGTGATACTTAGTGATATGGAGTCGCTTCATGAAAAAAACGAAAACATGTTACCAAAGCTAGATCGCTCTTAAGAATTTCTTCAAAAAATTTCCATTAAATTAAGAACTACAAGACAACATTGAGCAACCTACCTTATGCCTTGCCCAATCTGGTCGTTTTGCAAACCATTTTTGGTTTTTGGGCTGTTCGTTATAAGGTTTTTTAAGTAAATCAAACAACTCATTAATTAAGCTATAGTCTCCTTTATCTGCTTGTTCAATGGCTAATTGTGCCATATAATTTCTCAATACATATTTAGGATTCACTAAGTTCATATTAGCGCATCGTTCTTTATCTGTAAGTGTTTCTAATTGCAGTCTTTGGTCATAAGCAGTAAACCAGTCTTTCCATTTTTGAGCCACATCACCTACAATCTCTTCCAAAATATAAAATGATGCTTCTATCTTTTTCAACCCTTCCTGACCATCATCTTTATTATGGTTTGAAAGTAATCTAAAAAACATTGTCATATCTGTTTCTGAAAGCAGTAAACAATCTTCTAATGTCTCTATTAATTTAGCGTCATTTTTATCTTCGATCGTAAGTCCTAGTTTAGATCGCATCATATTTAAGGACTTAGTATCAAAATCAATTTTATATTGATTCAAAACAGATTCGAACGCTTCAGCTTCTTCTACTAATGGATATAATGCATTGGCTAATTGTAACAAATTCCAAAGCCCAATATTAGGCTGATTGCCATAACGATAACGCTTATTTTGCCTATCTGTAGTATTTGGCGTCCATACAAAATCAAAACCTTCGAGCCAACCATAAGGACCATAATCTATGGTTAATCCTAAAATAGACATATTATCTGTATTCATAACACCATGTACAAAACCAACACGCTGCCAATGAATAATCATATCTAGTGTTTTAACAGCTACTTGTTTAAAAAACTTTATGTAAGTCTCTTTTGAAGGCTTCCCTAACTCAGGATAAAAGTATTTTATAGTATAGTCTGTAAGCTTTTTAAGGTTTTTATAATCATTTCTTGCTGCAAATAATTCAAAATTACCAAAACGAATAAATGTTGGAGCTACACGACAAACAATAGCTCCTTTCTCATAAGCTGCATTACCGTCGTAAATTATATCTCTCAATACCTCATCACCAGACAACATTAAACTCAATGCTCTTGTTGTTGGAACTCCTAAATGGTACATCGCTTCACTACATAAGTATTCTCTAATAGAGGAACGCAAAACTGCTAAACCATCACCTTGCCTTGAGTAAGGTGTCTCGCCTGCTCCTTTTAATTGTAATGCCCAACGCTTTTTGTTGTGTAAAACTTCAAACAGATTAATAGCTCTTCCATCACCAAGTTGCCCTGCCCAATTACCAAATTGATGACCAGCATAAGCCATGGCATAAGACTCTGTTTTAGGATAAAGTTCTGAACCAGAAAAAATAGTTAAAAAATCTTCAGAATCTGTATCATTCTTATCTAAACCTATCGCTTTAGCCATTTCAACAGAAGCATGTATTAATTTAGGATGAGATGGAACTTTCGGATTTACATAAGAATACATGGCTTCAAATACTTTTCGTCTCGTATTATTTGTATTTGTATCTGAAGGGAGTTCTTTATTAAATGTATCTCTAATTTTTAGCTCCATAAAAATTTATTTTTCTTCTCTATATTTTTATTACTCAAAAGGTAATTATATTCGTATTTACACGTTAAAACTTAAGTCGAAAAAATGCCTATTATATTACCTCAAACTCAATTTAGCTAAGTTACCATTTTAGTTATTTAAAAAGGTGATAAATAATTCTTAAATTAGACTTACATTTATTGTATATGGAAAACATCATTCTTGAAGCTGAGAAATACGTAACATCACATCTAAATGAACATTTAGACCCTTCTTTTGTTTATCACAATTTAGCGCATACACAACGTGTTGTAAATAAAGTGAAAGAGTTAACAGAAGCGAGTGATTTAAGCGAAACTGAAAAACAACAGCTTATACTTGCTGCTTGGTTTCACGATTCTGGGTTAACAAAAACCATTGAAAACCACGAGCAAGAAGGCGCTAAAATTGCTTCAGGTTTTTTAAAATCTCAAGATGTTTCTGATGATAATATTAAAGCAATTACAGATCTTATTTTAGCAACTGAAATAAGCTATAAGCCTAAAAACAAAATGGAAGGCTACATAAGAGATGCAGATTGCGCACATTTATCTAGTAAAAATTATGGTGAGTATGCTGCCTTATTACGAAAAGAATGGGAGTTAACTCTTGGCAAAAGAACTTCTAAAAAAGATTGGTTACAAGAGAATATTACTTTTTTAACCAATCATAGTTTTAATACAGATTTAGCAGCAAGTAAATGGGAAGCCAGAAAAAGTAAAAACCTCGCAACTTTACTCTTAAGTCAAAGCAAAATTAAAAATGACAGCGAAAAGTTAAAACAGAAAAAAGCAGAGCTCAATTTTAAAAAAGAGAAGTTAGAATTACCAGATCGTGGAATTGAAACCATGTTTAGAGTTGCGCTTAGAAATCATATTACTCTTAGTGATATTGCTGACACCAAAGCTAACATATTGTTATCTGTAAATGCCATAATCATTTCTTTGGTATTATCTAATTTAGTTTCAAAACTCGATAATCCGTCTAATAGTTACTTAATTTGGCCAACTGTAATTTTTGCTTTTTTTACTGTCATTTCTATCATCCTTTCTGTGCTTGCTACCAGACCAAATGTTACAAGCGGAAAATTTAGTAAAGAGGATGTTGCTAATAAAAAGGTGAACCTTTTATTCTTTGGTAATTTTCATAAAATGAATTTACCTGAATTTGAATGGGCTATGCAAGAAATGATGAAAGACAAAGAATATTTATATGGATCGCTTACAAAAGACTTATACTTCTTAGGGTTAGTACTTAATAGAAAATATGGTCTTCTTAGGCTAACTTACACTGTTTTTGCAATTGGCATTATAATTAGTGTTATTGCTTTCGCTATAGCGTTTCAATATTCTGGTGCAGAAGCAAACGTGAAAGATATTATTGAGACAGCAAGTGCTTTTTAAGATTTAATCTCTTTCATTAAATCGTCATAAGTATAGAATGCCTTATCATCTTTATCTTTGTGATAAAGGACACTAACTCGTATTGCTCTTAAACCTGTTACAGCTTGCAAATCTTGAAGCTCAACAATTTCGATATCTGTATCTAAATATTTCTTAGATTGTAAGAACTTAATATATCTAAGGTATTCTCTCTCGTCTTCCTTTTGAGAATATACAATACTTATTTTTCCTTTTTGAGTAACACGTTCCTCAGTTCCTTTTATATAGGCTTTATCTACACGTTTCTTTACAATTTCATAGCGCGCGTTATAAGTGCCATCAACATCAAACTGCTTTTCATCCATTCTAAAACTTATAGACAATGGCTGGTTAAACACCAATATCATTGAAGCAACGTCTAATGCTACAGGAAATTGAGATTGCATTTGATAATATGCATTTTCCATCTCTACCATAACCTGCAATTGCCATAATCGTAGATTGTAAAGATATATCGGATTAAAACTATCATCCTTTGTTATAGACTCACCAATGTACATATTATGTTCTACGCCATCAGTTTTAAAACGCTCAAAATAATGCGGATACATAGCTTGAGCTTCTACCTGTTTTTCATCCAAAAGCGCCGCCATTTCTCTATTGATAAGCGAAATGGTATCATCGTAATCTTTTCGGTGATGATACAACACATTTAAATCATCGTTTATAGCATTGTAGTAGCTTTCCACTTTAGATTTTAAAGCATCTACAGTCATTAAATGCTCTAATACCACATCTATTTCATTTCTGAAAAAGGCTGAAATTTGTTGCTCACTATCGACCTGAAAATTAGTTTTTAAGTTCTCTAAAAAACGATCTATTTGAAAAATATATTGCTTATAAATTGGTAAGTTTTCAACTTTAGAAGCTGCTTTTAATATGGTTCTTACCGCATTAAGTTGCAATGTTAAATCTTGCTGTGTCGCCCAATTACGAGCTACCGAAGATCCTTTTATATCAATTTGCCCATATAATGGATAAATATTATCAAAAGCTATTTTATTAAATCTTGGTTCTTTATGAGTTAACTCATCCTTAATAAAGTTTTTAGCTTCTTGCTTAAATCTCCAATGCACACTTGGATGAATAGAAGTACATTCTTTTTGAATAATAGCCTCTATTAAATTCTCTTCTTCATTTTTAGAGCGCTCTACTGCAGAAATAATATAAGGCATTACATCTTCTAACTTATTGGCATTAATGCTATTTAACACCTTAGATTCCTTAGATACAATTTCTATAACTCCCATTAAAACATTATCACTTGCTATAGGTGCAAAAATGCCACTTTTATACCCTTGATCATGCAAGGCTTTTATATGTGGAGCTTCACCTTTTGAAAGCGCATACATCTTATCTACATCAGAAACAGAGAAGTATGTATTTTCCTTTAACAATTTATTATAAGACCATTTACATAATGCATCTTCGCATGATAGGCTATCTGAACCATTAAGTAGAAAACTATTTACTCCTGAACCATATACACGCTCAAAAGTGTTCTCCTCATCATTATATATTAAAAAGCCAACTTCTATATTTTTAAGCCCAAATAAGGATCTGAATACTTCATAAAATCCTAGAACATGACTTTCATCATCACGTTTATCTTCACTTATTAATGATGACTTAATATTAGATATTGATTGATCGTCTGTAACATCAAAAATATTGGAAATCACAAACCCTTTAAACTCATAACTATTTGGCGGAAATTTTTCTTTCCACAAATCTATATTATCAAAATTATCGATTAACTCTTCATAATCTTCTTCGGTAATTTTTGGTGCATTTTCCTTTGAAACTATCTCTATAAAATCTGCATTATATAAAATTTTATAATAACGTGTGATGCCATTGGCATCTGGAATCTCATAAAAAAATGGTCGCTTAAAATTTAAATTATAACCATAACAGAAGTTAAGAATTATTGTACATGCTATGATATATCTTTGATCTGTAGGCATGTTCTTAATCTGAAGTTCAAAATCTTCACCAGCGGTTTTTAATATAGACTTAAAACGCTCTGATGAATTGAAAATAATATCCTGAAAAGGAACAGATGCTGTTTTTATTTCGTTATTGGTTAAAATAGGGCTAAAGGAATCATGTAATATGCCTTCTATTTCTTTCTCATAGGTTTTTAGCAAAGTTAAATCACTAAAACCTTCTCTAAGAATAGGATTTTTATCAGCTATCTCTAATACACGACACGCATTACTTGCAACAATTTCATTATCTACTTTTACTAAATTTTGATAATGACTGAGTAACTTATTAAAACTAACTTTAATAATTAATGGCGAGTCTATGTTTTCGTTAATATCCAAACTGATGTTATCTGTTATAAGCAAAGTTACAAATATTTAAAGATAGTCGTATATATTTAGACGACCTTACCA
>NZ_JAOARH010000080.1 GCF_025210595.1 Winogradskyella sp.
TAATTCTTATAGCATCCATTACGTATATTCTTAATAAATTAATTTGAGTTTATAACTCAAAAACAATGATTGCAAAACTAAAACAATTCTTGCAGCATCAAGCAAGACCTTAAACAAAATTAATATTAGCTCTCTAACTTAATTTTTTGTAACGCATTATTTGTTTACAAACATGTTTTGAGTTATCCATTTTAATTAACATATAATCATCCTAAGTATACCGATTAAGATGCCTTAACAGACATTAAAATATCAAAAAAAGTGACTTTAATCTTAAGCATGCGTCTTATTATCTATGTTAACCGTTTGTTAACATCTAAATTATTTCTGTACCTTTAGTTTTATTATATTTGACTTCCATTTCTTACACAAAACCTCCTACTTTTTTGATAATTTTTTATTTAATCTAAACATGAAGAATTTTTACACGCTTTTGATTGTATTCCTTTTTTCTGCGTTTACATTTGCGCAGACTACAATAGCAATACAAGATTTTGAAACTTCACCTCAGACACCAGTATTGAACTTTTCAAATTCTGGTGGCTCAAACTCGACTGGTAGTGGACCATACCCTACAGGCGATGATAATTTTGTTTCTGGCAGCAGAGGTTGGGAAGCCAACAACACTACATCTACCCTAACATTTAACTCACTAGATGTTAGCGGTTTTTCCAATATTGAACTTAACTTTAGGCTTGCATCTTTCGCAGGATCTAGCGGGAATGGAAATGATGGCTCTGATGAAGTTTTAATAGAAATTAGCACAGATGGAGGGTCTACATTTTCTAATGAGCTTGAAATCGAAGGAAACAGTAATGCAAAATGGTCATTTGACACAGGAACAGGAAATGCAACAACAGCTTATGATGGTGATGACAATCAAACCATTTTTGAACCAGCAGGCGGAGGGTTCAGAACTAGCGATGGATATTCGTTCATTTCAATTACTGGTATACCTAGCACTACACAACTCGTTGTACGCATTACTATGAATAATAATAGTAGCAATGAATATTGGACAATTGATGATGTAACTATTTCTGGAATAGCATCTTCTGGCCCAGACAATCCAGATGCATTTTCTGCTTCTGCAGTTTCTTCAACTCAAATAGATTTAACTTATGACGACAACACCTCAGGTGATAATATTGTTATAGTATTTAATACAGATAACAATTTCACAACACCTACAGGTGCACCAGCAAGTGTTGGTAATGCTTTTGCAGGCGGCACTGTTTTATTTAACAGTAATGGGGCTGGGACATACAACCATACTGGCTTAAGTGAAAACACAACCTATTATTATGAAGCTTATTCTTATGATGGATCTGAATATTCTCTAGGCTTAAATGCAAATGCTAGTACACCATGCGCAACACCAACAGATGTAACTTCCTTTATGATTACTGCTGGCAATACCACGTTAGACTTATCTTGGACTAATGAAAATTGCTTTGATGAAATCTTAATAATTGCTAAGGAAACTTCTTCGGTCACTAACACCCCATCAGGAGATGGCACTTCTTATACAGCTAACACTACTTTTGGCTCTGGTACAGACCTAGGCAGTAATGAATATGTTGTATATAAAGGCACAGGAGAATCTGAAACCATTAATGGATTAACCAACAATACTGTATATCATTTTACTGTATTTGCAAGAAAAAACACTACATGGAGCACTGGTGTTTCAAGCAACGGCACACCTGTATTAAGTTGGTGTTCTCCATCACCATCATCTGTTGACGGAGATGGTATCACAAATGTTTCTTTTGGATCTATTAATAATCCTACAAGTACTGAAACAAACAATTACGGAGACTATTCCGCTCAATCAACCGATGTAGAGCAAGGCGGTATTGTAAATCTAGATATTACTTACGAAACTGGTTACACCTACAATACTAAAATATGGATAGACTATAACAGTGATGGTGATTTTGAAGATTCTGGTGAAGAAGTTTATTCTGGTGAATCTTTAAACGACAATCCTACAACACTTAGTACCAACTTTACTGTTCCAATGAGTGCAACGTTAGGCCAACATCGTTTACGAATTGGAGGTGCAGATTTAGCCACACCTACACCTTGCTACACTGGTACTTTTGCTAGTTACGAAGATTACACCATTAACATCATTCCAGCAAGTACAGATACCGAAGTAGAGTTTACATCAGCTTCAGCATCAGTTTCAGAAGGTGTAACTACAACCGACTTAACGTTTTCGATAATAAATGCTGATGCTACAAATGCTACTTCTTTTGATGTGGTTTTAACCTCTGGAAACAATGCAGATATTGATGGCTACACCACACAAACTGTTACATTTCCTGCAAATTCTTCTACCGATGAAACTTTAACTATTACAGTTACTGATGATATGGTATATGAAGGTGATGAAACTTTAACCTTCACAATTCAGAATATTACTGGTGGCAATAATGCTGCTGTTGGCTCTCAATCTACTTTTGATTTGACCATTACAGAAAATGATCCTAGCCCTGATTTTGCATTTTGGCATGAACCTTTTAATAACAGTAATTTATACACTGTTACCTTAGGTGGTGAAGGTAATGATGGTCCTCAAGACTATTTTCAAATCACTAATGGTTCTAATATAAACGAATCTTATTCTAATACTAATGGCACTTTCTTTGCTGGTCAAGATCTTGATGATGGTGGATGGACAGGTAGTGCAAATCCTAGCCAGTTAACATGGACTGGAATTGGCATTAGTGACTATACCAGTTTATCATTTATAGGTTCTTTTGCATCTAATGGTGGTGGTATTGATTCTTCAGATTTTGTACTTATTGAATACCAAATTGATTCTGGCGGATGGACAAATTTATTAGCTTTTGAAAATAGTGGAGGAACTAACACCTCTTTCCTTGAAGATACTGATTTTAATGGTACTGGAGACGGCACCTCTTTAACAACATCATTTTCTGAATTTTCAAAATCTATAGGCTCAACAGGCTCCTTATTAGATATAAGAATTACAGTTTCTATGAATTCTGGAAATGAAGATTTAGCTTTTGATGATTTTAAAATAAAAGGGATATACAGTGGCCACAGCTATTCTAGTGGCGCTTGGTATCCAAGTAATCCTGATGGTACTACAGGTGCATCAAACGCAATTATTGTTGATGGTGTAGCTGTATTAAGCTCAGATGCTAGCCTTAATAATGTTGTTGTTAATCCTGGAGCAGCATTAGACGTAGAAGCTGGCAATACACTAACTGCTAACAGCGTAACACTTCAATCTACATCAACTTCTTACTCTAGTTTAGTTTTAGATGGATCCATTACAGGCACTGTAACCTATAACCGTTATGTCAACACCAACAATGCTGTTAATGGCAATGATTTAATTAGCGCTCCTTTAACAGGACAAGCTTTTAATACTTTTATTGGAAACAACTCAAATATCCTTTCCAACCAAAGCGGTCCTGAAGTATTATTTGGTGGTTTTGATAATGATAATGGCACCACACCTTACGAACTTTGGAATGACACCGATACTACACCTCTAACCGCTGGTGTTGGCTACCGTACAGGTATTACAGTTGGATCACCTTCTAACCTCGTGTCTTTTGAAGGTACTGTAAATAACAGTTTAGTAGAGGTTGCTATAGACCAAGGTACTGCAAGTATTTTAAATTTAGTTGGTAACCCATTCCCTTCTTATTTAGATGCTCAAGCTTTTTTAACGCAAAATTCTGCATTATTAGACCCTAGTGCTCAAGTTATTTATGGCTATAATGATAGTACAAACGGAACTTCTACTGATGATTACACTATTATTAGCGCATTAGAGAACACTAGTTTAAATATTGCACCAGGTCAAGGTTTCTTTGTAGCCTCTAATGCTAGTGGAGGTAATATTCAATTTACAACTACAACTCCAGATATGCGTATAACCTCAACCGCTGATGATTTTATAGCAGGCAGAACAGCTTCTGAAACCACTAATATAAATCTTAACTTGAGTAATGCTACTGATAGCTTTATTACTAAGGTTTATTTTACAGCTTCTTCTGGGTTAGGCTTAGATCCAGGATATGACGCTAGTTTATTAGGTGGTATTGCACCAGCATTTTCTATCTATTCTCATTTAGTTGCAGACAACAACAATGTTCCGTTTGCAACCCAAGCTATTGGCAAAACAGATTATAATGACATCACCATAGCTTTAGGTGTTAATGCTAATATGGGAGAGCAATTAACATTTAGTATTACAGAGAGTTCTTTGCCTTCTTCAATAGATGTATATCTAGATGATAGCTTAACAGGCTCATCTACATTGATTAGCGCTAGTGATTATATTATAACTCCAACTGAAGATTTAAATGGTGTTGGGCGTTTTTATCTTAGATTTACTAATAGTGCTTTATCGATCTCTGATAACATTTTTGATGGCATTAGCATTTACACCAACCCGATTAATCGTACAATTAACATTGCAGGTGAATTAACAAAAAACACTACTGCTAATGTATATGACATACAGGGACGTTTAGTGATTTCTAAACCACTAAACAATAACTCGAGACTACAAGTATTAAACACTAACTCTTTAAACACAGGAGTCTATATTGTAAAACTTGTAGATGGAAATAACGTTAAAACTGAAAAAATTATCTTAAAATAGATAAAGCTTATTTTATGATGCTTATAAAGTATCTACAGATTGTAAGGCTTTTTAATTTAGCATAAAAGTTGAAAAGCCTTACTTTTAAAATTAGCTTTAAAAAGGGAAGTATTATACCTTTCCTACAGATAAATAAATTATTTTATTATTTTTAAACCAAACTTAGGCAAACGCCATGAAGAAAGACAATAATCTAGAAAAAATCACTCGTAAAGATGCCATTAAAAAAATGGGGAAGTATGCGGCATTAACAGCTGTAGGTACTTTTGTGATTTTAAATCCCCTTAAAGCACAATCATCTTCTCCACCAGATCCAGGTGGAAATCCTTTTGATTAATTTCATAAGTTTTGAATAACAATTTAGCGCCAACATATCAACGCTTGTTTGGTTCTTACTGGGTGCTTTGGTATAAAAACTCTAATGTATATAGCATTGTAGAATTAGATTTTAAAGATCTATTAGACGATTATTTTGAATCTAATTCTATAGATGCTTTTGGCAAAAAACTAGCTTTAGTAGATTCTAATGTTGATTATATCAACATAGCCAAGACCTTGAACTCCTATTTAGAACAATGTCATCTAGAAAAAGATTCTTTTGACAAAAAAACATTGCACTTTGAAAGCGACGACTGTGCTATTTCAAAGCATTATTGTGCAAACGGCAGGTATTTTCAAGTTAATTATGACACCGACTTAGTACAAAAAACTATACATCCTGCAATTGCTCATCTTGAAGTAGAAGCTCTTCATGCCTCTAAAATTGTTTTTGATATTTTCCTTGAAGGAAATCAATTAGTTTTATTAAAAAACAATACAATCATTACCTCTGTACAAAAAAGAAATTACCATCTCTTACAAGGTAAATTTATTATGGAAATGCTCTCGTATATTCATAATAAAAAAGAATCTGATTGGTTAGGCACTTTTCATGGCTCTACTATTACTGATGGTAATAATTCTATTTTATTTATAGGCGAATCTGGCAAAGGCAAAAGCACTTTAAGCGCACTATTAGTTGCTCATGGTTTTGCGTTGTTAGCAGATGATGTTTCTCCTATTTCATCAGAAAACTCACATATTTATTACAATCCATCAGCCATATCAATTAAAAAAGGAGCCTTTAATACTTTACGTCCTTTGATTGATGATTTTGATGATATTCCTAATACTTTCTTCAACAAAACTAAAGGATTACTAAAATATGTTCCGTGTAAAACACCTAAAAAAGACAGCTACCCTTGTAAATCTATTATTATGGTTAACTACAAAAGTAGTGCTGAAACAACCTTAGAGAATGTTTCTATAAAAAAGGCCTTAGAAACTCTTATACCAGACTCTTGGTTATCTCCAAACCCTACGCATGCTAAACAGATACTAGACTGGCTTACACAAGTAAATATTTACGAATTAACCTATAGCAACACCAATAATGCTATTGAAGAAATAACTACTTTGTTTAGAAAAATGAAAAACAATTGATTTATATTTAGCACAACATTTGTAATCCAATGGCTAATCTAGCTATTACATACCAACATATAGCTGATATTCTTAGCTTTAAGACGGCTAACTCAGAATTAGAAAAGGTCTTTAGTAATCCTTTATTTGATTGGGATGGCATTGTTATAACAGGAAGTAAACATCTTGTTTTACCAGCTATTTATTGTCGTTTAAAATCTAGGCAACTTACTCACTTATTGCCTGATGAATTAAATACTTACCTGAAGGAAATTACATTATTAAACAGTACTAGAAACAAATCTATACTTGAGCAGATACATCATATTTCTGAACTATTTAGAACTCACAATATAGACCATGTTTTTTTAAAAGGCTCAGCTTTAATAGCAGCTGGTTTTTACAACGATTTTGCTGAACGTATGCTAGGTGATATTGATATTTTGGTTGCAGAGCACCAACTTGATTTAGCCTTTTCTATTTTAAAAAAAGACTCCTATTATCCCATTAAACAAACTCTAGGCCATGATTTCTTTGAACATAAACACCTTCCTAGATTAAAAACAGATAAATACATTTGCGCTGTAGAATTGCACCGAAAATTATTTGTAAATTATAAAGATAAAGCACTAACTAATTCTAATATCCTATTATTAAAACAAGAAAACAACGGCATCTATATACCTGCATTACAACACTTAACAAAACACAACATCTTAAATTATCAGGTTAATGACAAAGGCCGTTTATATAATAGCATAAGCTTTAGATCTGCTTATGATTGCATTACCTTAATGAGGTATTACAATCATCATTCAGAGTTAAAACAAAACAAAATAATTAAACGCTACTATAACACACTAAATCTTTTTTTTAATGACATATCATTTAACAAGCAAAAAAAAATTAATCTCTACACCTCTTTTTATCTCTTTAAGTTAAAGCATCTTAAATTTTATAAATATTGGAATAGGTTTTTAAAAGTTAGCGATTTCCTATACACCTTAGTGGGTAGAATCCCTCATTTCTTAACTAACAATGCCTACAGAAAAGCACTCATAAATGATAAAAAACGTGTTTTTAGCTATTTTAAACATGTCTTAAAAAACTCATAAATAAGTTTAGTTATACTTTACCCTAAATAATCTTTACGTCTTTATTTGTTTTATACGTCATAAAGTTTAACTTTGATTTTTATAATAAATATTCATTTCATGAGAAAATCACTTTTACTAACAGCACTTATAGCATTTACATTAAGCTCATTTGGCCAATCTTCAAGCTCTAATGAATGGTTTGGAAGTATCGGTTTAAATGCAATCAATAGCCAAGGCTCTCAATCTCCAGTAAACGGTATGGGCGATTGGGCTATTAACCTACCTGTTTCTCTTGCTGTTGAGGTGGGTTGGACTTCAGGATTATCTATAGAACAATCTTTTACACTTAATTCATTTGCTAAAGGTGATGAAATTGATGGCATAGAACTACAAGAAGATTATACGTACTTTTCTTTTGACACTCATGCAAAATATTATTTTGGTAAACATCTACTTCCTTCTGCAGACTGGATAGATTTTTACGGTAATGCTGGTGTTGGATTTTTTAATATTGACGAAACAAATATCTCTTTAAATTTAGGTGGAGGTATTTTATTTTGGCTAAATAGAAGACAAACTATTGGTATTAGAGCACAGGTTATAGGTAAATTTGCTATGGACCATGCTGAAAGCGGTATAGACAACAACCACTACCAAACACATATACAAGCTTTTTTCGCACTTTAGACAAAAGATTGTTAACTTACATAGAACAAAAAAAGTCCTTTTTAAAAAAAGGACTTTTTTTTATAAGCGACTTTGATTAATTATTCTCTGATTACCTTATCAAAGTAATTGATTGTGCTTTTTAAACCTTCTCGCAACTGTATTTTTGGTTCCCAACCTTCTAATTCTAGCTTTGCTAAACTAATATCTGGTTGACGTTGCATAGGATCGTCTTGAGGAAGTGGTAAAAAGGTTATTTTGGATTTTGAATTTGTTAATTCGATAATTTCATTTGCTAATTGTAACATTGTAAACTCTCTTGGGTTACCTATGTTTACAGGACCTGTAAAACCGTCTCTAGAATTCATCATCCTAATTGTTCCTTCTATAAGATCGTCTACATATTGAAAACTTCTAGTCTGTGTACCATCACCAAAAATTGTGATGTCTTCACCTTTTAGTGCTTGAACAATAAAATTAGACACAACCCTACCATCTTCTGGATGCATCCTAGGCCCATACGTATTAAATATTCTTATGATTTTAATTTTTACTTTGTTCTCTTTATGATAATCCATAAACAACGTTTCAGCACAACGTTTCCCTTCATCATAACACGAACGTAAACCTATAGGGTTTACATTTCCCCAATAACTTTCTAACTGAGGATGAACTGTTGGATCTCCATATACTTCGCTCGTCGATGCTTGTAATATCTTAGCTTTAACACGTTTAGCTAAACCTAACATATTAATGGCACCCATTACAGAAGTTTTCACAGTTTTGATTGGGTTATATTGATAATGAACAGGTGATGCTGGACATGCCAAGTTATAAATCTCATCTACTTCTACCATATAAGAATTCGTAATATCATGACGCACCAATTCAAAATAATGATGATCCATTAAATGTTCTATATTACGTTTAGAACCTGTAAAATAATTATCTAAACAAATGACTTCATTTCCTTCGTTTAAAAGTCGTTCGCAGAGGTGAGAACCTACAAATCCTGCCCCTCCAGTTACTAATATTCTTTTCATATACTATATTGTTGTTAACACTTAAAAATGATGTTTATTTCTTTTGCTTTAATAATTAGCAAAATTAAAATTTAACATTTGCTTCATATGCTTATAAAGTTCTGGAAAATTAGATTTAAACTCAATTGGAGTTTCAATAAAATTTTCTAAAAGAACAGCAAAAAACTCAAAATGATTGGTATAAGCGTATGCTCTAAAATATCGGGAGGTTATTAAATCCTCTCTCACTACTTTATGATGTTGTAAATAGTCTGTTAGTTGATTAAACCCACTTTTAAAAATCTCACTACTTATATCGTTATTACTGAATGCATTTAAATGAATGGCGTGACCAAACTCATGTATCCCCAAATTTAAGTTATCATCACCTATATGATAACCTTGTTTAAAATCTTCCCAAGAAAAAACAATAGCTCTTAATTGCGGATTAGTTTCACCCTTATGATATGTTTCATTGATTTTTGAATAATAACTTTCAGGATATATGATGATTTTATCAAATAAATCGAGATGGTAATTTCTAAAACCAAATGTTAGCATTACCGCTGTAGCGGATATGAGAGTTACCATCTTATCATCTACAAAAAGTCCATCTCTTCCAATAAATTCTTTTTGGTTTATAAATGTTGCTAGTCGATGTCTAAATACAGATTGCTCTTTCTCGTTGAGATTATTATAAAAACTAAACTCTTTTTTTAGAATTGATAATTGTTGTCTTGAAAGTTCTTTTTTAAACAGCACAACATTAAGGAAAAAAGGTTTTTTATTCTTTGAGGCATAAAGCTTTTCTATAACAAAATAAACCCTCGTTAAAACTACAGAACCTATTACAACACATAGAACAATTAAGAAAAACACCTTAGGCATTGCATTTATCTCTGGCGGTTGGGTTTCCTGTAGGTAAATCATGCTTAAATATATGGATAAAGCATAAAAGAAGAATGATTATATATACTTTATATTATGTACGAAATCATAATTACAAAGATTACTCACAATTTTGTTTTGATTGATTTGAAAATACTTCAAAAAAAAAAAAAAAGGCAGCAATCTAAAATTACCACCTTTGACTTATTAATTCTGTAACGTTATTAGGACGCTACACATTATTAGTGACCTCGAGAGGATTCGAACCTCCAACCCTCAGAGCCGAAATCTGATATTCTATCCAGTTGAACTACGAGGCCAGAACTACTTGTGAAAGCAGATTCTCTATTAAGACATCAACTTAGCCTTCACGATGCTAGATATCGTCTTTCCGTCTGCTCGCCCAGCTAATTCTTTATTTACAATCCCCATAACTTTGCCCATATCTTTCATACCTTCTGCGCCTATTTCATCTATAGTCATCACTACAATCTTTTCTATTTCTTCCTCACTTAATGCTTCTGGTAAAAATTGACCAATCACTTCAGCTTGTGCTAACTCTGGATCAGCTAAATCTTTACGATCTTGTTCTAAAAAAATGGCAGCACTATCTTTGCGTTGCTTTACCATTTTAGATAAGATTTTCAACTCTTGTTCTTCTGTTAAATCGTCTTCAGAATCTGCTGCTGTTTTAGCGAGCAATATTTCAGATTTCACTGCTCTTAATGCTGCTAAAGCTGTTTGGTCTTTTGCTTTCATGGCTGCCTTCATAGCAGTCATAATATCTTGTTGTAAGCTCATTTTTATCTTAATTGAATTGAATTGCGAAGATACTAAAAAACTTAGCTAAGTTGAGATTTATACAATTAACAAAAAAGCCCAAAATATTGAAAGATATTTCGGGCTTGACATGGTGTAAAAACACTTAACTTAAACTTGCTACTAATCTACGTTATCGTGTAAAAAAGAATTATTACTTCTTAATTGAATATCGTTATTATCATCTGTACCAACAGATAATCTTGAAGCATTGGTTTCTGAAGAATGTTGAGCATCTTCTAGATTAACTCCTTGTCTTTTGTAAGCCGGCTCCTTTTCTATTTCGTCTATCTTAGCTGTATTGAATTTATAATTAAAATCCTTCATGTGTTTTCTTCGCTCATCTGCACGAGCTTTAATAAGTTCAGAAATTGGGCTGTTCATTGGATCTATTTCTTCCTCTGTTAGCTCTTCAGTTTCTTCAACAGGAACAACTTTCTTTTCGAAAACAATTTCTTCTTTTACTTCAGTTTGCTCTGCTTTTGTATTAATAGAAGATTCATAGGTTTCAAAATCATCTAAAGCATAACGTTTCTCACCAGCTTCATTAACCTCGGTCACAGGAATTACTTCAACAGGTTCATTAACCTTAATATCTTTTACCTCTTCATCTAAACTAAAAAACATCATACCTTCATTAGATTCAGGCTCTTCAATAGTTTCTGGTTCTTTTTTAGAAATAGGCAAATCAAAAGTTAAAGTAATTTGTTCATCTTCTGGCTCTATTTTAGTTGTCTCTACTTTATTCTCAATTGGTGTAATGATAAACTCTTCTGGTTCTACATTTAATTCTGCCTTTGAATCTAACACTTCATCATAAACCACATCCATGTTTTTAAGCAAATCTGTAGTTGGAATTAAATCCATACCTTGGTTTGCTTTAGTTTCAACCTCATCTTCATCTAATAGTGTATGACGCACAATTGGATCTTCTTTCTTTTCTTCTAATACAATATCTGGAGTAATAATAGCTGGCTCCTTTTCTTGTGTACTTATTTCCTCTGCAACCTCCTCTAAGGCATGAATTACTTTTTTAGTTTCGGTATTAGAAATTTCATTTTGCTGATCGATATCAAAACCTGTTGCAATTATAGTTACCGCAATAGACTCTTGTAATGATTCATCTTCACCAACACCCATAATAATATTAGCGCCATGACCAGCTTCATTTTGAATATGGTCATTAATTTCGCCAATCTCATCTATAGTTATTTCTTGAGAACCAGAAACAATAAGTAACAATACATTTTTAGCACCTGTAATTTTATTATCATTTAATAATGGTGAGTCTAAGGCTTTCATTATTGCATCTTGCGCTCTGGTTTGACCAGATGCTGTTGCAGACCCCATAATAGCGGTACCGCTGTTACTCAATACCGTTTTAGCATCACGTAAATCGATATTTTGCGTGTAGTGATGTGTAATTACTTCTGCAATACCTCTGGATGCTGTAGATAACACCTCATCCGCTTTAGAGAAACCTGCTTTAAAACCAAGATTTCCGTAAACTTCTCTTAATTTATTATTATTAATTACAATTAATGAATCTACATGCTCTCTTAACTTTTCTATACCGCGTTGCGCTTGCTCATTACGCATTTTCCCTTCAAACTGAAATGGCATAGTTACAATACCTACAGTAAGAATGTCTAATTCTTTAGCCATTTGAGCTATAATTGGTGCAGCACCTGTTCCTGTACCACCACCCATTCCTGCAGTAATAAATACCATTTTTGTATTGGTATCTAACATTCTGCGGATATCTTCTATACTCTCTACAGCTGCTTGCTCACCAACATCTGGATTTGCACCAGCCCCTAAACCTTCGGTTAAGTTAACTCCTAATTGAATTTTATTTGGAACACCACTACTTTGAAGTGCCTGAGCATCGGTATTACATATAACAAAATCGACACCTTTTATACCTTGTTGAAACATGTGATTTATGGCATTACTACCACCACCTCCAACACCAATAACCTTAATGACATTAGATTGGTGTTTAGGCAAATCAAATGAGATGTTTCCAAATTCGTTATTACTACTCATATTTTTTGAGATTATGGGATTTTATATCTTGATTAATTAATTATCTACTCTGCGTTATCTAAAAACTCTTTAACACGCTCTGTCAACTTATCTAAAAAAGAACGACGCTCTTTCTTTGGTTCTTCTACAATTTCTTCTGGTTGCAATTCGTCATCAATTTCATTCTCTGCAACATCAGCATGCATCTCTACTTCAACTCCCTCAGCTTTTTTTCGTTCCTGACGTTTAAGACCATCCATTACCAAACCAACTGCTGTAGCAAACAGAGGGCTAGCAATATCCTCATCGCTATCACCTGCTAAATGCTCATTAGGATATCCTATTCTGGTATCCATGCCTGTAATGTACTCTACAAGTTGCTTTAAATGCTTTAATTGGCTTCCACCTCCTGTTAAAACTATACCTGCAATTAATTTTTTCTTTTGCTCTTCGTGGCCGTAATTCTTTATCTCTACATAAACTTGTTCTATAATTTCTACGACACGAGCGTGAATAATTTTAGACAGGTTTTTTAATGTTATTTCTTTTGGTTCTCTACCTCTTAACCCTGGAATAGATACAATTTCATTATCCTTGTTTTCACCAGGCCAAGCAGATCCGAATTTTATTTTTAGTAGCTCTGCTTGCTTTTCTATAATAGAACACCCTTCTTTTATATCTTCTGTAATAACATTACCACCAAATGGAATCACTGCAGTATGTCTAATAATTCCATCTTTAAAAACTGCTAAGTCCGTTGTTCCTCCACCTATATCAATCAAAGCTACACCAGCTTCTTTTTCTTCTTGACTTAATACTGCGTTTGCAGATGCTAATGGTTCTAGAGTGATGCCTTCTAATTCTAATCCGGCACTTTTAACACATCTACCTATGTTTCTAATCGATGATACTTGACCAACGACTACATGAAAATTGGCTTCTAGTCTTCCACCGTACATTCCTATTGGTTCTTTGATCTCTGCCTGACCATCAACTTTAAATTCTTGTGGTAGTACATGAATAATTTCTTCACCAGGAAGCATCACTAACTTGTGTACCTGATTAATTAGACGATCTATATCCGTTTCATCAATAACTAAATCTGAATTTGCTCTTGTGATATAGTCGCTATGTTGCAAACTACGAATATGCTGACCTGCAATACCTACGGTAACATCTTCTATTTTTTCTGATGCTGCTGCTTCTGCTTCTTGAACAGCTTGCTGAATCGATTGAATAGTTTGCGTAATATTATTTACAACACCACGATGAACTCCTAAGCTTTTAGATTTACCGACACCTAGAATTTCTAATTTACCATACTCGTTTTTACGACCAATCATGGCCACAATCTTTGTGGTTCCTATATCTAAACCTACCGAAATGTTATGATTGTCCATAGCTTATATTTTGGTGCAAATGACTTGTTTGTCGAATTTTAGATTAACTAACTTATACTTGTTTAATATGTTATCTTTTAATGCCTTTTGATAAAAAGCCTTAAAATTATTTATCTTTTTATTTAGCTTTTTTAAAGTTCCTAAATGAACTCTAAAATTGCTTTTTCGAATTTTAAAATCGATAGTTTCATCATCGTTCTGATGAATTTCTATCACATGCTTTTTTAAAAATTCGTCTTCATTGACAGCTTTTGCAAATTGAAAAACTGTCTCTAAATTGTTTTTTTTAATATTACCCGTAACTAAAGGCACTCTTGCTGCAAAATTAGACGACAAAGGCATATATAAACCTTCATCATCTATATAATATGATGCATTTGTATGTACTCTAGCAATAGGTTGTTTTTGTTTTATTTCTACCGAAAGCTCACCATTTACTGACATAAACACTTCTGCTTTCTTAATCATTGGATTAGATTTCAGGGCAGTTTCTAACTCATTCAAATCTATGATATCTTTGGATTGTCCCGCAACATGATCTTGATTTTGTATTAACAATTTACTAACAGCCTCTTCGGTGATAAACAAGGTGTTTTCGCCCAAAAATTGGATATTTGGTTCTGTCACTTTTCTGTAGTCATTTCTATATTTAGAAAAGGCAAACAAAAAACCAACCACAAGCACTAACCCTATGACCTTTATGTAGTTATAATTAATTCGCAATACAAAGTGCTTTTTTTATATGTTTTACTTCTGCTCCAATATCTCCTGCACCAAGCGTTAAAACAACTTGAGCTTTTGAAGTTTTAATTTCATTAATAATTTCTGATTTTGAAATCAGCTTTTTATTAGGATTTTCAATTTTATCTAAAAGCCATTTTGAAGTGACTCCTTCAATAGGCAACTCTCTTGCTGGATAAATATCTAACAATAAGACTTCGTCAAATTTTGAAAGACTATTAGCAAACTCATCTACAAAGTCTCTTGTACGACTAAATAAATGCGGCTGAAATACAGCTAATACTTTTTTATCTGGATACATTTCTCTAACTGCCTGATGTACTGCATTAATTTCCTCTGGATGATGAGCATAATCATCGACAAATACAAAATCATTTGTTTTAATCTGGTAAGTAAATCTACGTTTAACCCCTTTGTAAGATGCTAAACCCTTGGCGAGCTGGTTGTTAGGGCAACCATATATTACAGCCATCGCCAAGGCGATTATTGCATTCGACAAATTATGTCTACCAGGTAGGTTAAATTGAAAACCTTCATACAACTCATTAGGCGTTTGCAAATCAAACACATAAGAACCGTTTTCTATTTTTATATTTTTTGCACAAAAGTCAGAATCATCTTCTATACCATAGGTTATTCCTTTGAGTGGCAAACCATTTTTCACAAACAATCTACCATTTGGCTTTATACATTCTGAAAACTCTTTAAATGTTTTTGTAAGCTCTGAAGCATCTCCATAGATATCTAAATGATCTGCATCCATAGATGTTATGCATGCTAAATCTGGAGATAGAGTTAAAAACGAACGATCAAACTCATCAGCTTCTACAACAGTTACTTCAGTACCATTCAAAATTAGGTTTGAGTTATAGTTTTCACTTATGCCACCTAAAAAAGCCGTTACAGAAACACCACAACTATTAAGTAAATGACCTAAAATACTCGTTGTTGTGGTTTTACCATGTGTACCAGCAACAGCTAAACACGTGGTTTGTTTCGTGATTTCTCCTAAAATTTCAGATCTCTTATAAATATTAAAATCATTATTCTTAAAGTAATTTAGCTCAGAATGATTTTTTGGAATTGCTGGTGTATAAACCACCAAAGTATCCTTATTATTTAAATACTTTGTATCAATTTCAGTAATATCATCATTAAAATGAATAGCAACTCCTAAATTTTGTAAATCATTAGTAATGTCAGTTGGAGTTTTGTCATAACCAGCCACATGGTTTCCATTAGCCACAAAGTAACGCGCCAATGCACTCATGCCAATACCACCTATTCCAACAAAATAAACATTAGAAGCCCATGCCAAACCTTTTCCATTAGGAAAGGCTTTTTCACTAAAACTAATATCTTTACTCTTATCTATCATTAATTCAATAGTTTTTCAACTTCATCTACAATATCTTGCGTAGCATTTATTAAAGCTAAATCTTTAATATTCTTACTTAATTCTTCACGTTTATCTTTATCTAAAATCAATTCTGAAAATTGTTTTTGAAACTCAGATTCTAAATCTTTTTCTCTTATTAATAGTGCAGCATTTTTATCAGAAACCGCTTTTGCGTTTTTAGTCTGATGATCCTCTGCTACATTAGGTGATGGAATAAAAACCGTAGGTTTACCAACTATACACAGCTCCGAAACTGAAATCGCGCCTGCTCTAGAAATAATAACATCTGCAGCAGCATAAGCCATATCCATGTTGTTTAAAAATGCGTGTACCTGAACATTTTTCAGTTTATTATATTGCTTGTATCGATCATAATATAGCTTACCACATTGCCAAATTAATTGCACGTTATTCTCTTCAAAAAAATCTAGGTTAGATTCAATTAATTCGTTTATTCTTCTTGCACCCAAACTACCTCCTAAAACTAATAAAGTATGCTTACTATGAATGAGTTTAAAAATATCTTTAGCTTTAACATTTACTCCTTCTATTTCAAGCAAATTCTTTCTAATTGGGTTTCCTGTAAGCCTTATCTTTTCTTTTGGAAAAAATCTATCTAAACCATCATAAGCCACACAAATTGTATTTACTTTTTTACCTAAAAGCTTATTTGTAATTCCTGGATAAGAATTTTGCTCCTGAATTAAACTTGGTATCTTTTTAGCCGTAGCCATTTGCAATAATGGGCCACTAGCAAAGCCACCAGTACCAATAACAACATCGGGTTTAAATGACTTTATAATTTTTTTTGACCTCAAGAGACTAACCAACAACTTAAATGGGAACATTACATTTTTTAGCGTAAGTTTTCTTTGAATCCCAGAAATCCACAAGCCTTCAATTTTATAACCTGCCTGAGGCACTTTATCCATTTCCATTCTATCAGAAGCACCAACGAATAAAAACTCTGCGTTTGGATAGCGCGTTTTTAACTCATTTGCAATAGCAATTGCAGGATAGATATGACCTCCTGTACCTCCTCCTGAAAGGATAAATTTGTATGTTTTATTATTACTCAAATTTTAAAAATCCCATCCTAAATTGTTTCACTTAATATATCTAAAGGATTATCTCCTTCAATAATTTCATTCTCTTTTATTTCTTGTCTTTTAGCACTAACACTAAGTATAATTCCTATAGCCATACACGTCATCCAAATTGAAGTTCCACCACTACTAATTAAAGGTAATGTTTGCCCTGTTACAGGAAACAACTCAACTGCAACTGCCATATTTATTAATGCCTGAAATACTATTGGCAAACCAACACCAAGCACTAATAACCTTCCAAAAACAGTATCTGATTTTTGAGATACAATAACAATTCTAAACAGCAACCAAGAATACATCACTAACAGAAACAACCCTCCAACTAAACCATACTCCTCTATGATAATTGCAAAAATGAAATCTGAAGATGATTGTGGCAATAGATATTTTGTTGGGCTTTTACCTGGACCAAGCCCAAAAATACCACCTGATGCAATTGCCGTTTTAGATCTTTCTATTTGGTAGTCTGCTTCAGTATCTTCACTATTTGAGAAATTTTCAATTCTACTCATCCAAGTATCAACTCGGTTTGGCATTGCCTCCGGAAATGCTTTTGCAACTAAAACAAAAAGCGTTAAGGACACTAAACCAGTACCAATGATTATTAATAAATATTTAATGGGATAACCTCCTATAAATGTCAACATCATCACCATTGTAAAAATAATTGCAGTTGTTGAAAAATTAGCTGGAAGAATTAAGATTAACACAAAAAACACAGGTACCCAAAGTGGCAAAATGGTATCTTTAAACGAAATGACTTTATCTTTAATCTTAGACAAATAGCGTGCTACATATACCATTAAAACTACAGCAGCTAAAGTTGATGTCTGAAACGACATATTTACCACAGGAATATTAATCCACCGACTTGTATTTGTTCCTTGAGAATTTGTAGAGCCTTGTAAAATTGTAATTAAAAGCAATACCAATACTACAGGAATCAAAATCATAGATAACCCTTTAAAGTACCTATACGGAACTTTATGAACAGCAAACATAATTGCAAATCCAAGTGACAAATGCATAAAATGCTTTACAAAAAAAGAAAAAGTATTAGCGCTCTCACCATAGTCAGCTAAGTTACTTGCAGCACTATACACAGGCAAAAACGAGAAAATAGCCAACAATGTAGCTATCGCCCAAATGGCTCTATCTCCTTTTATTTGTGAAAATATGTTTTGCATCTTTTTTTTGTTATTCCTTCAAAAAACAGGAATCTAATTATTATTCATTTTAATTCTTACGGATTCCACATCAAGTGCGGAATGACAGTTTTGTTATAAATTGCGTATAGCTTTTTTAAATTGACGCCCTCTATCTTCGTAATTATCAAACAAATCAAAACTTGCACAAGCAGGTGACAATAACACATTATCACCAGCATATGCTATTTTATAAGCAACCTTAACCGCTTCATTCATACTCTGTGTCTCAACAACAACATCTACCAAGTTACCAAATGCTTCAATCAGTTTCTTATTATCAACTCCAAGACAGATAATTGCTTTTACTTTTTCATTAACAAACTGAAACAATTCTCTATAATCATTACCTTTATCTACACCACCAACAATCCATACTGTTGGTGCATTCATGCTTTCTAAAGCAAAATAAGTAGCATTTACATTAGTGGCTTTAGAGTCATTAATGTATTGCACTTTATTTATTTTTAGCACATGCTCTAAACGATGCTCTACACCCTGAAAATTCTCTAAACTCTCGCGTATCGTTTGCTTTCTAATTTTAAGTAAATGCGCCACAGTAGAAGCTGCCATTGCATTCTTAATATTATGTTTCCCTTCTAATGTTATGTTCTCTGTTGGCATAATGGTTTGATTATTATCTATTGTTATTATTATTTTTTTGTCTTTATAGTACGCACCTTCTTCTATAACCTGTGTTAATGAAAAAGGCAATTTTTTAGATTGAATTTGATTATTCTGTAACCAAGTTGTAATCACTTCATCATCTGCATCGTAAATGAAATAGTCATCTTTAGTTTGGTTTTCTATAATTCTAAATTTTGAAGCGATATAGTTTTCAAACTTATAATCATAGCGATCTAAATGATCTGGTGTGATATTAGTTAAAATTGCCACTTTAGGCTGAAACTCATAGATATCATCTAACTGAAAACTACTTATCTCTAACACATAATTTCTATAATCTTCTTCAAGGATTTGCTTAGCAAAACTATCTCCTATATTACCAGCCAAACCAACTTCTAACTCTTGCTTAAGCAAATGATGCGTTAATGTTGCCGTGGTTGTTTTACCATTGCTTCCTGTTATTGCGATTAGCGTTGCATCTGTATACTTTGAAGCAAATTCTATTTCTGAAACTATTTTTATCCCAGCTTCACGGATTTGTTTTATTAAAGCTACTTTATCTGGAATTCCAGGACTTTTCATAACAATATCTGCGTTCAAAATCTCAGATACAGTATGCTGTTCATCTTCAAATTCAATCTCATTATTTAAAAGAACGTTTTTATACTTTTTTTTGATTTTTCCTTTATCGGAAACAAATACTTCGTAACCTTTTTCCTTTCCTAAAAGCGCAGTACCTACTCCACTTTCTCCTCCACCAAGAATCACCAATCTTTTCATTACCTAATCTTCAATGTTACGATTGACAGTATTGCCAATAGGATCCCTATAATCCAAAATCGTGTCACAATTTTACTCTCGTGATATCCAGATTTTTGATAATGATGGTGTAATGGTGACATTTTAAAAATTCGCCTACCTTCTCCATATTTCTTCCTCGTATATTTAAAATAACTCACTTGCAGCATTACTGATAAATTTTCAGCCAAGAAAATGCCACATAACAAAGGAATTAACCATTCCTTTCTTACAGCAATGGCAATCACCGCAATGATTCCTCCAATAGTTAAACTTCCTGTATCACCCATAAAAACTTGAGCCGGATAAGCATTGTACCATAAAAAACCTACCAAAGCTCCTACAAATGCTGCTATGTAAATTGTTATTTCTTCTACCTGTGGGATATACATTATATTCAGATACTTTGAGAATATGATATTACCCGAAACCCAAGCAAAAATCCCTAAGGTTAACACCACAATAGCAGATGTACCAGCTGCAAGCCCATCAATACCATCTGTTAGATTAGCTCCGTTAGATACAGCCGTTACTATAACTATAGTCACTAAAACAAAAATGATCCAAGCATACTTTTCTAAATCTGGACTTATCCAGGTAATTAAATCTGAATAATCAAACTCATTATTCTTTACAAAAGGAATTGTTGTTTTAGTAGATTTTTTTGCTACATCAAACAATTGCGCCTCTGTTGTATTAGGATTTTCAGCAAGCAATTCTTGTTGTTGCTTAATTGGCAATTCTTCCTTTATTGTAACATCGTTATGAAAATACAGCGTTAACCCTACAATAAGACCCAATCCTACCTGGCCTAGCACTTTAAATTTCCCTTTAAGCCCTTCTTTATCGTTTTTAAATTTCTTAATATAATCGTCTATAAAACCAATTGCTCCCATCCACAATGTTGTTATGATGAGTAGAATGATATATATGTTTTCGAGCTTTGCTAATAATAAAACCGGAATCAAAGTCGCCAAAATAATAATGATTCCTCCCATAGTTGGTGTGCCTGCTTTTTCAGACTGACCTTTTAAACCTAAATCACGGATAGTTTCCCCAACTTGTTTCTTTTGCAAAAACCTAATTATACGTTTTCCGTATATCGTTGATATTAACAATGACAAAATAATAGCCATGGCTGCCCTAAAGGTTAGGAAACCAAATAATGACGCTCCAGGAAGCTGGAATTGTTGTTCTAAATATTCAAATAAATAATACAGCATCTATTTTTGTAATTGTTTTAAAAATTCTTGAACCGTTTTATAGTCATCAAAATCAAAGCGCTTACCTTTAATTTCCTGATAGGTTTCGTGTCCTTTTCCAGCAATGAGAATAATATCTTTAGAGTAAGCCATTTGACATGCCGTCTTTATAGCTTGCTTTCTATCTGTTATTGATAGCGTCTTTTTATAATTTTGAGGCTCAACTCCTTTCTCCATATCTTCAATGATCACCTCTGGCACTTCACTACGTGGATTATCACTAGTAAAAATCACCTTTGTACTCAAAGCTGAAGCAATGTGTGCCATTTTTGGTCGCTTGGTTTTATCTCTATCACCACCACATCCTACTACAGTAATTAGCTCTTCATTTTTAGTACGAATACTATTAATGGTTTCTAAAACATTTTTCAAAGCATCTGGCGTATGTGCATAATCAACGATGGCAGTAATTTTTTCATCCGAAATAAAATACTGAAAGCGTCCAGATACATTTTCTAACTCACTTATCAGCCTTAAAATCTCATCTTTTTCTAAGCCTAATAATTCCGAAGCTCCATATATTGCCAAAATATTATATGCATTAAAATTTCCTATTAATCGCGTCCAAAGTTCATTATCATTAACTTTAAGCAACAAACCACTAAACTCGTTTTCTAAAATTTGAGCTCTATAGTCTGCATAATTTTTAAGCGCATAAGTCAATTTTCTTGCCTTTGTATTTTGCAGCATCACCAAGCCATTTTTATCATCTAAATTTGACAATGCAAAAGCATCTTTTGGCAATTGATCGAAAAACGTCTTTTTTACATCTCTGTACTCAGCAAATGTTTCGTGATAATCTAAATGATCGTGTGAGAGATTGGTGAAAATTCCACCTGCAAACTTCAACCCTTCTGTTCTTCTTTGATGAATACCGTGAGAACTCACCTCCATAAAACAAAACTCAACACCCTCATCGTTCATTAACTTTAAATACTTATTAATTGTTAAAGAATCTGGCGTGGTATGTGTTGCCTTATAAGTTGTATTATCTACCATAATTTTTACCGTAGACAACAGACCTACTTTGTATCCTGCTTTCTTAAATAGCTGATACAACAAACTTGTTACCGTAGTTTTCCCATTAGTTCCAGTAACACCAACTAATTTTAAGTTTTCTGAAGGATGCTCATAATAATTAGAAGCCATATAAGCCAATGCTTGATTAGAGTTAACAACCTCTATATAAGTTATTCCATCTACCAATATTTCAGGTAGTGTTTCGCACACTATAGATTTTGCACCATCTGTAATAGCTTTTTCAATATACTTATGACCATCAGTTATGGTTCCTGATATTGCAACAAAAACATCATTAGATTCTATTTTCCGCGAATCGAATTCAATCTTATTTACTGCAACACTAGTATCACCAACCACAGCATTGATAGTAACTTTATACAATATGTCTTTTAAATATTTCATGATGCTTCTAAGACAATTGTTTGATTAGGTTTTAATTTCTGATGCTTTTCTACAGACTGCTTTTTCACTGTTCCGCTTCCTTTTAGTTTTACTTTTACATTAACTTGAAGGTTTTCTAACAAAGCAATTGCATCCATAGCTGGCATACCAACAACACGAGGCATTAATTCTTTATACTTGCGTGAATTCTCGAAGTAATTTTCAAAATCGTTGTTAACCAAATTGTTATTAAAATCGAGCGTTTTCACCTCATCAATTATTGGTGTATCTGTGTATATTTTTTGAGCAATACGCTTAAAAACTGGACCAGAAACATCGGCACCATAATAACCTACTTTTGTACTTGGTTTATGGATGACCACAATGCAGGAATACTTAGGGTTATCTACAGGAAAATAACCTGCAAATGAAGAAATGTACTTTTTATCTTTTTTCCATTCTTCAAAATTAGCATAGTCTGTACGCGCAGTCCCAGTTTTACCAGCCATTGAAAATGTTTCAGAATACATTCGCTTGCCTGTACCACGTATAACAATGTTTTTTAAAATATCTTTAATCTCCGCCAATGTTTTGTCTGAACATATTTTATCTAGAATCACCTCCTTTTCAAACACCTCAATATCTTTATCAAAAGATTTTACCGAACGGATAAAACGCGGCTTAATCATTTCTCCATTATTAGCAATAGCATTATAAAAGGTTAATGTTTGCAATGGTGTTATAGCCAAATTATAACCATAAGCTACTGAAGGCAAAGCATTTCTACTCCAATTAGATTTCCCTGGTTCTGGTATATTTGGAATACCTTCCCCTTGAATAGGAATATCTAATGAATCGTTTAATTTCCAATGCTTAATATGATCGATAAACTTTTTTGGATTCTTTGAATAATGATCATCAACAATTGTTGCCAAACCAATATTTGAAGACACCTCTAATGCTTTAGCCGCAGAAATTTTACCATAACCACCACGATGAGAATCACTTATTGTTCTACCATAAAAATATTTCACACCTTTTTTGGTATCTATAACTGTAGACGTATCAATCACCTTATCTTCTAAAGCTGCCATCATTGCCATAACCTTAAATGTAGATCCTGGCTCATGCGATTCGTAAACAGCGTAATTTCTTTTTTCGTAATAAGTCCCTTTTGATGTTTTTGCGAGATTTGCAATTGCTTTAACTTCACCTGTCTTAACATCCATTACCACAACACAACCATGCTCTGCTTCATATTTTTCTAACTGACCTAATAATGAATGATGCGCTATATCTTGAATGTTAACATCTATAGTTGTATAAATATCAAAACCATCTTGCGGCTCTACCTGATCAAAATCTGCGATAGGTTTCCATTTTCCATTACCTATTTTCTGCTTGAGGCGCTTTCCTTTAACACCTCTTAGATATTTTTCACCAAAAGCACCATCAATTCCTGCTCTTGCTGTATCACCATTACTATCTATACGTTCATAACCCACAGATCTTGCAGCAATCTCACCCATAGGATGTTCACGTCTTATATTTTGCTCTACAATTAAACCTCCACCTATAGCACCTTTATTAAGTAATGGAAAATTCCGAACTCTTATATAGTCTGAATAACTTATATTTCTTGCTAGTAGAAAATATCTATTTTTATTTCTACGTGCTTTTCTAATAATATCTTTGTAGTATGATGCCGACTTCCCTTTGTATGCAGAAAGCGAATCTGCTAAAGCTCCTATATGCTCATCAAAAACTTTCTGTTTAGCTTGAACAGCATCTATTCTAATATCGTACTTTGGAATTGAAGTCGCTAAAAGACTCCCATCAGCAGAATAAACATTCCCTCTATTAGGTTCAATATCAAAATCTTGAACCGTTCTCTTTTCAGCAAGCTGCCTGTATTGATCGCCTTGAATAAACTGAATACTACATAACTTAAAAACCACAGCTAACGCAAAGACAAACATACAGCCTGCTACGAAATACAATCTGTTTAATATGTTGGTTTCTAATGTTGCCAAAGTTTAAGTTTTTACTCAATGAGTTAACTCGATAATCGAGATTAATTATGATTTTTTTATTATCTAATTTTATATTATTGGGCGAAATTTTATTCACTTTTCTGAGCCAACGACTTTAATTTTTGTTGGTGGTATTTCAGAAATTTGAATTCCTTTTTCTGCCACTTTATTTATAATGGATGACTCCATTTTTAAACGCATTAATTTTGATCTCCCATCTACAAAAGCAGATCTCAGTTCTTTTACCTCATTTGCCAATTTTGCAATTTCATGCACTTTATTGTCTGCACTATGAGAACTCGCTATCATTATTACTGCTAGAAATGAAATAAAAATGATGATGCGCCAATTTTTAAACGAATCATCACTGATTAGAAATTTTCCGCGCAATATGCTATAAACACTTTTCTTCATTTCATTTCCTACGTAAGCAGGAACCTGTTTTTGATTTATTTTGTTTCTCTATTAAACACTACTGATTCACTTCGACTTCGTTCTGCAATCAACATTCAGATACCTATAACTATATTTTTTCAGCAACACGAAGCTTTGCGCTTCTAGCCCTATTATTAAGTTTTATCTCTTCAACAGACGGAACAATAAGACCTCCTACTTTTTTTAATGGCACTTCAAAATTCCCAAACATATCTCGCTCTGGCTCACCTTCAAACAGCCCATTTCTTATAAATCGTTTCACCAATCTATCTTCTAAAGAGTGATAAGAAATAAAACTCAACCTACCACCAACTTTCAACACTTCAGGCATTTGTAACAACAGTTCTTTTAACACTTCAATCTCTTGATTAACCTCAATCCTAATTGCCTGATAGATTTGCGCCAACACCTTGTTTTCTTTTCTATGATTAAGAAATGACTTTAAAACCAATTTTAATTGCTGACTTGTTTCTATGGGCTTATTTTTTCGTTCCGAAACAATAACTCTTGCCATAGCTGGCGCTTGTCTCAACTCACCATATTGCAACAACACAGACTTTAACTTATCTTCCTCATATTCATTAATCACCTCAAAAGCAGATAGTTTATTTTGCTGATTCATTCTCATATCTAATTTTGCTTCTAATCGTGTTGAAAAACCACGCTCAGCAACATCAAATTGATGAGAAGACACTCCAAAATCTGCCAAAACACCATCTACCGCTTTTACACCATAAAATCTTAAGAACCTTTTTATATATCTAAAATTCTCATTAATGAGAACAAACCGATCATCTTCTATAACATTAGCAAGCGCATCTTTATCCTGATCAAACGCAAACAACTTACCATTTGGACCAAGTCTAGATAAAATCTCCCGGCTATGCCCTCCACCTCCAAAAGTGACATCTACATAAACTCCATCTGGCTTTATAGCTAAACCATCTACCGTTTCTTTTAAAAGAACTGCATTATGATATTCCATCTCCTTCATCTTCTTGTCCCATTACCTCTTCTGCTAAATCTGCAAAATCCGAAGCAGCATCATCAATAGCCTGTTCGTATTTTTCTTTATCCCAGATTTCGACAATATTTACCGCAGAAGCCAACACTACTTCTTTTGAAATACCAGAAAACCCAACTAAATCCTTAGGAATCAATAAACGCCCTGCACTATCAACCTCTACTATTTTCACTCCAGCAGTAAATCGCCTAATAAAATCATTATTCTTTTTCTTAAAACGATTGAGTTTATTGATTTTTGCCATCAGAACATTCCACTCAGACATTGGATATAATTCTAAGCAAGACTGAAATACCGCACGTTTAAGAACAAAACCATCTTGTAAAGCAGCAGACATTTGCTTTTTTAAAGCAGCAGGTATCATCAACCTTCCTTTGGCATCTGCTTTGCATTCGTATGTTCCTATAAATGAATTCAATGTCTTTGCTTTCCCACTTCAACGTTTAAGAATCAAATATATTGAAAAATTTACCACATTTTACCACTGACTCCCACTTTTGTTGATAAGTTTTAATTTTTAAACCCTTCAACACTAAAAAACTCAATAAATTCATCGCGTTAAAACAAAAACCAGAAACAGTGCTTATCAACATGTTATATGCTACTGAATAAAAACTACACACATTGAAAGCATTAATTTTATTTGTTTTAAAAAGGATTTAGTTATATTTGTTTCTAACACTAAGCACTAACTTTATAGATGGCACACCTTTTAAAAAAAGAAAAGGATTATAGATATATTGAAGTAGGAGAAGGCACACCAATTATAGTGCTCCATGGTTTAATGGGTGGACTAAGTAATTTTGATGCTGTTACTGAATTTTTCAGTAACAATGGTTACAAAGTCATTATTCCTGAATTGCCTATTTACACCATGTCGCTTTTAAAAACCAATGTTAAAAGCTTTGCTAATTACCTTAAGAAATTTATTGAATTTAAAGATTTAGACAATGTTATTCTACTAGGCAACTCACTTGGTGGACATATTGGTCTTTACCACACAAAACTATATCCCGAAAAAGTAAAAGGACTAATCATTACAGGAAGTTCTGGCCTATATGAAAGTGCTATGGGAGGCGGCTACACTAAACGTAGTGATTACGAAGTTATTAAGAAAAAAGCACAAGATGTCTTCTATGATCCAGCCGTTGCTACAAAAGAAATTGTTGACGAGGTTTACGAAACTGTAAATGACAGAAATAAGCTTATTAAAACCTTAGCTATAGCAAAAAGTGCCATACGACACAATATGGCTAAAGATTTACCTAAAATGCAAACGCCAACTTGTATTATTTGGGGAAAAAACGATACAGTTACTCCGCCAGAAGTAGCAGAAGAGTTTCATGAACTCTTACCTGATTCCGACTTATTTTGGATTGATAAGTGTGGACATGCAGCTATGATGGAGCATCCAGATGAGTTTAATTCAATTTTGAATACTTGGCTTGAAAAAAGAGCACTCTAAAGTTGAAGTTGAAAAGCGAATTTTTTATATAACTTAATAAGATTTCTGCCTTCGCAGGAAGTACGATGAAAATAAAATCTGCTGAATTTATAATGAGTAATTCTGATGTGGCAAAATGCCCTAAGAATCCTATCCCTGAATATGCTTTTATCGGTAGAAGTAATGTTGGTAAATCATCGCTTATTAATATGCTAACTGACCGAAAAAGTTTAGCAAAAACTTCTGGCCGACCAGGAAAAACTCAACTCATTAATCACTTTTTAATTAACAAAAACTGGTATCTAGTTGATTTACCAGGCTATGGTTACGCTAGAGTTTCAAAAACCTCTAAAAAGAAGTTTCAGAAATTTATCACCAACTATTTTGAACAAAGGCAACAACTGGTTTCTGCATTTGTATTAGTAGATATAAGACATAAACCTCAGCCTATAGATTTAGAGTTTATGCAATACTTAGGAGAAAGCGGCATTCCTTTTGGTATTATTTTCACCAAAGTAGATAAGCTAAAACCTAATGCTATTGAAAAACATGCCAATGATTATTGTAACGTCTTATTAGAAACCTGGGAAGAGTTACCACCTTACTTTATTACTTCTTCTTCAAAAAAAATAGGGCAAGATGCTGTTTTAGATTTTATTGATGCCACTAATGAAGAGATTGAGCAGTTAAGGAATCAATAAAGTTAACCCCTCACATCTAAAGCATCTCGCAAGGCATTACCTACAAGCATAAATGCCATTACCAAAATCATAATACAAACACCTGGTATTAAAGCTAAATAAGGTTTTCCTAAGATAATATAATTATAATGATCTTTTATCATCGCTCCCCAACTTGCCATTGGTGGCTGTGCACCAATACCTAAAAAGCTTAACCCACTTTCTATTAAAATAGCAGCTGCAAAATTTGCTGCTGAAATTACAATTAAAGGCCCAAATACATTAGGTAAAATATGCTTTGTTATAATCCTATAATCATTATAGCCCAATGCTCTTGCAGCAGTAACATACTGCATTTCTTTTGCACTTATAATTTGCCCTCTAACCACCCTAGCCACTTCAACCCACATGGTTAAGCCTACAGCAATAAACACTTGCCAAAAACCTTTCCCTAAAGCTAAAGTTATAGCAATTACTAATAATAATGTGGGTATAGACCATGTAATATTAATAATCCACATAATAAACGCATCTATTTTACCACCATAATAACCTGCAATGCTACCCATTAACAAGCCTACTATAAGCGAAATAAATACTGCAACAAATCCTATGAAAAAGGAGATACGAGAACCAATTAAAACACGACTTAGATAATCTCTTCCGTATTTATCTGTACCAAAAACAAAACGTCTATTTTCTATATAACTTTTATAATCCGAATTAGGAAACTGCTGTAATTCCACCTGCTTTTCAATACCTTGCAAGCCATCAGATGCATATTCAACATAATGAAGTTTTTCACCAACGACTTTGTATGATTGTAAAGGTATTTCAGCATCTGTGTTTTCAGTTCCGAAAAATAGTTTTGATAAAAAACTTTGATCTGATTCAATCCCAGAAGGAATGGTTAACATTTGCACTTTAAATCCAGGTGATTTAGAATGAATGGACAAATGCATTTGATTGGCATTCTCTGAAGCATCGGGTGCAAAAAGATAGGCAAAGATTGAGATTACACCTATACAACCTATAATTCCTAAACTAAAAACGCCCCAAAAGTTTTTTCTAAACTTTTGAAGCGCTAAACTAGTTAATGAGTTATTGTTATTCAATTTTTATTTACAAAGAGATGCTTCAACACTTAACCAAGTTGTCTTAGCAAAATATTAGAACATTTAATTCTTAACATTGGCTACGTTAGCCTTAATAGCATAAGTCATTTTTAAATCATTGAGCACATTTAAAGCCTCTTCTATATAAACATCTTTAGCTAAGCTTTGGTGCCATCGATTACGTTTTTCCTTTAAAACAGAATCTTGTTCCATAAGTTTAATTTCATAAGGCAAAGAGCTAAAGGTTAAATCTGTTTTATATTCTGAAAGTTTTTCAAATCGTTTTGCTTCTTCCTCATTAAGTTCCATCTCTTTTTTATACTCTTCATAATTTAAGGAATATACTTCACGATCTCTTATCTTTTTCACCCATCTGGCATTAGCATCAATTAACTTTAACTGCTCATTAGCTGCCATACGTGCTTTACTTTTTTGAATGGTAGTATCATAATCAAAATAATTACTCCAAAGATCATAATCTACCGCATCTATCTTATCCCAAGGCAATGGATTTTCTTGATCTTTTTCACCTATATCAATGTAACTATAACGGTCTGGAACTATAACATCACTCTTTACTCCTTCTAATTGAGTAGACCCTCCATTAACTCTATAAAACTTTTGAGTTGTGAATTTTAAAGCGCCTAAATCACCATTAGAGTTATTACGCACCAAACGATTTAAATCTAATACATTTTGAACTGTTCCTTTTCCGTAAGTTTGTTTGCTTCCAATAACAATAGCACGCTTATAATCTTGCATTGCAGCCGCTAAAATTTCTGAAGCTGAAGCAGACAATTCATTCACCATAATAACCAAAGGTCCATCCCAAATAATAGATTTGTCTTTATCTTTTAAAACCTCTTTTGGCTGACCTGTTTCTTTCACTTGTACCACAGGACCTTCTTCAATAAACAATCCAGCAATATCTACTACTGTTTGTAATGATCCACCTCCATTATTTCTAAGATCTAAAACCAAACCTTCCACACCTTCTTGCTTAAGGCGTATTATTTCTTGCTTTATATCTGAAGCAGCATTACGCTTATTATAATCTTGAAAATTCACATAAAACTTTGGCAGATTTATTACACCAAATTTCTTGTCGTTTTTAATTACTGTAGAAGACTTTGCGTAAGTTTCTTCTAATTCTACAATATCTCTTGTAATTGATATATCTTCAATAGTGCCATCAACTTTTTTTAAAGTTAAGACTACTGTGGTTCCTTTAGGACCTTTAATAAGTTTAATAGCATCATCTAAACGCATACCAACTATATTAACAGATTCTTCTTCATCAGACTGTCTCACTTTTATAATTTGATCACCTACTTCTAATTCATTTGCTCTCCATGCAGGCCCTCCACTAATAATTTCATTAACCATTATGGCATCCATTTTCTTTTGAAGCCTTGCTCCAATGCCTTCAAAATTACCTGACATGGCTACATCGAAACGATCTTTATCTTCTGGCGCAAAATAGAATGTATGAGGATCAAACTCTTCTACAATAGCATTGATATATACAGAAAACCAATCTTTACGTTGTCTATCATCTATAAAGTCATAAAGCTCATCTAGAGATCGTTTAGTTGTTTCTCTTGCTTCTTTTTCTAGTTCTTTTAAAGATTTAGCCTCCTTTGTTGTAGATTTTTCATTTTGAGCAGAAAACACACTTTCTGGAAGTTCATTTACATCAATATCAGAATCGCGTTGAGAAATAGCATCATCATAATTTGCAATGGTAGAAAACTTAAGTTGTTGTCTCCAACGTTCTTTCATTTCGCGTTTATTCTTTACATAAGTAAGTTTTTCGTAATCTGCTGTATAGGTCTCATTTTTAGAGAAATCAAAAGGTTTTTCTAAAATTTCTGTATAGATTTTCTTAGATTCTGCAATGCGTTTTAATAAACGCTCATGTGTAAGATTAAAAAACGTTACATTATGATTTTTAATCTGATCATCTAATTGATCTTTGTACGCTTCAAAATCTTTTATATCAGATTCATAAAAATAACGCTTAAAAGGATCTAACTGATTTAGATAACCATCAAAAACATGTTCTGAAAAATCATCGTTTAAATCCTGAGGATCAAAATGTCCATTATCTAACACATAAGTTATTAGCTGAATAAGTAACTTATCTTTATCTGGATCATTATCAAATGTTTTGTTTGTAAAACTACACGAAGCAAATGCTATTAGCAATGCTAGAAGTAAAAACTTATAATTCCCTTTCATTTTATCAATTTTATTTTTTTGTAGAAAATGTAATTCGCCAAACAACTAAAATATAAAATTTAGCATTTTATTTGACACATTACTTGCTTTCTTTTTTTGTATTACACAATAAGCAGGTTCAATAATTCACTAAAATAGAAGAAAAAACCATGCCATAAAAAATCATGACACTAATTTTTTGTTAAAGGTATAAATCTCTTAGTTATTAAGCTTTTTAGTATTTTTACACTATCGTAAATTTAATTGCAAATGGCTAAACGTCCTTTAATTTTAGTTACCAATGATGATGGTATTACAGCACCAGGAATACGTACACTAATTAGTGTAATGAATACCATTGGAGATGTTGTTGTTGTTGCACCAGACAGTCCACAAAGCGGAATGGGACATGCTATTACTGTAGATGCCACACTGTATTTAGAAAAAGTAAACATTGATGGTAAACAACCAGAATATAGTTGTTCTGGCACACCTGCTGATTGTGTAAAACTTGCCGTAAGAGAAATTTTAGACCGTACACCAGACATCTGCGTGTCTGGTATAAATCATGGCTCTAACTCTTCTATAAATGTCATATACTCCGGCACAATGAGCGCTGCCTTAGAAGCTGGTATTGAAGGAATTCCAGCTATTGGATTTTCGCTTTTAGATTATAACTGGAATGCTAATTTTGAACATTGTAAAGATTTTGTTGAAACTATTACCAGACAAGTTATAGAACATGGCTTACCTGATGGTGTGGTATTAAATGTAAACTTACCAAACCTAAACAAAAAAGACATAAAAGGCATAAAAGTATGCCGACAAGCTCGTGCCAACTGGGTAGAAGAGTTTGATAAACGCACCAATCCTATGGGTAGAGAATACTATTGGCTGGCTGGCAAATTTGTTAATAAAGATAACGGAGAAGATACAGATGAATGGGCTTTAGCTAATGGATACGTTTCTATTGTTCCTGTTCAATTTGATCTTACAGCGCATCATGCCATTCAGAAATTAAATACCTGGACATTAAATTAAGTATTGCCATAAATGAAATATTACATTATTGCAGGAGAAGCTTCGGGAGATTTGCATGGCTCTAACCTTATGAAAGCTTTATTACAAGAAGATAGTGAAGCTAACATTAGGTTTTGGGGAGGAGATTTAATGCAAGCTGTAGGTGGCAACCTAGTTATGCACTACAAAGAACGTCAGTTTATGGGTTTTGCTGAAGTTATAATGAATCTCAGAAAAATTTCTGGCCACATTAAATTTTGCAAAAAAGATATTGAAACTTTTCAACCCGATGTTATCATTTTTATTGACAACTCTGGATTTAACTTAAGAATTGCTAAATGGGCTAAAGAACTAAATTTTAGAACTCATTATTATATCTCACCTCAAGTTTGGGCATCTAGAGCTGGTCGTGTAGAAAAAATTAAACGCGATATTGACGCTATGTATTGTATTCTTCCTTTTGAAGAAGAATTTTATAAAAAATATAATTACGATGTTCACTTTGTTGGCCATCCTTTGATAGATGCCATTGCAGATCGTCCTCAAATTAACGAAAACAAATTTAGAAAAACCCACCAGCTTAGCACAAAACCTATTATCGCTTTATTACCAGGCAGCCGAAAGCAAGAAATTACCAAAATGCTTGGCGTTATGCTAAGTCTGGTAGATGATTTTAAAGACTATCAATTTGTTATTGCTGGCGCACCAAGTCAAGATTTTGAGTTTTATAAACCGTTTATAAAACAAAACAATGTTAGTTTTATATCTAACAAAACATACGATTTACTTAGCGTTGCTAACGCTGCCTTAGTTACTTCTGGTACTGCAACTTTAGAAACCGCTTTATACAAAGTACCGCAGGTGGTTTGTTATAAAGCTAATGCTATTTCGTATCATATTGCTAAACGCATTATTACTTTAAAATTTATTTCGCTGGTTAATTTAATTATGGATCGTGAGGTAGTTACTGAACTGATACAAGGAGACCTTAATAAAAACCGATTAAAAAAAGAATTAACCTCAATTTTAAATCCTAAAAAACGCGAGCAACTTTTTCTAGATTATTACGAATTAGAACAAAAACTTGGTGGCAAAGGAGCTAGTGAAAAAGCAGCGAAGTTAATTGTGTATAAAATTTCAAATAATTAAAAACTAATTTTCAAAAGCCATTACATTAATGAAAAGAGTTTTACCTATTCTATTTTTAATTTTCTTAGTAGCTAGCTGCAAGTCTAAAAAAAACTACTCAAGTAAAAAAAGGCAAACTCATACTGTAAAGGTTAACACACCTACTAAATCGTCTAAAAAAGCTGAAGCAATTGCTAAGTATGCTAAAAAATTTAATGGTACGCGTTACAAATATGGTGGATCTACAAAACGTGGCATGGATTGTTCTGGCTTAGTGTACACGTCTTTTAAAGACAATAATGTTTCTGTTCCAAGAACCACAAAAGATTTAAAAAGCTTTGGTAAATGGGTAGATTTAAAAAAAGTTAATATTGGTGATTTAGTGTTTTTTGCTACCAAAAAAAATAGCCGAAATGTAAACCATGTTGGTATTGTTACTCATGTACGAACTGGTAATATTGAATTCATTCATGCATCAACCAGTAAAGGAGTAATGATTTCGTCATTAGCAGAAAAGTATTGGTATTTTGCTTTTGTACAGGCAAGACGAATACTATAAAATAGTTTTCCACTAGTATCATCAAAACTTTATACTCCAAATCCCTGTAATTTGATATGATTCTAATTATTAATAATTAAATAACAAAGTTTACATTAGACATACTTTTTCTTAATACTCTATTTGAAATATGTTAATACTATCAAAGTAGTTTTGCCTTATCAAACAATACTACTAAAATGAAAACACTAAAACACATTTCTCTATCTTTAGTTCTTTGCTTATCATTATCATGCAATAATGACGACGACAACAACGGTCAGCATCAAAACTTGGTTGAGTTAAAATCACACTCTCAAAGCCCTGTTTTACTTAAATTAGAACCAGAGTTCTCTAACGTAAATGTCTATAATTTTCTTAGTTCGGAAGATCAGTTAGAAAACACACCAAATTTCATATATGGTTCAATGGCTGACGGTGCTGGTCTTTTAAAAAACATAGACAACACCTACACATTAATCAACAATATTGAGGCTGACTATTCTATTGCTAGAATATCACTAGACGAAACCTTTAAGCCAGTTGCTGGTGAATATATTTTAAATGCTGCTGCTACAGCATCTACAGCACAGTGCTCTGGTTCTTTAATCTCTATGGAAGAGCATGGTTTTGGACCACTATACTTGTCTGGTGGAGAATGGGGAGGAGCTTCTAAAGGAGTTTTTGCTACAGACCCATATAAATCTGCTAACTCTGCTACTTCAGCATTAATGCTACCAGCATTTGGTCAATGGTCTACAGAAAATGCTGTGGTTATTGGTAAAGATGCATACCCTAACAAAACCGTTGCTTTTATTGGTGACGATCATTCAGACAATACAGTTCCTTCGGGTCAGTTAGGTATGTATGTAGGTGATTTTGCTGATTTAAATGGTGGACAACTTTATGGATTACGAGTAACCCAAGCTGGAATTAACTTTGAAGTTGACATGCAACAAGGTATATCTTACCCTATTGATTTTGTTGCTTTAAACGAAACCAATATAGACCTATTAGATGCAGAAGCCAAAACCAAAGGAGTTATGGGCTTCTCTAGGCTTGAAGACATAGATTGGAGAAGAGGCTCAGCAGCTAACAACCGCGAGATCTATTTCTGTGTAACTGGTAGAAAAAAACCAGATTTAGTAGGCAAAGGCACAATTTATGGTCGTATTTACAAAGTAGTTTTAAACGAAAACGACCCAACTGGATCTGGTACTATTACTTGCGTTTTAGATGGAGATTTACCAAGCGGTATTGCTAAAAGCTTTCACAGTCCTGATAACATCTTAGTTACTGAAAACTACGCTTACATTCAAGAAGATCCTAATGGTTATTTTGACTCTGCAGATAAAATACACTACGCACGTTTATACCAATACAACCTTAACACTGGTGCTTTAAAAGTTGTTTTAGAATGCGACCAAGATGCAGCTGCAACTCAAGGATATGGTACAACTAATAGCATATGGGAATTAACCGGAATGATAGATATTTCTAACATTATAGGTATTAACGAATCATTCATCCTTATTACTCAAAATCACGGTTGGGAACCCACAGACGGTTCTGCTTTCACTGACCCTAATGCAAACCCAGCAGCAGAAAGCAGGAAAGAAGGCAGTATGCTATATGTAATTCAAGGTTTAGATAGATAATATGAATATTAAAATTTTAAAAAAGGCATACATCTTAATGGTATGCCTTTTTACATTAAACTTTGGTTGTAAAAACGACGAAAGTTATGTAACCATAAATACTGAAAGTCCACAACCTCTAGTAGTCTTAGAAGACAATTACAAAACAACTTTAAAGTCTTGTATTATTGCATTAGAAGCACTTGAGAATGCAACAAATTTTGAAACTGCTCTTGCTAATTATAAAAAAGCTAGAAATCATTTTAAAAGTATTGAGCCTATTATAGCATTCGTTGACAAGAACAACTATACGGCTTTAAACGCTCCAAATATTTTAAAAATTGAAGAAGAAGATGCTACAGACATAAAAATTAAAAACCCTTTTGGTTTTCAAGTAATAGAAGAAATACTACACGAAGAACCTTTAGATTTAATCTCTATTTCGAAAATTACAAAAAAAACAAAAAATAGGTTAAAACTAATAGAACAAAACACATATATAAAACTTAAAAACTACCACATCATTTGGCTCATAAGAGACCAAGTAGTAAGGATTGCCTTAACTGGCATTACAGGATTTGATTCCCCTATTCTTGAAAACTCTCTAAACGAAGCCCAAATAAGTTATGCTACTATTGAAGATATTTTAAATTTATATTCTACTAACTTTTCAAATAAAGAATTATTAAATCAATGGAAATCTGAAATTAAAGCATCAACTAAAATGCTTAACGGAGACTTTAATACTTTTGATAGATATAATTTTATTAAAAACCATACTCATTCACAATTAAAACTACTTAACAAAACTATAAAAGACTGGGATATTGAATTCCCTTTTGAATTGGCTTTCAATAATAACATATCGTCTTTGTTTTCTAACAAAACTTTTAATATTGATTTTTTTGCAGATTATGTAGAAGTTGACTCCTTAAAAACAAAAAAACAAAAACTCGGAAAAGCACTTTTTAACGACACCAAGCTATCTAATAACAATCGTATGAGTTGTGCTACTTGTCACAAACAAGAATTGGCATTTACAGATGGATTAAAAACATTTCCTAAACAAAAACGAAACACACCAACATTAAGCTACTCTGCGCTTCAGCAAAGCTTTTTTTATGATGGCAGAACAGGAAATCTCGAAGGTCAGATAGTAGATGTAGTTAATAATGTTAACGAATTTCATAGCAATTTAACCAATCTCTCTAAAGTTGTAGAATTAGACACCATATACCATAACAGCTTTAAAAAACTATATCCTCAAGGAGTTACCGATGCTAACATTAGAAATGCTATAGCCGTTTATGTAAGGAGCTTAAACAAATTTAATTCTAAGTTTGACAACAACATTAACAATCTCGAAAACACACTAACAGCATCAGAGATAAATGGTTTTAACCTCTTTATGGGTAAAGCTAAATGTTCTACTTGTCATTTTGCTCCTGTTTTTAATGGTACTGTACCACCAAATTTTACAGAAACAGAATTTGAACTATTAGGTGTACCAAAATCTACAGACTTACCTGCTGTTGCCGATACCGATTTAGGAAGGTATGACGTATTTAAAACACCAGAACGCAAACATTTCTTCAAAACACCAACAATAAGAAACATTTCTAAAACTGCACCTTATATGCATAATGGTATTTACCTTGACTTAGAGTCTTTAATGAATTTTTATAACAACGGAGGCGGCACTGGTCTTGGGTTAGAATTAAAACACCAAACTCTGCCTACTGATTCTTTAAATCTAAAATCTAATGAGATAAAAGATATTATTGCTTTTATGCAAAGTTTAGAAGACAAATAAAACGAAGCAACTTTCTTTAATAGCATTACTTTACTATTAAAAACAACTTATTAACATGTGTTTCACTATATTAGTAACTCATAATCATGAAGTTACTAAATTTTACCATTATAAAATTTACGCTTTGTCTTATCATAGGCATTGTACTTGCTCATTATTTTAATTTAAATTTCCGCATAGCTCTTTATTCCTCTTTAGGGCTAATCGCCATGCTTGGTATTTATTGGTTAGCCATAAGACAAAAAATAAATCGTTCACCATATTTTGCAATACTCACTTATTTATGCATAATTAGCATTGGTATTAATGCTTACAATATTAAAAATGAAAAACTACGCCCTCGTCATTATACTAATTTAGAGACAAGCAGCACTTACAAGAGCATTAGCTTTAAAATTGAACAACGTCTCAAACCTGATGCTTATAACGATAAGTATATTGCATCTCTGATTTCTATAAATGATGAGTCTATTTTTGGAAGGTTACTAGTAAATATAAAGCGAGATTCTACTCAAGATTGCTTACCTGTAGATGCAGTTTTATACACTAAAACTCAGTTTAAAAACATTCAAAAACCATTAAATCCACATCAATTTGATTATAGTAAATATCTAGAATTAAAACAGGTATATCACCAATTATATCTTAAACACAATGAAATACTAATACTATCAAAACAACCAACAACAATTTACGGTTATGCAGATCAGTTAAGGTCAACTATTAACAACAACCTTGTTAAAGCTGGATTTGAAAATGATGTTTTAAGTATTATTAATGCATTGCTTCTAGGACAACGACAAACCATTAATAAGCATATTTATAATAACTATGTAAATTCTGGCACTATACATATTTTAGCTGTTTCTGGTTTGCATGTTGGTATTATATTAATAATGCTCAATTTTATTCTTAGACCGCTACTCTACCTAAAACATGGTCGGATTTTGAGACCACTCATTATTATTAGTTTACTTTGGCTTTTTGCAGTTGTTGCAGGTTTATCTCCTTCTGTTACAAGAGCTGTAACAATGTTTAGCATTATAAGTTTTGCTCAGCATTTAAAACGACCAGCAAATATCTACAATACCTTAGCGATTTCGGCTTTTCTTATTTTACTAATTAAGCCTACGTTTTTATTTAAAGTTGGTTTTCAAATGAGTTACTTAGCTGTTCTTGGTATTGTTAGCATTCAGCCTATATTGTATAAATTATGGCAGCCAAAATATTTAATTTTAGATTATCCTTGGCAAATATTTACAGTAACACTTTCAGCACAAGCTGGTGTCGTACCAATCAGTTTATTTTATTTTCATCAATTTCCTGGGTTATTTTTCATCTCTAATCTTGTTGTTATTCCTTTTTTAGGATTAATTCTTGGTATTGGTTTATTTGTTATTTTATTAGCACTAATAAATATGCTTCCAGATTTTTTAGTAGTACTATACAGCGGAATAATTCACAGCCTAAATACATTTATTGCTTGGGTAGCGGAATTTGAAGATTTCCTCTTTAGAGATATTCCTTTTCCTTTAATTCAGGTTATTTGCGCATATTTTATAATTGCCGCTTCAGTGCAAGTCTACAAACACAAAACCTTTAGGTGGGTGCATTTTGCTTAATAGGTGTGATATGTTTTCAAGGCACATTTTTCTATCTTAATTTCAAAAAACAAAATGATGCTTTTATTGTTTTTAATAAAAGTCGATTTTCAATAATTGGTCAAAAACAAAATGACAGACTTATTATTCATCACAATTTAGACTCTATAAAACAATTCACAGATAATGTTGTTAGAAATTATAAAGTAGGCGAAATGATTGATTTAGTTTCTACAGATAGTTTACAAAATACCTATAAGTATAAAGACAAAACCATCTTGGTTATAGACAGCTTAGGTGTTTACAAAAGTTTAAGTTTTAATACAGATTATGTTTTACTTAGAAATTCACCAAAAATTAACCTCAATCGTGTTATAGACAGTTTAAAACCAAAGGTTTTTATTGCAGATGCCAGTAATTACAAAACTTATATTAAACGTTGGAAAGCGACATGTATTGATAAAAAAATCCCTTTCCATTATACTAATGAAAAGGGAGCATTTATTTTACAGTAATACTTTTACTCTTTAAAAGTTGGCTTAAAGTTTTTATAATACTCATTGAACTTTTCTTGCGTATCCATCTCCTTGTGTTTATCTGTTTTAAACAACTTTAAATACAATTCTATTTGTTTAGGTTTTAGATAGCCAGAAATAGGTGCAATAAAATTAGCTTCTTCATCAAAAAACACCATTGTTGGATATGCTCTTACATTTAAAACTCTAGTAAACTGATGTGCACTATTACGTCTATTTGCTTTACCAGCATCGTAATTTGGGTTGGTATATGTTTTATCCTTATACGTTACAGTATCATTACCTTCACCATTAAATTTCACAGCATAATAATGTTCATTGATATAGTTTACAACATCTTCATTATGAAACGTATTTTTATCTAGCAACTTACATGGACCACACCAATTGGTATATACATCCATAATAATTTTTTTTGGTGCTTTCTTTTGAAGTTCAATAGCTTCTTCTATTGTCACCCAATTAATTTCTTTTTCCGATGTTTCTGCTGCATTTTGAAACGATACTAGTGTTATAAAAGCGACAAACGTTAGTATGAAATGTATTTTTTTCATTTTATGCTGAATTTATTTTTACTGAACTTATTTCAGTAGCATGACAACTCATTGGTTGCAAATGTTGTACCGAACTTACAAAAAATGCTCCTAATTAGGAGCATTTTTTAGTTATTTATAACTTAAAATTAATGAATTCCGTGCATTAATTTTTTTATCTTTTTGTTTAATGCTAATATTACTAATCCAGCAACAAAAGGAATTACGGTAAAAATTAAGAAGAAACCAGATAATCCAGACTCTTCAGCAATTGAATCTGAATACTCAGCTAAAATTCCAGCAGTTTTGTTTGCTAAACCTGTAAATATATACCAAATACCAAACATGAATCCCATCATACGCGCTGGTGCTAATTTACTTACATAAGATAATCCTACAGGTGAAATAGATAACTCACCCATTGTGTGGAATAAATAAGCTAACAGTAACCAAATCATACTTACAGATGCCGTTTTTGCACCTGCTGGAATACTTGATGCTCCAATTACAAGCATTAAAAAACCTAATGCCAATAATGTAAGTCCTCCAAAGAATTTTTGAGGTCCCGAAAAATTAGTACGTTCCCAAAACTTAGAATATAGAGGAGCTAATGAAACAATAAACAGTGGGTTTAAAATCTGAAACCAAGTTACGTCTACTTCTAAATTAGTACTCATAAGCTTATCATAAACTCTAAATATGACTAAAGCCCAAATTATTAAGAAACTGATACTTGTAAATAACACAGTTAATTTATACTTCTTATAAATTGCTTTTGCCAACTTAACAATTACCCAAGTTAATACTAACATTGGTCCAATTGATATAATAAAATCTATGACTTTAAATATTATCGCAGAGGTATCGGACAATGTTCTGCTTGTATAATCTTTTGCAAAAACTGTCATTGTTGATCCTGCTTGCTCAAAACTTGCCCAGAAAAACACCACAAAAAATGCTATTAAAAAGAATGCCTTTAAACGATCTCTTTCAATAGGTTCAAAACGTTTTAATCTAGATAACCCTAAAGTTATCAAAACAACTAATGAGATTAAAAACAATACTAAACCAGACGAGATGTTATAACCCATAAAAGTTTCTGGCAAGAAATGATATCCTCTTGTTACCACAGAAGTAACACCTTCTACAACCCAAACACCAGCTAACACAACTGCAATTATTCCTAAAATCTTATCCTTTTGTGTAAATGGTACTTCTTTAGTCGTTTTCTCTTCATTAACATCAACATTTTTTAAACTTGGTGTAGAAGCCTCTTTTCCAAAGACGTCTCTAGCAAAATAAAACTGAAGTAAGCCAAACAACATAAAAACACCTGCTAAACCAAATCCCCAACTCCAGCTAAAAGTTTCAGCTATCCATCCAACTAAAAGCGTTCCTATAAATGCACCTGCATTTACACCCATATAAAATATTGAATATGCCGAATCCTTTTTTTCTGGTCGCTTGGTGTACATTTTCCCAACTATTGAAGACATGTTTGGTTTAAACAAGCCTGTACCAAGAACAATTAGAAGCAAGCCAACATAAAACAAAAATGTTAAATCAACACCTATTTGCAAATCGGCAATTGCCATAGTGGCATGACCAGATGTTATAACCAAGGAGCCTACGATTACCGTTTTTACGTGTCCCCATTTATGATCGGCTATCCAACCACCAACCATTGGCAAAAAATACACTAACATCACATACCATCCGTAAAGCGCATAGGCTTCTTTACGTTCCCAGCCCCAACCACCATCTGTTACTTTAGTGATTAAGAAAAGGATTAATATTGCTCTCATACCATAATACGAGAAACGCTCCCACATTTCTGTAAAAAACTGAACAAAAAGCCCAACAGGATGTCCTAATATTTCTGTTTCTGCTGTTATATTTTTAGTTTGTTCGCTCATAATTATTCCGTTTCAGTTGCTGCGCCATTTTTTTCTCTCGGCTTTACAACAAGGTTGTCATAAACTATAAGTGCTGAAACTGTAACAACACCTATTCCTGAAATTACCCACCATATTTTATTTGGCGAATAATTGTCCCAAATAACACTTGTCATTTCCCATTTAGACATATCTAAACTTTCGGCAGCAGCTAAAATATAATCGTTCTTAGAAAACTCAGCGCTTAAAGCACCATAATCCTCTATCCCATTTTCTTCGGCATATTCTTTAAGCTCTTTAATTCCTAGGGACCAGTCTTTATTTGCAAAAACATCATTAGATAATAACATCCTTACCTTTTCTACTGAAATAGAAAACGCATTAGCAGATTTTTCTAAAAATTGATTTTCAGTATATCTTGTTCCTACTTCAGTTAATGCTATATCTTTTGTTCCTAAATAATTTTTAACTAACGTTAGTTTATCTGACCAAGCTTGATACAAATTACCAGATACAAATGTGGTTAACAAATTACCCACAAAAATTGGAACAAAATATGTACCTTGATACAATGCCTCTTTACCTTTAGGAGATATTATTGCAATGAATGATGAAAATGTAGGATTTGTAGTCATTTCACCAATAGCAAAAATCACTACACCTAATATTGTAAAAGTTACATCTTTGAAATAGAAAGTTAAAGAAATACCAATAATAGCTATTATAAACCCTCTTATCATTGCAGTAACATGACGCATTTTTATTACAAAAGAAGACACAAGGATTTGTAATAAGATTATCATACCAGCATCTATATTAGTAAACCATTCTGGCTTGATTTGTCCATCGGACGAAATATAATTTCCTATTGCAGGAGAAAAATCTGTTATTGCTTTACTAACGGAACTTGTATCTACCCAATCTTCAATAAATGTAGGCAATGTGTAAAATAATTGATTAAACATTGTCCAGAAACCAATCATAATTAAAAGCAACACTGAAAGCTTAGTATCTTTTAAAGCTTCAACAATATTGTTTAATGACTCTTTTATAGTTTCTAATACTCCTTTGTTTGATTTTACTCTTTCTTGCTCTTTGTAGAAAATAAGGACAATAATCAAATTAATTCCTATTACTATAGCAGCCTGAATGAATACTAATCCCCAACCTTTTTCTCTTAATCCAGAAGAAAAAGCAGGACCTATAAATCCACCTATATTCACCATCATATAGAATATACCAAATCCTAATGTAGAGTTCTTCTTAGTTGTAGATTTTGTTACAATAGCTGAAGCAACTGGCTTAAACATTGCTGCACCAACAGCAACCCATAAAAATATTAAAAAGACAGCCGTGTAAGAGGTTACTTCTCCCATGAAATAATACCCTGTCATCAGCATTATATAAGAAATTACTAAAGACAGTTTATAGCCTATTTTATCTGATATAATGCCTGTAAACAAAGGAAGTAAATAAAGAATTGCTGTAACAATTCCCATTATTTGTCCTTTCTCTGTATGCGTAAATCCTAAACCACCATCATCGGTTGAACCCGTAAGATATAAAGCTAAAACAGCAAATAAACCATACCAAGCCCAACGCTCAAAGAGTTCCATTATACTGGCAACCCAAAACATTGGATCAAAAGATTTAATTAAAGATAGTGTTGATTCGTTTTTTCCTGTACTCATAAAATTATTAGTTAGAATAAAAAAAGCCCAAGCAATAACTTACTTGAGCTTTTTATAATATGTATTTATTGTTTTATCATAAAGTTGAAATGAAATGTGAATATCTATTATTCAACTCCATGCATTAGTTTCTTAAGTGGTTTGCTAAATATTATAATTAAAACAGCAATACCTATTAACACAAATCCTATTGTAGAAAACACGGTTGTATATTTTTCTAATCCTTGGGCTGCATTTAATGCTTCACCACTATCACCATGACCTCCTGTTAATGTAGCAATCTTACCACCAACATAATTTGCAATTGCAAAACTTAAGAACCATGCTCCCATTGCTGTTCCTGCAATATTCTTAGGAGATAATTTTGTTACCATTGACAGTCCAATAGGAGATAAGAACAACTCTCCTGTTGTATGTAATAAGTATAACACTACTAAAGTTAATAATGGCACTTGGTAAGCTTCGTTCACAAACTGTAAACCAATATTTGTAACTAAGAAACCTAATGCTAATTGTAAAATACCAAAAGCAAATTTTAATGGAATACTTGGGTTTTTTCCTTTCTTAGCTAATTTCACCCACATTACTGAGAAAATAGAACCAAATACTATAATAAAGAAAGGATTAAAGAACTGTGTCATTGAAGCTGGCATTTCCCAACCAAAAATACTTCTATCAACGTTTCTGTCTGCAAATAAGGTTAACGAAGTTCCTGCTTGTTCAAAACATGCCCAAAATGCAATATTAATAACCATAAAGATTAACAATGCTATCATTCTGTCTTTCCACATTTTTACTTTTTCAGTAGTATCTGCATCTATTCCTGCTTTTACTAATACAAACGAAATAAATATGAATAAACCTATAAGAATATAATCCATAAATCCATTGTTCTGGATTAAGAAGTAACACACAGGAATTAACACTAATGATAAAATTGAAACCATATGTGCTTTGTTTAATGGTCCAGCAACTTTTTGTTTTCCTTCTTCTGTAAATCCTAAACCTTCAGCAGCAGCGTAGTTATCTCTACCAAAGTAGAAAATGAATAAACCTAATAACATACCAATACCTGCTAATCCAAATCCGTATTTAAAACCATAAGTTTCACCAACATAAGCAATAACTGTTGTTGCTAACAAGGCTCCAATATTAATTCCTATATAAAAAATTGTAAATCCTGAATCTCGTCTTGGATCTCCATCTTCGTATAATTTACCAACAATTGTAGAAATATTAGCTTTAAAATACCCATTACCCACAATTAAAGCTCCCATTCCTATTAATAGAAAATGCTCAGAACCTCCAAGAATTAAAAATTCACCAATTGCCATTAAAACAGCTCCAAGTAACACTGCGTTTCTGTAACCAAGATACTTGTCTGCCATTTTACCTCCCAAAATTGGCGCAGCATATACCAACCCTGTATATGCTCCATAAATTAAGGCAGCGTCTGCATCACCTTTCATTAACGATTTTACTAAATATAGTGTTAGAAGAACACGCATTCCGTAATAACAAACTCTTTCCCACATTTCTGAGAAGAATAAGGTCATCAACCCTCTTGGGTGTCCTTGCTTAACTTGATTGTTTTCCATAGTATATATAAAAGTTAGTTAGTATTATTAATTTATTTTATCGCCTAAATTAACATCGATAAATTTAGTCATTTTCTTGTATAAATGTAATCTGGTATTGCCACCATAAATGCCATGATTTTTATCTGGATAAATCATCCATTCAAATTGCTTATTTGCTTGCACTAAAGCTTCAACCATACGCATGGTATTTTGCAAATGCACATTATCATCTCCAGATCCATGAATTAATAAGAAATCTCCTTTTAATTTATCAACATGATTTATTGGTGAATTTTCATCATAACCACTAGGATTCTCATTTGGTGTTGTCATATAACGCTCAGTATAAATGGAATCATAAAATCTCCAACTCGTTACTGGCGCAACTGCAATAGCCATTTTAAAAACATCATTACCTTTAAATAGTGCATTGCTACTCATAAAGCCTCCATAACTCCATCCCCAAATTCCTATTCGAGATTCATCTATATATGGCAAAGCTCCTAGTTTTTTGGCGGCAGCGATTTGATCTTCAACTTCATATTTACCTAATTCATTCTGTGTTACTTTTTTAAAGTTAGCACCTTTAAATCCTGTTCCTCTACCATCAATACAAACTACTACATAGCCTTTTTGCGCTAACATTTGATACCAATAATCATTTGCACCATTCCAACGATTTGCAACTTGTTGTGAACCTGGCCCAGAATATTGATACATAAATAAAGGATATGCTTTATTTTCATCAAAATTAGCAGGTTTAATCATCCACATGTTTAAATCGTTACCATTGACATTTATGGTACTGAATTCTTTTTTAGATGTTTTATAACCTTCAACTTTCTCAGCAAGCTTATTGTTGTTTTTAATTCCTTTTACAAGTTTCCCTGTTTTAGAACTGTGTAAGGTATATTTTGGTGGTGTTGTTGCGCTAGAATGTGTATTTATAAAATAGGTGAAATCTGCACTAAACGCTGCACTATTGGTTCCATCTATTTTAGTTAAACGTTTTTTAGTCTTTCCGTTTAACTTAATGGAATATACATCTCTATTTATAGAACCATTTTCTACAGATTGGTAATAAATTGTATTCTCTTTTTGATTAAATCCGTAATAATCGGTCACTTCCCAATTTCCATTAGTAACCTGATTGATTAACTTCCCTTCTTCCGAATAATGATAGATATGGTTATAACCATCTTTCTCGCTCGTCCAAATAAAACTACTGTCTTTTAGAAAGGTTAAATTGAAAGTAACATCAACATAGGCTTTGTCCTTTTCTTCTAGAACCAAATCATAATTCATGGTATTAGTATCAATAAACCATAAATCTAGTTCGTTCTGATGGCGATTCATATATTGTGCACTCAGTACGTTATCCTTATTTGTCCATTTAATTCTCGGAATATAAAAATCGTTGTAAGCTTTACTTGGTTTCACTTCTTTGTTAGTACTGGTATTTAAGTCATAAACATGAAGTGATATTTTAGAATTAGCTTCACCTGCTTTAGGATATTTAAACACGTGTTGTGTTTGGTACAAATCAGAACCAAAAACATCCATTGAAAATTCTGGCACTTCAGATTCATCAAAACGGATAAAAGCAATTTTATCACTTGCTTTGTTCCAATCAAAAGCTCTTACAAAACTAAATTCTTCTTCATAAACCCAATCTGTAATTCCGTTGATGATTTTATTCTTTTCACCATCAAAAGTAAGCTGCTGTATTTCACCAGAATTTAAATCTTTCACATAAAGATTATTCTCAAAACCGTAAGCAATTTTAGTACCATCTGGAGAAAGTGTTGGCTCTTGAACCCAATCTTCAGAAACTTTAGTAAGTTTTTTATCTTTTATATCATAAACATAATACTCACCAAGTCTAGAACGTCTATAGACTGGCATTTCCTTAGTGGTTAATATTACTTTAGATTCGTCATTACTAAACTTGTAATCAAAAAAACCTTGAATTTCTGCAATATCAGCAGAAGTCACCAAGGTTTTTACTTTTTCTAAAGTTTTATAATCGTAAATATCTATTGTAGACGCATTAGTTTGTCTATTGAAATTTAAAACAGAATACTGTTTACCGTTTTTCATAGAGTGAAGCGCTTGCATACCTTCTGTTCTAAAGGCACCACTCCAAATCTCTTCGAGTGTAATTTGTTTGTTTTGACAATAAATGGACGAAGTAATTAAAAATCCTATTATCGCAACAAAGGGTCTTAATTTCATATATTTTTAATTTCAATAAAGCAATGCCAAGTTTACTAAAAATTATGCAGAAAACAGCGATTATTAACAGTAAATCGGCAATAATAAAAGATTAAGCACCCATTTTATCCGTTTCCTAAGTATCTTTGCTTTTTAAAAAATGATTAATCTATGCCAAACACTATTTCTGGCTTTTCTAAACTTTCAAAATCTGAAAAAATCGAATGGCTTTTAGATACTTATTTTAAAGATAAGGCATCCGCAAGAACTTTAGTGAAACAGTATTGGAATACTGATAAAAAACTTCAGAAATTACACGATGAGTTTATAGAAAACACAGTAACCAACTTTTATTTACCTCTAGGTGTGGCTCCTAATTTCTATGTAAATCAAAAGCTATACACCATTCCTATGGCTATAGAAGAAAGTTCTGTAGTAGCTGCTGCAAGTAAAGCAGCAAAGTTTTGGCTAGACAGAGGAGGCTTTAAAGCAGAAGTGATTGCTACTGAAAAAATTGGTCAAGTTCATTTTACTTACAGTGGAGACTCAAAGACACTACAATCGTTTTTTAAAACCATTAAATCAAAGTTAATTTCTGAAACTAAAGACATTACCAAAAACATGGAGCGTCGTGGTGGTGGAATTTTAGATATTGAACTCAGAGACATTAGTAGCGAATTAGATAATTACTATCAATTACACGCTACGTTTGAAACATTAGATGCCATGGGTGCTAATTTTATTAACTCTTGTCTTGAGCAATTTGCTAAAACCTTTAAAAACGAAGCTAAGAACCATCTTAAGGGTGAAGTAGATATTGTTATGAGCATTCTTTCTAACTATGTTCCAAATTGCTTAGTTAGAGCAGAAGTGTCTTGCCCTATTGATGATTTAAAAAGCAAAGACATTTCTAACCCACAACTTTTTGCTACAAAATTTAAACAAGCCATTAATATTGCTGAAATAGAACCATACAGAGCCGTTACCCACAATAAGGGTATTATGAATGGTATTGATGCGGTTGTATTGGCTACAGGTAACGATTTTAGAGCCGTTGAAGCTGGCATACATGCTTATGCATCAAGACATGGAAAGTATTCTAGTTTAACACATTGCACCATTGAAGATGATATTTTTAAATTTTGGATTGAAATTCCTTTGGCTTTAGGTACTGTAGGTGGCTTAACCACATTACACCCTTTAGTTAAATTTTCTTTGGAAATGCTCGAAAAACCTTCAGCAAAAGATTTAATGCAAATTGTTGCTGTTGCAGGATTGGCTCAAAATTTTGCTGCTGTAAAATCATTGACTACAACAGGAATTCAAGAAGGACATATGAAAATGCATTTGATGAATATCTTAAATCAGTTTGAAGCTACCACTGAAGAAAAAAAGAAATTAACAGAACATTTTAAAACCAACACAGTAACACACAGTGCTGTGGTTGAAGCTATTAAAAATTTACGATTAACAGATTAACGATTTCATCCCAAAAATTAAACTCCAAAACTCCTTAGACAAAATCTAGATTATACATTTTGAATTTTAAATCTAAAACATACAGAAGCAACGGTAAACTTTTATTATCTGGTGAATATGTGGTATTAGATGGTGCAAAAGCTTTGGCTATACCTACTAAATATGGACAAAGCTTAACTGTTGAAGAAAATGACACTTATTCCATTATCTGGAGAAGCTATGATGATAAAGGCGAACTTTGGTTTAAGGACGAGTTTACTTTAGAAGAGATTGCCACATCTCAAAATATTGAAATTCGCAATGATATTAGCAATAGACTTATTCAAATTATTAAGGCTGCACAAGATTTAAATCCTGAGTTCTTAAATTCTAACCAAGGTTATAATATTGCAACGCATTTAGATTTTAACCGAAAATGGGGTTTAGGAACTTCATCAACTCTAATAAACAATGTAGCTAATTGGGCAAAAATCAATGCTTATCAACTTTTAAACAAAACCTTTGGTGGCAGTGGTTATGATATTGCTTGCGCAGAGCATAATACTCCTATAACTTATCAATTAAAACAACCTGAAAGCCCTTTAATAGAACCTATTACGTTTAACCCTGTATTTAAAAACCAACTGTATTTTGTTTATCTTAATCAGAAACAAAATAGCAGAGACGGTATTAAAGCTTATAAAGCATTAAATAAAGTAAGCCATGCTACTATAGAAAGCATAAATGGCATTACAGACGCTATGATAAATTGCTCTTCTCTAGATTCATTTGAACGCTTAATAACAACACACGAAAGCATTATAGCTGATTTAATTAATCAGCCCACCATTACATCTAAACTATTTAATGATTATCATTTAGGTGAGATTAAAAGCCTTGGTGCTTGGGGAGGCGATTTTGTTTTAGCAACTTCTAAAACAGATCCTTCAGGTTATTTTAAAAGTAAAGGTCTTGATGTCGTTATTCCATATACTGAAATGGTTTTGTAAAAATATAGAATTAAAGTTTATAAACTTCAACAAGCTCAGTCTAACAAAATATTTCACACAAACTAAAAGGCTTTGCATTTCTGCAAAGCCTTTATAACTTTTAAAGCTCATTTACTAATTAGTAAACCGTTTTAGCCCTGTTATCTTCTATATCTGTTGCTTTTTCTAGTGCTTGATATACTTTTCCTTGCACTGAGTTTCTAAGTGTTGTATTTAATCTATTCATAATAGATGTGTAGTTATCTAACTTTGTAGCGTCAGTAACTTTAGTCACTTCTATAACATAAACACCTTTCTCACCATCTATAAGTTTTGATGTCTTACCTTGCTCTAATCCAAAAGCAGCACCAATAACCTTAGGCTCTACTCCTGCACCAGAAAGTGTTGTGTTCTTTAAAGTTAAAGCAGCAGCTGTTCTAGGGCTTTGCCCTTGATTCTTTGCTATTTCATCAACAGTAGTTGCTGTTATTTTTTCGCGAATCATTTTCGCTTTCTTTTCTTTTCTAATTTCAGGTAATGCAGTAATAGAAGCATCTTCTACACTCATCAATCCTTTTTCGTTCTTTTCTACCAACTTAGCAACGATAAATCCAAATCCTGAAATTGGGAAGTTTTTATAATCACCTATTGCTGTTCCTTCTTCAAAAGCCCAACGTACCACTTGTCTCTGACTTCCTAAACCAGGCATGTTTTCATCTAATTCTTTAAACGTAATTGGCTTTACTGCTAACTCACGCTCTTCTGCTAATTTGTTAAAATCACCATCTTTAGCAGCAATTTCAAACTTAGACATGCTGTTGAAAACACCATCTAATGTTTCTTGAGATGGTTCAATTTTTCTTGCTATTGTTCCTACTTTATACGTGTTATTAAAACTCGTTTGCTCTAAAATTTCAATAACGTGGTATCCGAATGAAGTACCTACTACATCAACATCACCTTTTTTATTATCAAAAGAAAAAGCTTTAAACTCTGGTGCCATGCCTGCATTGTAAGCAAACTCAATCTCACCATCTTTTTCATTACTCACTTTATCAGATGATAACTCTAACAAGTCCATAAACTTAGTACCACTTTTAATTTTTGCTAAAATACTATCTGCTGTTTGCTTAGCTTCTTCTGGTGTTTTTGTTACAGAAGCGTCTGCTCTTTGTCCACCTGCAAAAGGAATTAAAATGTGTCTAACTTTTACAGAATCTGCCTTTTCTTCAACAGCAATCATTTTAGAAAGCTTAAAGTATTCTCCATCTTTATAAGGCCCATAATATTCACCAACTTCTAATTTTGCTAAACTATCTTTAGCAACAGCTGGTAATTGTGCTGTTCTTAAAAAAGTATCGTTGTATTTTATATCAGAATTAGAGTTGATAAATTCTGCAACATCTTTTACTGTATCGAAACCAGGAATAGTATCTGTATTCTTACTACTCTCATTATATTCAGCTCTATCACTCTTCAATTTTAACAAATCAGCTTTAATAGCATCCTCGTCTGCTTTAGAAGCTTCTTCTTTAAATTCTACATAAACTACTTCTCTATTAGCTTCTGCTTCAAACTTTTCTTTGTGCGCTTGCATGTAAGCCTTAATATCTGACTTTGACACTTCTACCAAACTATCTGTAATTGTAGTATATGGCACTTGCACATAACGTATATCTACATTTTTAGCATCTGCTAAATAGTCATCCTCTGCTTCAGAAATTGTAGTACTAACACCAGCTTTAATCATATTATAATATGTTTGCTGAAGTGCATTAGAAGCAATAGATTGCTCATTATTTGTCCAAATATCATAATTGATATTAAAAGATTGCCCAGCCGAAGTCAACGGAGCAGAATCTGGACTAATATCCTTAAGGTTGCTTATAAATGCATTAAGACGATTTACATCAAAGTTTCCGTTTTCATCTTGAAACTCTGGATAAGACTGAAAACTATTTTTAAGCAATTCTCGCATTTCATCTTTTTCTACAGACAATCCTAGTGCTTCATATTCATTATCCATAATAATTTTACGAAGTTCTTGATTGTAAATTGCATTCATAGCTTGTGTAGAAGTTATTCTACCACCTGCTCTATCTTGATAGTTTTTTACTTTTTGCTGAAAATCATTTCTATCAATATCTACTCCATTTACCGTTGCCACAACTCCTTGCGAATCTGAAAAAGCATTTGGATTATCAATAACACCTTGAATTACAAAAGCAAATAACGCTAATGCTATTACTAATATTAAGATGAGTGAACGCTGTCTAATTTTATTTAAAATTGCCATAGTTTATAATTATCTATTTAAATTTTTAACACTATTACTGAGTAATCTACAACTAATAATAGACTAGATTAACCATTACATGTTAAACACCCTTTATGGGCTTTAGTGTAAATAAGTGTGCGAAAATAGTATTTTCTAATAAATTATAAAAGGAGATACCTAGTTTTTGTCTGCTATTGAAGTTATTAATCTACTTCAAGTATTCTTAACCTCACAATATCTATTTTTGTTAAGGATACTTCTTCTATAGTAAATTTAAAATTCTCTATCTGAACAGCTTCATTTTCTTCTGGAATACCTTCGGTTTCATTAACTATTAATCCACCTAAGGTTTCATAAGTTTCACTTTCTGGAAGATTTAATTTGTAGGTTTCGTTGATATAGTCTACTTCTAATCTTGCTGACAACCTATAAGTGTTCTCGTCTATTTGCTCTTCAGTGAGGTCTAATGTATCGTGCTCATCTTCAATTTCACCAAACAACTCTTCTACAATATCTTCTACAGACATTATACCCGAAGTACCACCATATTCATCAATTACAACAGCCAAACTTTGGCGTTTTTTTGTTAAAATATTAAGCACATCTTTAATAAGAATGGTCTCTGGCACAAAACTTACAGGTATTACAATAGACTTAATATTTTTTGGTTTTTTAAAAAGCTCAAAGGCATGCACATAACCCAAAATATCATCGATATTGTTTTTATATACAATGATTTTTGTGTGTCCTGTTTCAATAAAAAGCTGACTTAAATTTCCTATTGATTCTGAAATATCAACCGCTGTAATTTCTGTACGAGGTACCATAACCTCTCTAGCCTTTACATCGGAGAATTCGAGCGCATTTTGAAAAATTTGAATTTCACTATCTACTTCTTCATGGTCTTCAACCGATTCCATTTGTTCGCTTATATAATTACCAAGCTCTACCTTGGTCATTGCTAAAACAGCATCCTCTCCTTTAGCTTTAAATACGTTTTTTAAGATGGTATCAGATATCCAAAGCACAAAATCAGAAATCCAACTAAAAATCACATAAAACATATAAGTTGGTAGCGCTAAAACTTTCATTAAAGTGTTGGCATAGATTTGAAAAAACACTTTTGGAAGAAACTCTGCTGTAATTAAAATAACAAAAGTAGAAATTGCGGTTTGCGTTAATAATTGCAAATCTTGAAATAAATACGTTAATATCGTATTCTCTATAGGCAACATAGACTGAAACCACTTAACCAAAACATCGCCCATTTTAAGCCCATAAATTACTAGTGCTATATTGTTTCCAATTAGCATTGTTGCAATGTATTTTGAAGGCTTAGCTGTTAATTTTCTTAATATTCGTCCTAAGAAGTCTTCTTGTTTTTTTTCTAAGGCTATATGTATCTTATTAGAAGACACATAGGCTATTTCCATCCCAGAAAAAAATGCTGAAAGAATAAGTGTTGTAACTATAAGGACAATATCAACAGTCATGGACTATTATTTATTTCTGTCCTGAAACTTATTGGAAAAGCGTTTTCTAAAAAAGAACATGAATATAGCAAGAGCAACAAAAAACAACGACATATACGATCTATTGCGATCTATAGACCAATTATTAATTGCATCCCAAAGAAAGAGCAATGCAAAGATGATATAAGCGTATTGAAATAATTTTAGAATCTGCATTAGTTAGTTAATCTTGAATTATTGAATTACAAAGATAGTTAATTATTGAGTTCAAAATCACCACCATATTCTAACATCTGAAATTTCTTAAAATCTTTATCTGAATCAAAACCAAGACCACGAGACACGCCTTCAACTCTATTGAATACCCAAGGCTCGTTGGTAAACACCCATTCTAACTTTTCATTGTAGAACAATTGTTCAGTGACGAGTTTTTCGTTCTGGTGAGTTGTAATTGTTACATCTCCTCTTAAATCTATAATATTGGTTTCTGTATAAAAAATAGCATAGCGCGATGTTATAGTGGTCATTTTACCTTCCTTATCATACACTTTTAAAAGAATACCATTAGGAAACTCTGAAAAAGCAAAACCTCTATTAGAATAATCTAGCATTTTAGAACTTATAAGGTTTGCTTTTAAACGAACAGTATCCTCAATAAATTCCGTATACTTTAAATCGATATTTTCTGCTTCTCCTATGGGTTGGTTTTGAAGTATACCAACTTTTTGAACATCACTAAAGTCATTTTCACATGAAAAAAACAAAGTCACAACTAATGTTGTGACTAAGCTTTTTATGATATGTAAATATTTGTTTTGCATTAAATACTTGGTACTGTTACAGTACGTCCTATCCAACATCCAATCTTAATTGATTGACCTGCATTACCTTCAGTAAAGATATCTGATTTAGATGGCGCACTTGCTCTGTAACTTGCTGCAGATTTAGTTGCTGCAGATTTTAAACGACCATCTACTCTTCCTGCTTTCTCTGCAGTACTAGCAGCTAACCAAAATACAGCTCTTTTATTAAAGTTAGAATCACCACAGTTATTAGCACTCTTAGCATACATTGCAGCTATTGCTAAATAAGGTGAACCATCTGAAGGATTTAACTTCATAGATTCTGTATAGTATTGTCTTGCTCTACTATAACTTCCTTTAGATTTTAAATCTTGCGCTAACTTCTTATATAACTTCGCCTTTTTTAATGGATCTGATTCTAAAGAAATTGTCTGGTCAAAATACTGCTTTTCTCCTGTCAGTAAGTATAGATAGAATGCTGTATCTGCACTTGGCTCAATACTGTTTTTTTGCTGAACTAATTTTAAAAATAATGGATCTTCTTTACACCCTTTGGCATACATACGATTCATAGCTCTTTGCAACCAAACTCCATCATTCTTATTTTCTTCATAATTCTTTTGGTATAAAGGAATCAGTACGTCGCAATTTGCTCTATCACCTAACTTCTTATCCATACTGCTTAAAATCTGGTTTTCAAAAGCATCAATGTTAGACTCGTAACTAGACTTGTACTTTGCTTCTTTTTTAGACAAAACCTGTCCAGCTTCTTCCTTAGCTGCATACTTATTAAGCTTAGTTGTATAACCAGCTATTAAGCTTTGGATTAACTCATTAACATCATCATATTTATTAAACATGTCTTGAGCTGGTTTCTTTCCAGCATCAAACAAATCTACTGCTAAAGAGAAATAAGTATAAAGCCCTTTTGCACTGGTAAAGTTTTTAGGATCTTTTTTATAGGCTTCATCAAACATATTAAACAATTGCTCTTTAGATTTACCTAACTCTTTCTTATACTTATAAGCTAAGTTAGCTTTGTCTACTATAATTTCACCTTCATCATATTTAGATGCAAAATTCGTTCTACTTTGATCGTACAGTAACATTAAATCATTAATATGTGCTATTTGATCTGCTCCTGTAGAATTCTTTATTTTATGCTTCAATATTTTTTCACCGTGAACATATATTGCTCTATTAAACTTTGGGCATTTGTTTCGTACAATATTCCAAGGTCCATAAGCATCATCGTACTTTTTTGTTTTCACATAACTATCAAAAATTGATAAGTTATTCATGCACTCTTCATCTTGCTGTGCAAAACCACTGCTGACACTCACAAAAAGAGCTGCTAGTAGTATTGTAATTTTCGTCTTCATCTTGTTAATTATTATTGTTAGTTGTACTTCTTTTGTCTAAACCATCTAGAGTTTAAAGATAAACTTACATTAAAGTTTATAAAATTCTCTTGGATTAAGTTATTATTAGTTGTACCTCTTTTTCCTATTTCAAAGCCAAAATTAGCATTAGAAAATAACGTTCGGTTTCCAACTGGTAATCCTAGACCAAAAGATATGCCAAACTCTTTAATCGATTCATTTTTCACAACTAAACCTGTATTAGCATAGTTAAAACCTGCTCTATAAACTACACGTTTAAAATATCCAGAAAATGCATCAAAGTCTGGAATATAAAAACCTCCTACTGATATTTGAGAAGCATTCTCAAAGGTAGAAACATCATTACTATAAAACGGATTAGAAAAATCACTTGTATTTTGAAACGTATATTCTGCTCCTACAAACCAAGATTTTGGTTTACCTAAGCCTGCACCAAATGATAGTCTTGAAGGTAAAGTTAATTTAGTTTCTCTTAGATTTTGAGCATCTAAATCAACTTCAGAAGTATTTAATGTTGCTTCTATATCTGTTTGTGTATTAATTACAATTGTTGAGAAAGTTCTTGCATTATCTGAAGTTAATTTACTTTCTGGCGCATAAGTAGCCGTAGCAGAAAGCTCTAGTTTATCAGAAATTCTTGTTTTGTACGCTAAACCAAAATTTAAATTTAAACCACTTAAATCTGACCTACTATTTTCTCTAGTTTGATATTGCACTAAATTACCATCTGGTGTATATGCAAATTCAATTGCAGTATTTTGAACATTTCCAAAATTATAATTAACATCTACACCAGCATTTAATTTTTTAGAAATCTGATAACCAAACCCAGCAAAAACCCTATTAACACCACCCTCTCCTCTAAAACGATTTACAATATCCCCATCGTTATCGATATTGTCTAGCTTATATCCAACCGATGTATATGGCAATAAACCAAAACCAAAACCAAACTTACCAATAGGTACAGACAAAGCTATATAATCAAACGAAGAGCTGTTAGCATTATCCTCACCAGATTCACCTTTTAGAGTAACTCTAGAAGCTGTACCAGCTACTGCAAATTTTACCGGTCTACTTTCACCATCAAAAGGGTAAGCATCAATATTTTTACCAACATAAGATGCTGGGTTTCTGAGGTTAATATGAATACTATCTAAGTACACACCTATTCCACCCATACTTCGGTTTTCTACAGTCCCTTTAAATTTAAGACTACCTATTCCATAAAATGAGTAAGGTGATGCTGTACCTTGCTGAGCAAAAACACTAGAACTTAGAATTGTAATACAAATTACAATGAGTCGTTTTATCATTATTTTGAATTAAAATCTAGAATAAAATTCAAACCCTCTAATAAGAAATTTGAATTCGCAAATATGCTATTTTTTAATTGGTTTGACAAAAAATTGGCATCTCCTCCTGTTAAAATAACTGTTAAATCTTGATGTTTTTCTCTATATTGATCTATAACACCATCTATTTCTTTAACAACACCCATTACAACACCAGAATGCATAGACGATTCTGTAGAGTCTCCAATAATTGTTTTTGGTTGGCATTTCTCTAATAACGGAAGGTTTGCTGTTAAATTATGAAGTGTATGATATCTTAATCTAATACCTGGCGAAATTGCACCACCTAGATACTCATTTTTATTAGTTACAAAATCATATGTAATACAAGTCCCAGCATCTATTATTAGTACATTATTATTTGGAAACTGACTTATTGAAGCACTCACCAAAGCAATACGATCTACACCTAAAGTTTGTGGTGTTTTATAAAGGTTTTTAAATGGTTGTTTCGTTTTATGATTAAGCTCTAAAGTCTTTAAATCTTTATCAATGACTCTTATTTGATCTTTAGACAAACTTCCAACAGAAGAAATCATGGCTTTTTTAAGTTTAGGAAACTCTTTTTTAAGCATTTTATATTGCTTTTTAAGCTCTGAAAGCTCAAAACTTACTTTATAAACTAGTTCTTCATCATTAAAAACGGCAAATTTCACAAAGGTATTCCCAACATCAACTATAAGATTCATAGGCTTTTTCAGTATATGCAAATTTATAAAATCAAATTTTACAATTTTATTTTTGGTAATACTAAAAATGAATTTATATTTGCATCCGCTTAATTAAGCAACTGGTGCCTTAGCTCAGTTGGTAGAGCAAAGGACTGAAAATCCTTGTGTCCCTGGTTCGATTCCTGGAGGCACCACCA
>NZ_JAOARH010000081.1 GCF_025210595.1 Winogradskyella sp.
CATCTCGTTTTATAGTACATGGTTTATCATCTTGAAATACTTGGGTAATATTCATAGGTTCTTGCAAGTCTATCTGCATGACTTGTTGCGATTTTAATACCTTATACTGAATGGTGTTTTTTCCTTTTATAAATTTTTCATCTGGTTTTACTTCAATATCGAGATGATAATAGGTTAAATCCCACCATTCGCGTTCTGGTGTTATACTTCCTCTTAGCGTATCTTGCTTGGTGAAGTTAGATTTTTCTTGAAGTAATTGTGCTTCAATCAACTTTGGTGTTAAGCACAAGATGATAAATACTAAAACTTTATGAAACGGATTGATGTAATTGTTTTGCATTCGCTTTTTTTAAATATTTAATGAGCATACTGAATCCTAAAAATAAATTTAATCCTAAATAAAGTCCGCCAACGAGTAACATTATTTTAAAATCGTGATTAGCACTTTTAAATTCTGAAAGTTCTGAAAATAATGCTAATACCATATACAGATTAAGAATAATGAAGATTAAGCTTATAATAATACCTAGACCAGATTTTTGTTTGATAATTTGATAACCAATAATGATAAATAACACTATGGCAATAGGATTAAGAAGTGAGGAAGCTATCCAGTAATAAAGGATAGAACCAAGGATTAATAATTCTGGTAATAAAGATTTTAATGCTTTAATATTCATATAAAGTGTTTTTTAATAAAAACGTATGATTCTATCTCATTATTTTATTTGGAAACACAACGACACTTTCATAACCATCTTCGTTAACAGTAGCAACTCCAAAAAGAAAATTGTCAATAACAATACCATCTAAAGTAAATTCAGTAACATCTTCAATATATCTACTATTGTCCCAAGTCGGTGAGGTCGTATCTCTCCAATATATTTTATAACCTTTAGCACCTTTTACGTTGTTCCATTTTAGTTTTACTGAAGCTTCAACAATACCACCAATACTTACTTCTTTTGGTGAAGGTGGAGCAGAGGCAAGGCTTGCTAGTGTTATAGCATTTACTGCGGTTAATTTTTTGCAATACGAAAAGTTAACATGCTCAAAAGTATCACCATATGCAATCCCGTTTTTTGTACGTATGTCTTGATGTTGTTGCGTGTAGTTTTCGTGAGCTTCCATAATACGTATTCCTGCAAACCCAAGGTCATTAAAAGGTCTATGATGACCTCCTCTACCAAATCTATCTAAACGATAGACCATTTTTGGGTTCATTTCTGGCATATAAGTCTTAGTAACTTTGTAAACATAGCGTGCTAATTGACGCGAAATACCATCAATCTCACTACCATAAAAACGTCTAACTCGTGCTTGTTTAGCTAATTTTTTCGGATCTGTTTCATCAGTGGTAATGGCTTCTGAAAAAATTCTGAATGTTCTGTTGTCAATAACTCCATCTACACCTTTAATGTTACCAATCATATCATTATTTAATACTCCAATAATCTCCCAATTATTTTCTTTTGCATATTTAGCCATGCCTTGTCCACCAAATAAACCTTGCTCTTCACCAGATAAACCTAAATAAATAATACTATTTTCAAACTTATATTTAGAAAGTACTCTTGCTGCTTCAATAGCTCCAGCCATTCCTGTTGCATTATCGTTAGCACCAGGTGCGTCATCTGTAAAATTGTTTGGGTCGCTTATTCTCGAGTCGATATCACCACTCATAATTATGTATCTGTTAGGATATTTAGTGCCACGTTGTATAGCTACAACATTGACTACCATGACATCTTTTACAATACGTTGATTAGCGCCTTCTTTTACTAAGTCTTTTTGATAAAATACCTCTAAACAGTTATTGCAGTTTTTTGAAATGTCATCAAACTGAGATTTAATCCAACGACGTGCAGCACCAATGCCACGAGTGTTAGAAATGGTATCACTTAAGGTGTGTCTTGTGCCAAAATCGGCTAATGTTTTTACATCGTGTTTTAATCGTTCTTCAGAAACGGTATCGATAATGTCGTAGATTTTAAGATCTGTTTGTGCCTTTAAGGAGCAAAAAGCGAGTAAAAGCACTAAAGTTAAAATAGATTTCATAGCCTTTTCTTGTAGTTGAATTTTACAGTTTTGGTAACATCCTCTTCTTTAATGTCTACATAAACATTCATTTCATTTTCATTAACTTTTTCAAAAGTCATGCCTTCAAAAACAACCTTATCTTCGGTAATGTACTTTAAAGGAAAGTCTACAGTTTCATCTTTGGTTTCCCAACCTTTTAAATCATTATTAAAATGTTTGAGTTGAAGTACTAAACTATTTTCAACTTCGTGAATAATTTCAATTTCATAAAATTGTACTTTACCATCAACAGATAATTTAAAAGTAGCCATCATAGAACCGTTAGATGGTTCGCTCCAGATTTCTTCGGTAATGCCACCAAAAGCTTCGCCATGCCATGTACCCGAAATCCATTTTATATTTTCGAGCTTGGGTTCTAGTTTTGGTTTTTCGTTTTGAGCTTGGTTAGTAGTAATCCCAAATATTATTAGTAATGTTATAATGAATAATGGTCGTTTCATATGACGTGAGTTTTAAAGTAATCAGAGATAATTATACATGATTCATATATCTTTTAATTGTGTAATGTCTTCTTTTTTAAACATCTGCTTTACACGACTGAGTAATCCATCTTCAGTGCTTAACTGAGTTTCTACTTTGTTAGAAACTTTAATGTTTAAGTGCGAGGCAATATCATCTATATATTTATGATAAGATCTATTTAGAATTACGATTAAATGTTGATCTGAAATGGTTGTTTTAAAATGTGCTTGCAATACATTAGCACTAGAACTAAATTGTATTTTTTCTTCTTTTTTTCCGAATAAGAATCGACTATTAACTAAGAAAAGTTGATCGCTTTGTTTGGTTAACCTAAGTAGACTGCCTTTTTTAAACTTTGAGGTGTTTTCTTTTAAAAATACTAAAATAGAAACCTCATTATTATTAAAAAGTAAACTTTCTTTTTTTCTGAATAAATTTAATATTGGGTAAACTATAAAATAGGTCACTCTATTGATTAATCGTTTTACACGTCTAAAAACAATAAGCGATATTAAAAATAGAATTACTGTAATAACTACAGAGGTAATTGGACTAACAATGCTGACTACAACTAATATACCCGAAAGCACAATTTTTATAATCTGCAAAGCACTATCCATAAATGGTATAGGTGACAGAAAAATTAAAAAGTCTATAAATAACCTAACCGTCATAATTACAAAAAGGACGTAAGTAGATAAGATAAGAATTAAAAAGGCTTTGAATGAGATGGATATGAAGCCAGCTTGGTAAACGATTTCGCTATCTTGTGGTGTTTTGGTGATGAAAATTGGTAGTAATATAACTAAGGCATTAATGACAATTCCAGCTTTATTTTCTAACCAATTATCTACTTTTACGAGTGTGCCAGTAAGTTGATTGGTTGCCATAACTGGTCTTACGATGAGTGTGAAAAGAAATAAAACACCAAATAGAATAAGTACAAACCAATTATTGTAAAAGGGATGCGTAGATACAAAATCGTTATGAAATCCTGCTTTAGAACAAGCTGCTGTTACAAAAACAGAAGTGTAAGGATTTATACTTATAGGAGCAATTTGTGCAACTTGTTCAAATAAACTTGTATTGTGACTTAATACATCTTCTGCTTGACTATAACTAGTTTCTGGTATTAAGATTAAGATTAAAAAAAATAGGCTTATAAATAAATTTTTCATTTTTTGAAGCTTGCAATTATATTATTGAATAAACGTAACTTTTGATATTAAGCCATTGTTGACTTCGTAAATGGCAATAGCATAGTAAATTTTACCATTAATAGTAACTTTTTCTTTATCTATAACTTTATTGCCCAAAACGATTCTATTCATAATTTCTGCATTAAGATCTGGTACAGATTTAAACATAGCTTCGTAGCGTTTTTCAAGAGTTTCTTTACCTTCAGAAGTTAAGTTTCCTGGGAATTCGTATAATTTAATATCCTTTGTGTAGGTTTTTGAGAATTCGTCTTTATCTCTTTTGTTATAAGCTTCTAGTTGTTTGTTAACTATAGTTTCTGGGTTAGATGTTGCTTTTTTGTTTCTAATAAATGTCATTGATTTTATACCATCTTTGTCAACATCATAAATTGTAGCTTGCCTAACAGTTATATTATCAATAGTTACTAACTCTTCATCAATCACTTTGTTTTTCAAAATCATACGATTTAAAACCTTAATGTTAGATTTCTTATTATTTTTAAAAAACTGCTTGTAATTTTCTTTTAGCGTTTTTCTGCCAGAGTACATATAATCTTTAGGGAATCTGTTTACAACTACATTAGCGTCAAAAGCATTCGCAAAATCATTTAATTGCCTTTTGTTAAATGGGTCTATGTGTTTTTGCACAATAGCAGCAGCTTGTGTTTCAGATAATATAGGTGAATTGTTAGGATTAGTTACTTCGGTATTGTTAGGCATATTATTGTCTTCTCCATTAGTTGACTCAGATTTTAAATCACCAGCGATTAATAGTTTTGTTGCATCTGTGTTAATAGCTAAACGTGTTATTTTTGCTATGCCGTAAGATGAAAGATCTGCTACTTTTTTCCAACTATTGTCTCGCTTTAATGTTAATTTATATAATACACCGTTTTTTCCAGATAGTAGTGTTCTGTTATCTAACCAGCATATGTCTTCCACACCGTCCATTGTATTTGCAATAAGTTTAGTGATGCCATTTTTAGGGTTAAGAGACCTTATTTGCCATGGTTTGTTTTTCTCTTTGTATATAAAACTCACTAAATTAGAATTAGGTATTTTGTGAAACGAACGGCCAACACTTGTGGCATATTTTATACTTGTACCTTCGGAAATATTAGTAACAAATAAATTTAATTGTTCATCTTCTATTATAGCAGATACAGTTGTATTTTCATTATACCATGTATAGTAGGCAACAACTAAATCTTTTATAAGTTCTGTAGATTCTCCATTACTAAGATTGTAAGCGTACAAACGTTGTTTGCCATCATCATCTAGTCTAACAGCTGAAACAGCATTTTTATTTGGGATTTTTAAAGGTGTGTATTCGCCGCCTTTTGTATAGTTGATATACGTTTTTGATTTGTAATTAGTATGGTATTGAGCAATATCTGTTTGTCCGTTTCTGGTTGAAGCATAGAGTACATTGCTTTCATTTAAAAAAGAGGGCTGATTATCATAACCTTCATTATTAGATATATTTATACCATTAGTAACTTCAATGTTAGATTTTTTTGCATCGATTTCAAATAAGAAAATTTCAGAATTAGATTGAGAAAACAAAGACGTAAAAAAAAATGAGGATAGGATTAAAAAATAATATTTCATTATATAGCAAGATTGATTTTATAAATATAGTGATTATCTAGTTTTGAGATAATTAAAAATTATTGTTTAGTACAAAACTTAAGTAATAAAAGCGTAAAAACTCTCGACTAAATGCAAATAATATCGATTATAGTGAGTGCATTTCATCGTAAAAATTTCCAAAAAAAGTCATTTTAACGAATTAATTTGTAATTTGCTGATTTATAAGATGTAATTAAGTTTATAGAATTCGCAATTATGTATTTTAACTTGAGTAAAAATGTATAAGTGCTTATTACAACAAAAACCTACTTATTATGTATACATTAACTTCTTCATTAAAAATTTTTATTTTTAGTTTATGTATTGTATTTACTAGTGTTTGTTTTGGACAAAATTCTGGTAGTAGTAGTTCTTTACCAGATGAAGAAAATTTAAATATTACCACCCAAAACCAAGATGATGACAGACGTAAAATAAGACTAGGCTTCACTGCGCCTAATACCTTACACAGACAATTACTTTTAACTGAAGACGAAAATGCAACCTCTGGTATAGATTGGGGATATGATGGTGAATATTATGCCACAGAATATGATGATATGTATTGGTTAATAGAAGGGCAGTTGTTTACTATACAAGGAACAGATATTATAGATGAAAATTCAAGTTTTCCTCTAGGGTTTCATACAAATATTGATGGTGTAAGTACAATAGGTATTGATGCTTTAGAGAATATTGATGATGATTTTGATTTATATCTTTTAGATAATGAATCTGGTACTAACCACAATTTAAGAGATGGTGACTATGAGTTTTACACAGAATCAGGAGTGTATTTAGAGCGTTTTCAAATAGCTTTTCAATCTCCAACGACTTTAAGCACTACTGAAAAAGAATTAGATCAATTAGATTTTTATTATGCTATGAATAGAAAAAAAATAGTTGTTCTAAATCCTACAAATATTGAATTAAAAAATATTGATTTATATAACATTACTGGACAAAAAGTGGATAATTATGAAACTTGGAGCGGTACTTATAATGAATATCAAATTAACAATTTGAGCGCTGGTACTTATATTGTTAAAGTAAATACATTAGATAATAATGTAGTTACCAAGAAAATTATAGTAAAATAATTTTCTACTATATTTAATTTAGTAATAAATCTCAAGGTGTTTCATCTTGAGATTTTTTTATTTGTATTTTATTACTACATTTGTAGTATTAAAACTATAAATGTGGATATAAAGCAGTTGAGTAAATCAGAATTACAGATAATGAAATATTTGTGGAGTTTAAAAAGAGCTTTTATGAAAGATATTGTAGAACAGTTTCCAGAGCCAAGACCAGCTTACACTACCATATCAACTTTACTAACTCGTATGTGTAATAAGAACTATGTAGGTTTTGATAGGTTAGGAAGAGATAAGCAATACTATCCTATTTTAAAAAAGAACGAATACTTTTCAAAACAAGTGAATACTATTATAAAGCACTTTTATAATGATTCAAGATCACAGTTTGCATCATTTTTTGCAAAAAATGCAGATTTATCTATTGAAGAATTAGAAGAATTGCAATTGCTTTTGAAGTCTAAAATTAAAAAGAAAAAAGATAAATGATGGATTATATTTTATATACAATTATAAATCTAAGCTGTGCTTATTTCATTTATAGAGTTTTTCTAAGACCACAGAAGACATTTCAGTTTAATAGATTCTATTTATTAATTACACTTTTATTATGTCTTATTTCTCCAATTGTAGAGCTTCAGTTTTTTAGTTCAGCTCCAAGTATTACTGAAGTTTCCTTTAGTAATAGTGAACTAATAATTGAAAAGGAACAAATAATTGATACTAGTGTTGTAAGCAAAACCAAAAAAAGTATTGATGGCAATATTAATTACATGTTATGGTTTTATCTTATGGGTTCAATGATTTTCATCATTAGATTTAGTAAAAATTTATTTCAACTTTATCGTTTATCTCTTAAGAGTTATACTAAACATAATAGTCTTAAACTAATACCAATTGAAAATCTTAAAAATCCTTCTAGCTTTTTTAATTACCTGTTTATTAATCCTGCTGACTTAAAAAATAAAAAATTTCTAAAAAATGTAATTGAACACGAACAAGTACATAGCTTACAGTTTCATACTCTAGATGTTATATTTATTGAGTTTGTACTATGTTTTTTTTGGTTTAATCCTTTTGTGTGGCTTTACAGAATGGCAATAAAGCAAAATCACGAGTTTATTGCAGATGAACTTAGTATAAAATCTGGAATAGATATTAATACTTATCTACAATCCATTATATGTTCAAGACCAAAAGAACAACGCATCCATTTTGCAAGTGGATTTAATTTTACACAAATAAAAAATAGAATTATTATGTTACATCAATCAAAATCAACAGTTTTAAATCGAATTTTAAAAGTAGGACTTACTATAGTTCTCTTTGCCGGAGTTTTTGTTTTAAGTTCTTTTAAAAAATCTAACGAGCCTTTGGTAGTTATTATAGACGCTGGTCATGGTGGTAAAGATCCTGGGCAAGTTTCGGGTAATATTAAAGAGAAAGATGTTGTTCTTAATATCGCCAATATTTTAAAAACACTTAGCAACGATGACATTAAATTTGTTACAACTCGCCAAAGTGATCATTTTTCTTCACTCTCAGAAAGAATTGATTTTATTAATAAACAGAATCCAGATTTAGTTATAAGTCTTCATTGTAATGCTAGTTCTACTGATAAAGAATCTGGAGTTGAAGCTTATTATTATAAAAGTGATGATGTTGAAATATACAGTAAGTCAATGGAATATAGCTCTTTAGTCTCCTCAGAGCTTGCTTTAAATTTAGGCTTAGATATTGCTAAAATCAGTATAGCAAATTTTAAATTATTAAAGGAAGTTAAAAGTCCTGCTTTTGTGTTAGAGCTAGGTTATTTAACAAACAAAAATGATATAAAAAAACTTGTAAATAATGACAACCAAAAGGTAATTGCAGAAACTATACTTGAGGTTGTTTCATCTGTTGATAATTAGTTCTCTTAAATTAATTAATTAAAAAGCCAATTCAAATTAATGAATTGGCTTTTTCAATTTCTAATTTAAAATTGATTAAAAACAATACTCATTTTCTGCAGATATTTTATCCGCAATTTGAGTACGTATAGCAACAACATTTGGCATGTTGGTATATTTTGTAAAACGTTTTAATCCCATAAGCATCATGCGTTGTTCATCACCTTCAGCAAAGGAAATAATACCTTCTTTAGCGTTTTTAATAACAATATCAACAGCATTATATAAATATAATTGAGTCATTGCAATTTGATGTTTTTGAGCGTCTTCACCAAAGCGTTTTGCATTTTTCTCAGTTCTTAAAATTGCAGATTCAGCCATATAAATTTCTATTAAGATATTTGAAGCTGCCATTAATAACTGTTGGTGTTCTTCTAATTGAGGTCCATATTTTTGAACACCAGCACCAGCAACCATTAAGAATACTTTCTTAAGCTTTGCAATCATTTCTTTTTCTTCAGATAATAATTCCGAATAATCTGGTGTGTCAAATGAAGGAATACCCATTAATTCTTCTTGAACTGCCATTGCTGGTCCCAATAAATCAACATGTCCTTTCATAGCTTTTTTAACCAACATTCCCACAGAAAGCATTCTGTTAATTTCATTTGTACCTTCATAAATTCTTGCAATACGTGCATCTCTCCAAGCCGATTCCATTGGTGTGTCTGCAGAGAATCCCATGCCTCCAAAGATTTGAATACCTTCATCGGTACAATTTTGAGTGTCTTCAGATACAGCAACTTTTAGGATAGAACATTCTATAGCATATTCCTCAACACCTTTTAACTCTGCCTCTTGGTGTGAGTTTCCAGAGGCTTCACGGATGGCAATGCGATCTTCAATGTCTTTTGCTGCTCTATATGTGGCAGACTCATTAACATAGGCATTAGTAGCCATTTCAGCAAACTTAGATTTTATTGCTCCAAAGCTTGAAATAGGTGTTTTAAACTGAACACGTTCGTTGGCATATTTTACAGCTTCAGTAGTTACACGACGTTGCGCATCTAAGCAAGCAGCCGCTAATTTAATACGCCCTACATTAAGTGCATTCATAGCTATTTTAAAACCATTACCTCTTTCTGAAAGCATGTTTTCAACTGGTACTTTGGTTTCACTAAAAAATACTTGTCGTGTTGATGAGGAATGAATACCTAGTTTGTGTTCTTCTTCTCCAAGAGAAATTCCATTTGGATTTTTTGGATCATATTCTACGATAAATCCAGTAATATTTTTGTCATCTTCAATACGAGCGAATACAATCATTAAATTACAGAATCCAGCATTTGAGATCCACATTTTTTGCCCAGAAATAAGATAATG
>NZ_JAOARH010000082.1 GCF_025210595.1 Winogradskyella sp.
TGTTTAAATATAACCTGTGTCTTGGTTTTAGATTTTTCCGCAATATAATTGAGTTGCGGAATTGCATTTAAAGGAATCCAAGGCAACACTTTTTCCTCTTTCTTTTCAGTTTTAAATATTTTATCAAATAATCCCATAAATTAAAAGTCGAATTAAGTTGAATTCCTTACACTATGACTAAAAGTCACTGTTTTCAATACCTAACAAGACATTTTGTCTTGCTTTTTGTATTGGTAAGGTTGTTGACCAAATGTAATCAGAAAAGAAAAATAAAACGACATGAACTTTAACAATTTTACAATAAAATCACAAGAAGCCCTACAACAAGCACAGCAACTTGCACAAGGCTTTGGACATCAACAAATAGAAAACGAACATTTATTCAAAGCTATATTTGAAGTTGATGAAAACGTATTACCATTCTTATTAAAAAAACTAAATGTCAATGTTGGATTGGTAGAACAAATATTAGATAAAGAATTACAAAGTTTTTCTAAAGTCTCAGGTGGAGATATCATGCTCTCTCGCGAAGCAGGAAAAACTGTTAATGAAGCTTCTATCATTGCCAAAAACATGAAAGACGATTTTGTTTCTATTGAGCATTTGGTTTTAGGAATCTTAAAATCTAAAAGTAAGATTTCTCAAATCTTAAAAGATCAAGGTGTAACAGAAAAAGCTTTAAAAGCAGCAATTGACGAGTTAAGAAAAGGCGATAGAGTAACTTCTCAGAGTCAAGAAGACACTTATAATTCTTTAAATAAATATGCCAAAAACCTGAATCAATTGGCTAAAGATGGAAAGCTAGATCCTGTAATTGGGCGTGATGAAGAAATCAGACGTATTCTTCAAATTTTATCACGAAGAACCAAAAACAATCCAATATTGGTTGGTGAACCAGGAACAGGAAAAACAGCAATTGCAGAAGGTTTAGCCCATAGAATTATAGATGGCGACATTCCTGAAAATTTAAAAGACAAGCAAATATTTGCCCTAGATATGGGAGCATTAATTGCTGGTGCAAAATATAAAGGTGAATTTGAAGAGCGCCTCAAAGCAGTAATCAAAGAAGTAACAACTAGCGAAGGAGACATAGTGCTTTTCATTGACGAAATTCACACCTTAGTTGGCGCTGGAGGTGGCCAAGGCGCTATGGATGCTGCAAATATTCTTAAACCTGCTCTAGCACGTGGAGAACTCAGAGCAATTGGAGCAACAACCTTAGATGAATATCAAAAATACTTTGAAAAGGATAAAGCATTAGAAAGACGTTTTCAAAAAGTAATGGTTGATGAACCTGATACTGAAAGTGCCATTTCAATACTTCGTGGAATCAAAGAGAAATACGAAACCCATCATAAGGTTCGTATCAAAGACGAAGCTATCATTGGTGCTGTAGAATTATCAAACAGATATATTACCAATCGTTTTTTACCAGATAAAGCTATTGACCTCATGGACGAAGCAGCTTCTAAATTACGTATGGAAATCAATTCAAAACCAGAAGAATTAGATGTTTTAGATCGAAAGGTTATGCAGCTAGAAATTGAAATTGAAGCCATAAAAAGGGAGAAAGACGAAGTGAAATTAAAATCACTACGTTCAGATTTAGCAAATTTAAAGGAAGAACGCAATGATTTGAATGCGAAGTGGAAAAGCGAAAAAGAAGTCGTTGAGAATATTCAAAATACAAAACAAGATATTGAAAATTTTAAGCTAGAAGCAGAACGTGCAGAACGCGAAGGTGACTATGGTAAAGTAGCTGAAATTCGTTACGGAAAAATTAAGGAAACTGAAGAGCTACTTGAAAAATTCCAAAAACAACTTATGGAACAACAAGAAACTGCTCTAATTAAAGAAGAAGTCACTTATGATGATATTGCTGAAGTTGTAGCAAAATGGACTGGAATTCCTGTCACTAAAATGATTCAGTCAGAACGTGAGAAACTATTAAGACTTGAACACGAATTGCATAAACGTGTGGTTGGACAAGAAGAAGCCATTGTAGCTGTTAGCGACGCTGTAAGACGTAGTAGAGCTGGTTTACAAAACCCACAAAAACCTATCGGAACTTTTTTATTCTTAGGAACTACTGGAGTTGGTAAAACTGAGTTAGCAAAAGCTTTAGCTGAATACTTGTTTGATGATGAAAATGCAATGACACGTATTGACATGAGTGAATATCAAGAGCGCCATTCTGTAAGTAGATTGGTTGGAGCACCTCCAGGATATGTAGGGTATGATGAAGGTGGGCAATTAACGGAAGCCGTAAGAAGAAAACCGTATTCTGTTGTCTTATTGGATGAAATTGAAAAAGCTCATCCAGACACTTTTAATATTCTATTACAAGTTTTAGATGAAGGTCGTTTAACTGACAATAAAGGCCGCATTGCAGATTTCAAAAACACGATTATCATTATGACCTCAAATATGGGAAGTCATATTATTCAAGAAAAATTTGAAGCTGTTAAAGATATAGATACTGCTATGGAAGCTGCAAAGGTTGACGTTTTAGGATTACTAAAACAAACGGTCAGACCAGAATTCTTAAATAGAATTGATGACACCATAATGTTTACACCATTAAGTAAAAGTAACATTAAAGATATCGTTGGTTTACAGCTAAAAGGCCTTACAAAAATGATTGCCCAACAAGGTATCACATTTGACGCTACTGAAGAAGCTATAATGTATTTAGCGGAGAAAGGTTATAACCCAGAATATGGTGCAAGACCTGTAAAGCGTGTGATTCAAAAAGAAGTATTGAATGCACTAAGTAAAGAAATCTTATCTGGAAAAGTCACAACAGATAGTATTATCCTATTAGATGCTTTTGATGATAAATTAGTCTTCAGAAATCAAGGTGATTTGGTGGCTGAAGAGTTTTAAACGCAAAGTGTTAGACTGAGCTTATCTAAGCATTGAGATAATTTCATAAGATTCCCAACCAAGTTGGGAATCTACTGTAACAATTCAGCTTCTAAACAGTCTTTATATTGATTGGTTGGTTCTGCCTTAGCAGGCAGACAAATTAAGCAACACTGAAATTAATTCGAAAAGCTATCGAATTATGGATGTGTTGCTTTCTTTTTGTAACAAATTACTTACTAACTCTACAAACAATTAAAATTCTTAAACACTTAAAATGAAACAAATTTTATCGCTACTTATCGTAACTATCGTATCTATTTTTTCTATAAATGCTCAGCAACTAGAAAATTCTACCCTTTGGAAAATTGAAGGAAACGATTTAAAAGAGCCTTCTTATTTATTTGGCACCATTCACATTACTTGCAATGCTACTTTAGAAGCCGATGTAAAAAAAGCATTAGATGAAACCACACAAATTGTTATGGAACTCGATATGGATGATCCATCAATGCAGGCTAACATGATGCAAAACATGTATTTAAAAAATGGTAAAACACTTAAAGATTATGTTACAGAAGAAGAATATAAAACTGTAGATTCTTTATTTATTAACAAGATAAGAATGTCTGTAAAACTATTAGAAAATGTTAAACCTTTCTTTTTGAGCTCTATGTTTTACCCATCAATGATAGATTGTTCTTTGCAATCTTACGAACAAGAGCTTACTAAAATAGCAAAAAAAGATGGTGAAGAAATTTATGGTCTTGAAACTCTTGAGGAACAACTAAACGTATTTGATAATATACCATTAGAAGATCAATATACAGATTTAGTCCGTATGGCAAAAGACAACTTAGAATATGATAAGAATACATTTTCTAAAATGCTTAAAACCTACGAAGATGAAAACATTACTGCATTACTTGAAATGATGAACGATAAAACAAACAAAACAGTTTCTGAACATCAAAATGTATTGTTAGATCAAAGAAACAAAAACTGGATTGTTAAAATAAGTGAATACGCTAAAGATCAGCCAACATTTTTTGGAGTTGGCGCAGGGCATTTGGCAGGAGAAACAGGCGTTATTAATCTTCTTAGAAAAGCTGGTTATACTGTTACTGCTGTTATTGAGTAATTACTTATTATTTTCAATATAAAAAAGCCGTCTCAAAATAAATTAAGACGGCTTTTCAATATATAGTTTAGTTGTTAATTTATTTCACTAAAATAATCTATATCCTATACCAAATCCAGCAATAAAAGGATTAATATCAACATCAGCATCTACAGTTGCACCTAATGCAGTTGTAGCGTCAACAGTTACGTCTGTGTTTAACAACAAATACTTTGCATCTAAGTTAAGAAACCATTTGTCATTAATATCGAAATCAAATCCTAATTGAAAAGCAAACCCTAGCGCATTATCATAAGACACCTTATCTGCTACTGGACCTGAACTTTCATCATAAAAAATAGTATAATTAATACCAGCACCAACATAAGGGTGAATCATTTTAGTATCAAAATGATACTGTACAGTTAATGTTGGAGGCAGAAGTCTTACATCACCTAAAGGAATATTACCTGCAGCTGTTTCAATTGCCTTCACATCGTGTTGAGAGGTACCAAGAATTAATTCAACTGCAATATTCTTTGTAAAGAAATAAGTCAAATCTAATTCTGGAATGTAATCATTCTCAATATCTACGTCACCACCAATAGCTTCAATATCTGCAGATTCATTAGGAACAACTGCTAAAGCTCTTAGCCTTAACTGAAATTTTGTAAAATCAGAATCATCTGTTGTTTGTTTGGTATCTTGTGCGTTTAGGTTGAAAGCTAAACCTAATAATAAAGCGAATAATAATAAATTTTTCATTGTATAATATTTAAGTTTTGCACAAAAGTAAATAGCTAAAAAACCTTAAATACTGACAATTATCATGTATTCTTAACTTTCAACTCATAAGAAGCAATAATTGAAAAAAAATAACAAAAAGAAACATCTGTTTCACAGACCATTGTAAGGCCAAAAACTTATTTTTCGATGAAATGCATTATATTTTTAACGTTTTAATTTACGTTTTAACGGATAAATCGTTAATTTTGTCGAGCTATTTAATATCCAACTTAACTTAAGAATAATTAAACTTATCTAGTTTTTCCTTGCAATAAAAAGGAAAAACTAAAGTTTTATTTTGTAAAAACCCTACTTATTATATACATGGAACTAAACAAATACATAGACCACACATTATTGAGCCCTACAGCTACAGAAGCAGATATTCTAAACCTTTGCGAAGAAGCCTTAAAATATAATTTCTATTCTGTTTGTGTTAATAGTTGTTATGTCCCTATTGCAAAACAAACTTTAGGACATTCTGATGTTAAAATTTGTACTGTTATTGGATTTCCGCTTGGTGCTATGTCTACTGATGCTAAAATATTTGAAGCTAAAAAAGCAATTGAACAAGGTGCCACTGAAATTGATATGGTAATTAATATTGGCCGCCTAAAGAGCAAAAACTACCTTGCTGTTTTAAAAGACATTAATGATGTTAAGCGCGCTATTGGTCTCACACCTCTTAAAGTTATTCTTGAAATAAGTGAACTTTCTAAAAACGAGATTGTAAAAGCCTGTGAAATTTGCATGGATGCTAAAGCAGATTTTGTAAAAACCTCAACTGGTTTCTCTAAAAGCGGTGCAACACTTACTGCTGTTAAAATAATGAAGAAAACAGTAAAAGATCAATTAAAAATTAAAGCTTCTGGAGGTATTAGAGACGCAGAAACAGCTTTAAAATATATAGAAGTTGGTGTACATAGAATTGGAGCTTCATCTGGCGTAGCTATGATGACTAATCAAACTTCAAATTCTTCTTACTAATTTAAAACGCTTTACTTAACTTTGTGTTATGAGTAGTGTACATATTGGCGCCAATAAAGGCGATATAGCAGAAACCATTTTATTACCAGGAGATCCTTTACGAGCTAAATGGATTGCAGAAACTTTTTTTGAAAACCCTGTTTGCTTTAACGAAGTAAGAGGCATGTATGGTTATACAGGTACTTACCAAGGCAAGCGTATTTCTACAATGGGTTCTGGAATGGGTATTCCTAGTATTTCAATTTATGCCAACGAGCTTATAAAAGATTTTGGTGTAAAAAACCTGATTAGAGTTGGCAGCGCTGGCTCATACCAAAAGCACGTTAACATTAGAGATGTCGTTTTAGCTATGGCTGCCTCTTCTACTTCTGGTGTTAATGAACTACGTTTTGGAGGCGCAGATTATGCACCAACAGCAGATTTCGGTCTATTTTTAAAAGCCGTAAAAGCTGCTGAAGCAAAGAATATTCCTATAAAAGCAGGTAATGTATTATCCTCTGACGAGTTCTATGAAGATGATATAGAATCTTATAAAAAATGGTCTAAATTTGGTGTATTATGTGTTGAAATGGAAGCTGCTGGGCTTTATACTGTAGCTGCAAAACACAATGTTAACGCCTTAGCTATCCTCACAATTTCAGATTCTTTGGTTACTGGTGAACGCACTTCAAGTAAAGAACGAGAAACAACGTTTAGGCAAATGATTGAAATTGCCCTAGAACTTGCTTAAACGTATTTAACATACTTTTTTGACAAAATACTATTATTCTAGTCTATTTTTGAGAGGTAATTAATAATTTATATCTCAAAATGAAATACATTCTAGTTACTTTATCACTTCTTGTTTCGCTTAATCTGTTTTCGCAAGAACACGCTATTGAAGAACAAAAAACGACTACTTATTATCTTATTCGTCATGCAGAAAAAGATCAGTCCGATAAAACCAATAAAGATCCTCATTTAACTGAAACAGGTAAAAAAAGAGCTAAGAAATGGGCAAATGTATTTAGTGATGTAAAATTCGATATGGTATACTCCACAAATTATAACCGAACAAGAGCAACAGCAAAACCAACAGCATTAGCTAATAATGTAGACATTAAATTTTATGACCCAAGAAATTTAAATACTGAAGAGTTCAAAAAAAACACAGAAGGTAAAACTGTTTTAATTGTAGGTCATAGTAATACAACACCAATGTTTGCAAATGGATTACTCGGCGAGAATAAATACAAAAAAATATCAGAAGACAACAACTCTAATCTTTATATTGTTACAATTACCGAAGATTCTAAAACCTCTATTCTTTTAAAAATTGAATGAAAACTCACATCAATTAAACCTGATTTTTTGCACTTAACCTATTTACCGTAAATAGTATCAATACACAGATAAAAAAATCAATTTCTAAAAATAAATAACTAGTTTTGAGGATATTAATTTAAAGAGATTGTTTTTTTATTATTTATGAAAACAGTAATGTTATTAGGCGGCACCAAAGGTGTTGGTAAAGAGATACTTAAAGCTTGTTTAAAAAAAGGTTATAATATAGCTTTTTGCGGTCGAGATTCTAAACTTGCTAACAAAATTATTGAGTCTACAGATTCTAAAGAAAAATTATATTTTCATCAAATAGACCTCAACGTTATAGGTGGTATAGAAGATTATTATAAAGAAACTATAAAACGTTTTAAAAAAATAGATGCTGTAATAATCTATGCTGGTATTACGCCTGTTTCGTCTCTAATAGATACTGATGAGGATACTTATGACAAAGTATTTAATGTTAATCTAAAAGCACCTTACTTTCTATTAAAACATATTTTAAGATCCATGATGGAACATAAAGCAGGGTCTATTGTATTTTTTGGATCTGCACATATGGATTATGGGCAAGAAGACCGAACCGCTTATGCGCTAACAAAAGGCACATTATATACACTATCTAATCATATAGCACATCATTATGCTAAATACGGAATTAGGTCTAATTACCTTGTTATGGGCTGGACCAATACTGAAGGCGAACTACAACTACGTGCACAAGAAGGTATTAGTGAAGATGAATTAAAAAATAATGCCGGAAGCATTATTCCTATGGGACGTATGTTAAACCCTACTGATCCCGTACCAGCTGTGATGCACTTTATATCAGATGATTCTGCAATGACAACAGGATCTATAATAAGAATAACTGGAGGAGAATTTATATAGACCAAAACTAAATGGCATCAAACTTAATTTACTTTTCTCAATCTTCTGAGCTCTTTGAAGGTCCAATTTTTGACACAAAAAATCAACTGTTATATTTTGTTTCAATTCTTGATGGCTTAGTATTTTGTTACAATCCCAAAACTAAAGAAATACAGAGTATACAATTAGATTCGCCTACAAGTAACATCTATCTTATTTCAAACAAAATAGTACTGGTAGCATCCAAAAATGGCTTTTATGAAATAGATTTTAACTCACTTAAAGCAACCTTTAAATTTCAAATAGAAATTCCATTTAATGTAAGATATAATGATGGTATAGAAGATGCTGAAGGACGTTACATTATTGGTACAATGGGTTATCCAGAAGTGATTGATAATATTGGTAATGTTTATTCATATCAAAATGGTAAATCTAAAATAATTATAAAAAACACTACCATTTCAAATGGTCTTGCTTTTACATCAGATAACAAAGTGCTTTATTTTATTGATACACCAACAAAAAAAGTCGCAAAATATAACTATAACATTAATACAGGCGACGTAGAGTTTGTTGATTATGTCATTACATTTGATGACAATGGTAGCCCAGACGGTATGTGTATAGACAAAGAAGGCATGTTATGGATAGCAGAATGGGGAGGATTTTGTGTTTCGCAATGGAATCCCAAAAACGGTAAAAAATTAAATGAAATAAAACTTCCATTTTCTAATGTGACTTCGTGTTGTTTTGATGATGAATCAAACCTCTATGTTACAACAGCAAAAAACGAAGAAGAGTCTAATTACTTCAACGGAAGTGGATTATTTCACATAAAATTAAATTAAGATATAAAACTATGAACTCTATAAAGGTTAGTGTTATTGTTCCTATCTATGGAATAGAAAAATACCTATCCAAGTGTATCGACAGTATTTTACAACAATCTTTTAAAGATTTTGAATTAATACTTGTAGACGATGGTAGTCCAGACAATTGTCCTAAGATTTGTGATGATTTTGCAAATGTAGACAAAAGAGTAAAGGTAATTCATAAACCAAACGGCGGTTTATTATCCGCCAGAAAAGCTGGTTTAGAAGCAGCTTTAGGTACTCACATTGCCTATGTCGATGGAGATGATTGGGTGGATCATTTTTACTTAGACACCTTATACAAACTAGCTATTGCTAATGATGCTGATTTAGTTGTAACTGGTCACTTTAGAGAATTTGATGGCAAAATTGAAACCATAAAACCAAATAACACTGGCTTTTATGATGAAGAAAAAATAAAATCTAAAATTTTACCTAAAGCCATCTACAATGGTGAATTTTGTGAGCATGGTATGTCCACTTACGTTTGGAATAAACTTTTTAAAAAAGATCTTTTAGAAAAAGTTCTTTTTGATGTACCTAATGATATTGTAATGGGTGAAGACGCTGCCATAACCTATTCGTATTTGGCACTTTCTAAGCGCCTTGTTATAAGCAAAATACCTTTGTATTACTACAGACAAAGACATGACTCTATAGTAAAGTCAATTGAAAACCCTAAAACAGAGTACTACAGACTTGGGCTTTTAATGAACTTTCTAAAAACAAAGCTTAGTGGTGTTTTAGACTTAGAAAATTTAAATCAACAAATCACCTATTATTTATATTCTCAAATATTAGTAAGATCTGGTGGGTTAATATATAATGAAAAAAGAGATTCATGGTTTAACCCATTCTTAAACACTACTAAAAAATCAAAAGTTGTAGTTTATAGTTCTGGTTCTTTTGGGCAACACATATTATCCACAAACCTAAAAACAGAATATTTTAAAATAACTAAGTGGATAGATGTAGATTTTCACGATTTAAAAATTGGAGAAACTACAGTTAACCCTATAAGTAGCATTTCTAATAATGAGTTCGATTATCTTATCATTGCTACTATAAATCCATCTGTTCATAAATCATTAAAAACAGAACTAGAATTAATGGGCATAAACCAATCTAAAATTGTTAAACCTAACACAGATGAAGCAACAATTAAAAGCCTTCTTGAGGACTTAGGCTTTAATCAAGACTTTATATTTAACCTAAACAAAACAAATTCCCTAACCCAAATTTAAACCCCTAAAAAATTAACAACAATGAAAAAAATAATAATACTTGGCGGAAATCCTGAAACTGGAGTTTTAGTTGAAATTGCTAATAATATGGGACTACATACCATAGTCATAGACCCAAACCCAAATGCACCAGCAAAAAAGTTTGCTGCTAAAACATATGACATTGATGGCTTTGACATAGATGGAATTGTAAAAGTAGCTACGGAAAATGATGTAGACGGAGTACTTGTTGGTGTTGCAGACATCTTAGTAAAACCATACAAAGAAATTTGCGAACGCTTAAACCTACCATGTTACGCTACTGATGGAACCATTGAAGCGTTTTGTAGCAAAGATGGCTACAAACGTTATTGTGAAGAATATAACGTACAAGATATTCCTGGTATATACATTAAGAAAGATGAAGCTATTAGAAAACCTGAAAATGTAGATCTTCCTCTAATGGTAAAACCAGTAGATAGTGGTGGAGGTGTAGGCATGAAAATTTGTAGAGACGAGGCAGATTATAACGAAACAGTAAAAAATGTGCTTAAATTCTCTAAAAAAGGCATTGTACTCGTTGAAAAATACATGGATTCTAAATGTGATGACATGGCTGCATATTACACTTTTAAAGATGGTATTCCTCATTTATCTGCTATATACGATAGAACATTAACTAGATTACAAGGAGATTCTAGCCCAATTGGCTTAGCAACATTATACCCTTCTAAACACACGGAAGAATTTGTAAAAAATGTAAACCCAAAACTATGTGAATTATTCAAATCCACTAATGTTAAAAATGGTGTTTTAAATGTCCAATTTTTTGTAGAAGATGGTGTTTTCTATAGCTATGACCCAGGATTTAGATTACAAGGAGAAGCACCTCATATACCTTTAGCACATATTAATGGCTTTGATCACAGAAAAATGTTATTAAACTTTGCCTTAACTGGTGTTTTTGGAGAAGACAACTTTGCAGAGCAAAATGATTATATGCTTAGAGGTAAAAAAGCCTGTTCTATTTGGGTTTTATTAAAAGATGGCAAAATAGATTCAATAAAAGGTTTAGACAAAATAAAGAGTCATAAAAATGTTATTTTCGTTGTAGAAAGATTTAAAGAAGGTGATGAAGTATTACCAGCAATGGTAGGTACAGAAAGACAAGTATTATATAGAATATACACCGTTTCAGATTCTGTTGCTGAAACAAACCAAACCATTCTAGACATCCAAAACATCTTAGATGTAAGAAATGACAAAGGAGAAGATATGGTATTAGAATGGACAGACTTATGGAATACAGATGACTATAATCATCATTAATTAAAATATTAATCCAAACAACCAACCAAAAATGAACATTAACATATTAGAAAAATTCAGTTTAGATGATAAAAAAGCTATTGTAGTAGGAGGAGCTGGAGATTTAGGTAAAGCCATGGTAGAAGCTTTAGCCGAAGCAGGTGCGCAAGTTGTGGTCATAGATATTGATGATAGAATGTACAATATCTGCGATGAGATGAAAAAAAAGAATTTGAACGTGGATTCTGTTAAAGCAGATGTGAGTAAGATTGATGACATAAAATCTTCTTACAAAAAAGCACTAGAAATCCTCGGAGACAAATTAGATATTTTAGTGAATTCTGCTGGAATTCAACGAAGATATTCTAGCGAGCAATTCCCTGAAGAAGAATGGAGTAAAGTAATTGCCATTAACTTAGATGCTACGTTTTATTACTGCAAATATGCAGCCAATACCATGCTAAAAAACAATGGAGGTAAAATTATAAATGTAGCTTCTTTAATGAGTTTTTTGGGGGGAATTACTATTCCTGCTTATGCAGCATCTAAAGGTGGTGTTGGACAACTTACAAAAGCATTATCTAACGATTTAGCAGCAAAAGGTATTTGTGTAAACGCCATAGCACCTGGTTATATGGATACTCAGTTAAATGCTGGTATCATTAATGACAAAAAACGAACCGATGAGGTATTTATGAGAGTACCTATGAAACGTTGGGGAACTGGTGAAGATCTAAAAGGACTAACAGTTTTCTTAGCTTCTTCTGCAAGCGATTATGTTACAGGAACAATAATACCTGTAGATGGTGGTTATTTAGGAAGGTAATTTACTATAGGCTAAAAATGAACGTAATTAAACTTTAACTACGTTCATTTTTAGCTCTTTTTAAATGCTAAGCAATTCAACTTCAACATTTTTAAGCTCTATTTTAGACAAAAGTTTTAGTTTATTTTTTTCAAATGCATTTCCTAAATCTATAAGTTCAATTGTATGGCTTTCTGTCTTAAAATTATTATAATCTACAAAGCGTAGTCCATTTATAAAACGCTCATTATAAGCTTCTCTAAAACGCACTCCTACTCCACCTTCTTCATTATAAGAATACGCTAAGTAATCTACCTTAAACATTTTTTTATCAACCCAATAAACAAATACATCTTCAAAATCTTCGCCTCCTCCTTTTTCATTAAACGACACTTTAATTTTATAATAATCTTTATTCTTAATTTTTTCCTCTCCAAGCAATTCCTTATTAACCGCTTTATCATTTAACCCAAAAGGTAATACTGAAAAATAGTGTACCGAATTTACAGATGCTGAATATTTGGGAATCATTGAATCCACTAACCTTACATTTCTATTATTTATAAAACGCTCAAAACTATTATTAGTTAGTAAATCGAAAACCGAATCTTTACCGTCTGCAAACATTCTTATCAAAGAATAATTACCCTTATCTCTACGAGCTACATAGTACTTATCTCTAAAATTGAATCGTATTACTGAACTTTCAAATTGTTTTCCACCAGAAACCTCAATAGATTTATTAATAATTTCCTGTGCACCTAAAACCATAGTTTTAGAATCGTTTTTACAATTAAATAGCATTACACCAATTAATAAAGATAATAGATATTTCATATACTAAATTTAGATTATAGAGTCGTAAAATTAAATATTAGTTTACAATAATACACACAACAAGCTTTTACACTTTGTACTTATTACTTTCTTATTATCTTTGACAACCATGCAAAAAACGGTTAACATACTTAACAAAAAGGCAAAATTTCAGTACGAGATATTAGACAAATATACTGCTGGAATTGTACTTACTGGTACTGAAATTAAATCTATAAGAGCTAGTAAAGCTTCTATTGCCGAAAGTTTTTGCGAATTTAATGACCATGGCGAACTTTTTGTTATCAACATGACCATTGAAGAGTATGCGTTTGGCAATTACTACAATCATAAACCAAAAGCCGAACGAAAATTATTACTTAACAAAAGAGAGCTTAAAAAGCTTGAAAAAGAAGTTAACGTAAAAGGTAATGCTATTATTCCGCTTCGCTTATTTATTAATGAAAAAGGCCTAGCTAAGTTAGAAATAGCTCTAGGAAAAGGAAAAAAACTTTACGACAAACGCGATACTATAAAGGATCGCGACAACAAACGTAACTTAGACCGAATTAAGAAAAATTTCCGATAAGTTTAAGATTCCTCTAACGCATCTCATCTATTTTTTCACATAAGTTTGAAACTTTATAGGCAACCATTCGTTATATAATAACGTCTATAAAAATACAGGCATGAAATTTGATTAAATCATTAATTTCATCTTAAAATATAAACCATCAATCAAACACTATGAACAGAATTCTACTCAATCTTTTCTTTTTTACCTTAAGCACTTTAGCTTCAGCTCAAATTACCGGAACCATTACAAACAAAAAAGGAGAACCCTTGCCTTTTGTTAATATTTTAATCGAAAACACATACAAAGGCACCACTAGTAATGACGATGGTTACTACGAACTCAGCATTTCCAAACCTAAAACCTATACCATAATTTACACCTATTTGGGTTTTAAAACAGTTAAGAAAAAAGTGACCATAGATAAATTTCCATTTAATATTGATATTACTTTAGAAGAAGAATCTGTCTCATTAAACGAAGTCGTTTTAGAAACTGAAGAAAACCCTGCTAATGCCATCATAAGGCAAACTATTGCTAAACGTAAAGAAAATCTTGAAAAAATAAACTCGTTTAAAGCCGATTTCTATTCCAGAGGATTAATTAGAATAAAAGATGCGCCTAAAAAAATCTTTGGCCAAGAAGTTGGTGATTTTTATGGTGGATTAGATTCTACACGTAGTGGTATAATTTACCTATCAGAAACCATTTCTAAAATTCAATATTTAAGACCCAAAAAACTCAAAGAAAAAATCACAGCCTCTAAAGTAAGTGGAGACGATAATGGTTTTAGCTTTAACAGCGCATTAGATGTAAATTACAACCTCTACAATAATACTATTGAGTTTGGTAACGAAATTGTCTCTCCTATTGCAAATAATGCATTTAGTTATTATCGTTATAACCTTGAAGGAATTTTTTATGACGAGCGTGGTAACCTTATCAATAAAATTAATGTTATTCCAAAACGAAAAAATGACCCTGTTTTTTCCGGAACCATATACATTGTTGAAAACCATTGGGCTATTTATGCCACTGAATTAGATATTACCGGAGTACAAGCACGTATTCCTGCTGTTGATGTCATTTCTTTACAACAAAGTTTTTCTTATTCAGAAAACGATAATATTTGGGCTATTATCTCGCAAAGTATTGATTTTAAATATAAATTCTTAAGTATAAAAGGTGACGGACGCTTTACAGCTGTTTATAGTAATTATGAATTTAATACAGGTTTAACAAAAGATGATTTTGGTAGAGAACTTATCGCTTTTGAAGATAAAGCTAATAAAAAAGACTCTTTATATTGGAATACAATAAGACCTGTTCCCCTAACCATAGAAGAACGCAAAGACTATATTAAAAAAGATAGTATTCAAATTGTAAGAGAATCAAAACCTTATTTAGACTCTATAGACCGTGTTAACAACAAATTTAAACTTGGCAATATATTAAGTTATTCTTATAGAAATTCTCATAAAAACTATAGTTTTGGTTACGGCTTTCCTTTAGATGGTATTCAATTTAACACTATACAAGGTTACACTGCAAAAGCCAATCTATTTTATACCAAAAGTTTTGATGAATTTAAACGTTATTTTTCAGCAAACGCTAATTTTCAATATGGTTTTTCTGATGAACGTTTAAGAGCTACTGGCTCTTTAACTTATAAGTTTAATAATACTAATAGACGAATTTTATCATTATTTGGTGGTGTTCGAACAGAGCAATACAATCCATCAAATCCTATTACTCCTTTTATAAACTCTATTAGCACTTTATTTTTTGAAGACAACTATATAAAATTGTACGATCGTAGTTTTATTCAATTAAATTATTCTGAAGAGCTGTTTAATGGATTCCGATTGTATTCAAATTTAAGTTACGAAAGACGCAAAGCACTTTTTAACACAACAGATCAAGTATTTATCAATGAAGATAATGATGTATACACCAGTAATAATCCATTAGATGAAACTGCTTATGATGTGGCACCTTTTGAAACTCATAACATTCTTAAAGCCAATATAACTGCACAAATTAATTTTGGGCAAGAATATTTAAGCTATCCAGACAGTAAATTCAATATTGGTAACGACGCCTACCCTACCTTAGTATTAAGCTACGAAAAAGGCTTTGGAGCAACCAATAGCGATTATAATTTTGACCAAATTAAAGCGAGACTATATCAATCTTTTAATATTGCAGACAAAGGTCGTTTTAGATACAACTTAAGAGCTGGTAAGTTTTTTAATGCAGATGACATTGCTTTTATGGATTATCAACATTTTAATGGCAACCAAACCCATGTAAGTACACAAGGCAATTACACTAATGTATTTAATAATTTACCATATTATGCTGGTAGCACCAATGACGCTTATTTAGAAGCACATGCTGAGCATGATTTTAATGGCTTTATCTTAGGAAAAATCCCTTTATTAAACAAGCTTAATTTTAATCTAGTATTAGGTGCTCATTTACTTTCAACACCAGATTTTAAACCTTATCAAGAATATAGTATTGGTGTTGACAATATTGGTTGGGGAAAATGGCGATTCTTAAGAGTAGATTATGTAAGATCTTACCAAAGCGGATTTCAGAGTGATGCCATTTTGTTTGGTTTAAAATTCTTTTAACTTTGATAATCTTAAAGTTCTTGCAAACACTTAATTAATAATCAATACAGGAACATTTTTTAACGATTGAAGCTAAGTATTATGAAGAATATTCTTTTATTATTTATACTTGTGGGTTATAGTATAAATGCCCAAGATAATAAAGACTACTCAAAACAAGTTGCTACATTAGATAGCACATTAGAGACCTTATATTTAGTTATTTCTGGAGATGCTGGCATAGAACGCAATTGGGATTTGTTTAAACACTTATTTCATAAAGACGCAAAGTTAATCCCAACTGGCAAAAACAAAAAAGGTGAACATATTGCTCGCTATATGACACCTGAAGATTATATGAAAAGCTCAGGAAAATGGTTATACGAAAATGGGTTTCATGAAGTCGAAATCAATAGAGTCATTCAAACTTTTGGCAATATTACTCAAGTATTTAGCACATACGAGTCTTTTAAAAACAAAAGTGATGATAAGCCTTTTATGAGAGGTATTAATAGTATCCAATTAATGAACGATGGCAAACGTTGGTGGATTATTAACATTTACTGGATGCAAGAAACTAAAGACAATCCTATACCTAAAGAATATTTACCTAAAAATTAACTATCTATTTATTATTTTTAAAAGGCATAAAATAACAAAATTTGAAACCTAAAATTTACACCGTATTTTTATCAAAAGAAAAAACAACACCATGTTAAAAACAATTAAACCTAATTCAATTTTAATTATTGCGTTAGCATTTTCAATTTTCAGTTATGCTCAAAATACCACTGAAAAAGCAACACCAATCTTTAAAGATGGTGAAGCTCAAATTGTAGATGCATTTAGTGATACTAGCAAATGGTTACGTCACGACCTTTGGGTAGAAACAGAATTTGACACAGATGGAGATGGTAAAAAGGATAGAATGCACGTATCTGTAACACGACCAGAACAAACAGAAACCGAAGGTTTAAAGTTACCTATAATTTATGTCACAAGTCCATATTTTGCTGGAGTTGCTGGTGATGAACCAGGAATAATGTGGGATGTAAAACGCGAATTAAACGGAAAATCTAAAGAACGTGTTCACCCAGAAGTTAAACGTCTAGGACAACGACCTATAATTTCTAATTCGCATATTAGAAAATGGGTACCTAGAGGATATGTTGTTGTGCATTCATCTTCTCCAGGCACAGGACTATCTGATGGAGCACCAACTGTTGGTGGACCTAACGAATCTTTAGCTCCAAAAGCAGTTATTGACTGGTTATGTGGTAGAGGAAAAGGCTATACAAAACGTAATGGAAAGAAAGAAGTTAAAGCCTTTTGGTCTACAGGAAAAGTTGGCATGACAGGCACTTCTTACAACGGTACTTTACCATTAGCAGCAGCTACAACTGGTGTAGAAGGTTTAGAAGTTATTATTCCTATTGCGCCAAATACATCGTATTATCATTATTACCGTTCTAATGGTTTAGTACGCTCACCTGGTGGTTATTTAGGTGAAGATATTGATGTACTTTATGATTTTATTCATAGTGGAGATGAAGATAAACGTGCTTATAATAATAAGACTGTAAGAGATACAGATATGATGAACAACATGGATCGTCAAAGCGGAGATTATAACGATTGGTGGGCAGGTCGCGATTACCTCAACCAAATGGATAACATGAAAGCCGCTTTACTAATGTCTCATGGATTTAACGACTGGAATGTAATGCCAGAGCATAGCTACCGTATTTATAAAGCAGCAAAAGAAAAAGGACTTCCTGCTCAGATTTATTATCATCAAAACGGACATGGTGGACCACCACCAACTTCAATGATGAATAAATGGTTTACAAAGTACCTTCATGGTATTGATAATGGCGTTGATGAAGAAAAGCACAAAGCTTATATTGTTAGAGAATATGATGATAGACAACAACCTACAGCGTATTTAGATTATCCAAATCCAAATGCCCAAGATGTTGTTTTAAATCTAACTGAAGGAGGGAATACTGTAGGAGGACTAACTCTAAGTGCAGACATCATAGAGTTAGAAGAAACTTTAACCGATGACGTCTCGTTTTCTGGTGCAGAGTTAGCTAAATCTAAAAACTCAAACCATAGATTACTTTATGTAACACCCAAATTAAAAAATGATCTTCATATTTCTGGAGTTCCAAAAGTAAAAATTACCTTATCTAGTAATAAGCCAGCGGCTAACTTATCGGTTTGGTTAGTATCCTTACCTTGGGATGAAAATGCTTCAAAAATTACTGAGAATATAATTACACGTGGTTGGGCAGATCCTAAAAACTACAAATCCTTAACTGAAGAAGAAGATTTAATTCCTGGTCGTTTTTATACTGTAAATTTCGACTTACAGCCAGACGATCAAATTATAAAAGCTGGTCAGCAAATTGGGTTAATGATTTTTTCTAGCGATAAAGAATTCACCATTCATCCAGAACGAGGAACAGAATTAACGATTGAGTTACACAACACCTCATTAACCTTACCAATAGTAAATGGCGAGGAAGCTTATAGAAAGTATGTTGATTAATTTTTAACAAGCTTAAATGTCTTTTTAGACATTTCGTTTTCAATAGTTAAAAAATAGATACCATGTTTAAGAGATGTGGTATCTATTTTATTTGAACCCAATACAACTTCAACTTGTTTTCCTAAAATATCGAACATCTGTATGCTTAAATTATTAACATCTGTTTGAATTCTTATTTCGTTAGAAAAAGGATTCGAATAAACCTGAATCTTCTCTAAAACAACATCTGAAACTGATAACAAATCAGCACAATTAGGATTCTCAGTAGCACTTGTCATAAACACACCATTATCAACATACCAATTTTGCCATTCTCCTCCACTACCACTCTGCCAATCCGTTAAATCAAAATAATTTTCGCCTGTAGGCATTCCTGGAACTTTATAAACCTTTAAAGCTTCATTATTTCTAAGCCAATTTAGTGGATTGCCTGCACTACAACTCTCAGGTAGAAATTCTGAAGCACAATTTGTTTGAATAAAAAAAGCATGTTCTTCATAATTAGGATAATCTCCATAAACGTAAGCTTTTCCATCATCATCAACACAGACTGCAGTATATTCATTACAAGCAATACCAAAGGCTCTCGATGAATTATCGGTAGCATAACGCGCTAAAAATGTACTATGCCTAGCACGTCTGTCTGGATCATCGTAATGTGTATCTGTAATAATATTTTCTAAATAAGGTATTTCTAAAAAATCATTGTAACCTAATGTCATCCTATAATGATATGGATTACTTAGAGCCTGTGCATTAGTAACTGTACCATTTTCTGCCGAAAAATAAGCACTTCCTAAAATGGCCATTCCTGCACTTGTACCACCAATAACTCCTCCTTTTACATTTATAAAGTCATTTAAAACAGCTTCTAAATCATTATCTTTAAAAAAGCTGACATAATCATACTGATCTCCACCTGCAAACCAAATGGCTTCTGCTTTTTCAACCTTATCTAAAACATAAGAATTTGTTGCACCTTCTTCATTATCAATAACAAATGTTCTTACAGAATTTATAGTAACACCAAGTTGCGAATAGAAATAATCATTGTAACCATCACTCCCAGAAGCTCTCAATACCACAACATCTCCACCATTTGCCTTATTAAGAAACCATACCATAGCTTCATCACTTTCACTAGCTCCTCCCATCATACAAATACCAGCGCTTGGTGCCACCACTAAATCTGTTGAATTACCTGTTAAATATTCGGTATAGCCTTGAGAAAAGGAAATCTGAATAGAGAGAATAAGTAAAAGTGTAATTTTTTTCATGGAATTTATTTTGAATGCTCTCTAAAGATAATTTAAAAAAACAAATCTATTTTAATGAGATCCTGAATCAAATTCTGATGACAAATCTATCATTATTCATAAACATCTATCTTCACTTCCATTTAGGAATTACTATAGATGATTTTTAATTCTTATCCTCTAGCATTGGTACAAAGCGAAATTCACCCAATTCATGCTTTTCAAATTCTTTTATGCCTTTTCTAATAAAAAGTGTCATAATTTGAACCTCATCACCAACAGGAATAACCAATCTTCCTCCAATAGCAAGCTGACTTAATAATGGATTTGGCACAAAAGGTGCACCAGCTGTTACAATAATACTCTTAAAAGGTGCTTCTTCTGGCAATCCTTTATAACCATCTCCAAATATTAGCTTTTTGGCTCTATATCCTATTTTAGGTAAAAATTTAGATGTTTTTTTAAACAACTCTTGCTGCCTCTCTATACTGTAAACTTTAGCACCAAGCTCTATTAAAACAACACATTGGTAGCCACTACCTGTTCCTATTTCTAAAACTTTATCACCTGGTTTTATCTGCAATAATTCAGATTGAAAAGCAACCGTATAAGGCTGTGAAATGGTTTGGTCTGCACCTATAGGAAACGCTTTATCTACATAAGCATGATCTATAAATCCTGAATCCATAAAAAGATGTCTTGGTATTTTACCAATAGCTTTTAGCACAGCTGTGTCTTTAATTCCTTTTTTAACAAGTGTTTCAACAAGCTGTTGACGCATACCTTGATGCTTAAATGTATCTTTCAAATCTTAGTTTAGTTTCACACAAAATTAATCTAAACTAAACCGAATTGCAATCTCAAAATTCAATTATTGAATTCTTAGTTTTTTATATTTTCTTTTTTAAATTTTTAATTCAAAACGACTATTTTTGTTAAAAACTGAAAAACATGCTAAAAGCTGGTGTTCTGGGTGCTGGTCACCTTGGTAAAATCCATTTAAGATTACTCAATCAATCTGATAAATATGAGCTCGTGGGTTTCTACGATGCCGATCCTGAAAATGCAAAACGTGTCACAGAAGAATTTGGTTACAAATACTTTGATACTATTGAAGCATTAATAGATGCTGTAGATGTTGTAGATATAGTAACTCCTACTCTTTCGCATTACGACTGTGCCAAAACAGCTATAAAAAAAGGAAAACACATCTTTATAGAAAAGCCTATAACCAATACTGTTGAAGAGGCAGAAACCATTAGAACATTGGTTGCAGAACATGGTGTTAAAGGACAAGTAGGCCATGTTGAGCGTTTTAATCCTGCTTTTATTGCGGTGAAGGATAAAATCGATAATCCTATGTTTATAGAAACACATCGTTTGGCTGAATTTAATCCTCGCGGAACTGATGTGCCAGTAGTATTGGATTTAATGATTCATGATATTGATATTATTCTTAGTGTCGTTAATTCTCCTGTAAAACACATCTCTGCAAGTGGCGTTTCTGTAGTTAGCGAAACACCAGACATTGCCAATGCTCGTATTGAATTTAAAAATGGTTGTGTTGCTAATCTAACAGCAAGTAGAATTTCTTTAAAAAACATGCGTAAAACACGTTTCTTTCAGAAAGATGCTTACATTTCTGTAGATTTCTTGGAGAAAAAATGTGAAGTTGTAAAAATGAAAGATGCACCAGAAACACCTGGTGATTTCGATATGATTTTACAAAACGCAGAGGGTGTTAAAAAGCAAATCTATTTTGACAATCCTGATGTTGAAGGTAATAACGCTATTTTAGATGAGTTAGAAACTTTTGCAAATGCCATTAATAGCAACACAAAACCTATTGTAACACTACATGATGGTACAGAGGCTTTACGTGTGGCTACAATGATTATTAATCAGTTTTAAAAAAGAAAAGTCATTACGAAGAAAGAACGACTGAAGTAATCTATCAAATTACAAATTCAATTCTTATTTTAAATTAAATATTAAACAGATTTCCATTTAGTGGGAATGAAATAAAATTTCAATGAAAAACATAGCAGTAATCGGAGCAGGTACAATGGGAAATGGAATTGCCCACACTTTTGCTCAATCTGGATTTAAAGTACAACTTATAGACATTAGTGAAGCTTCTCTTAAAAGAGGATTAGATACCATTTCTAGAAACTTAGACAGAATGGTAGCCAAAGAAAAAATATCGGAAGCAGACAAAACAGAAACGCTTAATAATATAACAACCTTTACTAATATTGAAGAAGGTGTTAAAAACACTAGTTTAGTTGTAGAGGCTGCTACAGAAAATGTAGATCTAAAATTAAAGATATTTAAGCAATTAGATGAAGCATGTGCTGAGGATACTATTTTAGCAACCAACACATCTTCTATATCTATTACTCAAATTGCAGCTGCAACATCACGACCAGATAAGGTTATAGGAATGCACTTTATGAATCCTGTACCAATTATGAAATTAGTAGAGATTATACGTGGTTATAATACTAGTGATGAAGTTACCAATACTATAATGGAATTATCTAAAACTTTAGGTAAAGTACCCACAGAAGTTAACGATTACCCAGGATTTGTTGCTAACAGAATCTTAATGCCAATGATTAACGAGTCTATTGAAACACTATACAATGGTGTTGCTGGTGTTAAAGAGATTGATACGGTTATGAAATTAGGTATGGCACATCCAATGGGTCCGCTTCAACTAGCAGATTTTATAGGATTAGATGTTTGTTTATCTATTCTTAATGTAATGTACGATGGCTTTAAAAATCCTAAATACGCACCATGTCCTTTATTAGTAAATATGGTACAAGCTGGTAAACTAGGAGTAAAATCTGGAGAAGGTTTCTATGACTATTCTGAAAGTCGTAAGGCTGAAAAGGTAGCTTCTCAATTTTCAAAATAAGACAATAAATGTCATTGCGAGTGCAAAAAATCTGGCAACATCATAATTAAAAACCGAGTTGTGAA
>NZ_JAOARH010000083.1 GCF_025210595.1 Winogradskyella sp.
GTTGTGGTAATATCTTCATCTTTAGACTTTACTTTATCTGAAAAGTTTTGCAATGCTTCCTTTTCATCATCTAAAGAATTAACCATCCATTTTCCATGGATATAATGCTGAATTTCTTCTTTATTAGCAGAAGTTTCTTGTAAAGCTATAAGCTTGTCATATACTTTTTGAGCAGCAGGATATTCTTTAAATAATACTTCTAATATATCTTTTGAAACATTAAATGCTTGCTCTCTTGAAGTTGTTACATCATGCTCTTTGTTGTCATTCCAATTAAAACCTAAATCCTTCTGAACAGATAAATATAAGACTCTAAACAGATAAAAAGACACGTTTAATTCAGCTTCATTAAAAAGCGACACCTGAGAAGGTAAAAAGAAGTTATTATTCTTATAACCACCTTCCTTTTCAGCTTCATAAATATCAATAGCATTGCCTGTTAACGCTCTAGCAATGATAGTTAATCTTGGTTTTAATTCATTAAGATAAACGATATGCTCTAAGCGTTTTTGTTTTTGCTTTTTCTTTCTTTTAAAGTAGTAAGCTAGCTTAGTAAATATATATTCATCAGGCTCAAACATAAACAGAGAAGTTTATATCATTAAATCACTTAAATCTTTAAGAGCATTTATTATTTCTAAATCATCTGAAAGAGGTTCAATAACAGCAACATGAACAGACAAACGCTTTGGTAATCCGCTTTTTATAAGCTTTCCTGCATCAACTAATAATCGTGTTGAAACAGTTTCTGTTAAACCTAATTCGGTTAGATTTCTAATTTTATTAGCTATGTTAACTAGCTTTGTAGAAATTGATGCTTCTAATCCTGTTTCTGCTGAAATAATTTCAGTTTCAATTTTTGGTTCAGGATAACTAAAAGACATAGCTACAAAACGTTGTCTTGTGGAAGGTTTTAATTCTTTAAATCCTCTTTGATAACCTGGATTAAAGGAAGCTACTAAACAAAAATTTTCATGAGCAGTTATGGTTTCACCTAATTTGTCTATAAATAACTCTCGTCTATGATCTGTTAGCGAATGTATTGCTACAATAACATCAGGTCTTGCTTCTGCAATTTCATCTAGATAAAGAATAGCACCTTCTTTTACTGCAATAGTTAATGGTCCATCAATCCAAACGGTTTCAGCACCTTTAATTAAATAACGACCAATTAAATCGGTAGATGAAGTTTCTTCATTACAAGAAACTGTTATTAATCTTCTATCTAACTCATGAGCCATAAACTCAACAAAACGAGATTTTCCTGTTCCTGTTGGTCCTTTTAATAAAAAAGGCAATTTGTTGCTATATGCTTTATTGAAGACTTCTACTTCTTTTCCTATTTGAAGGTAATAAGGTTGTTTATTTTCCATACAACTTTTTTATAAAGTAAAAATCCAGAGCATAATCTACGCTATTAATCACAATTACACTCTGAATTTTAAAAAAGGGGATTTAAAAATTAAGTTACTACTAATGCTTCATCTGTAGGCTTTCCATGTTTATAAAAATCTACAATATAAAGTACTATACCTGTAGCAAACATTACTGCGCAAAGGATTAACACCACAAAATGAATACTTATTTCTGTTTGAACTTCCATAAAGTCCATTTTGAATTTTCTTTCTAAATATACTTGGGCTACACCAGCAACACCAAAAGCAACTGTCATACCTATCATACCAATATTAGACAACCAATATGCAGCTCTTCCTCGCGCACTTTGGTAAAGTTTTCTTCCTGTTAAATTTGGTAATGCATAACTAATAATTGCTAATACAATCATACCATAAGCTCCCCAAAATGCTAAGTGACCATGCATTGCTGTAACAAGCGTTCCGTGTGTGTAAATGTTGGTTTGTGGTAATGTGTGCGCAAAACCTAATAATCCTGCTCCAACAAATGAGACTATGGCTGCACCAATAGTCCAATATAAAGCGAGTTTATTAGGATGCTTTTTCTCACCTTTTCTGTACATATTAACAGCAAATAATGCCATACCTAAGAATGCTAAAGGCTCTAATGCTGAGAATATTCCACCAACGATTAACCAAATTTTATTTACACCAATGTAATAGTAGTGATGTCCTGTCCCTAAAACTCCAGATAAGAATGTAATACCAACGATTACATACAGCCACTTTTCAATAACTTCTCTATCAACTCCAGTTAATTTTATTAATAAGAATGAAAGAATACCTCCCATTATAAGTTCCCAAACACCTTCAACCCATAAGTGTACAACCCACCATCTAAAAAATGAGTCTGTCACCTGGCTATCAAACGGTAACATTCCTGGCAAGTATAGTAATGCTGCAAACAATAATCCCATAGACAGCACCATTGCTGTGGTTGTTTTTCGTTTTCCTTTAAATAGTGTTACTAATATTAATCCTAAGAATAATAATACATTAACAACTACTAAATAATCTAATGGTCTTGGAATTTCTAAAAACTTTCTTCCTTCCCAATAGTTAAAGTGATAACCGACTATGGCAATAACGCCAACTACTGCTAAACTAATCAGCTGTACATAAGCTAATTTAACACTAACTAATTCTCGTTGTGCTTCTTCTGGTATAATATAATAAGCTGCTCCCATAAAACCTGAGAGTAACCATACCACTAATAAATTTGTATGTACTGCACGTGCAGTATTAAAAGGGATAAAATCGTGGAAATTATCTAGTCCGATTCGTGCAAAACCCATTATGAAACCATAAACAAGTTGAAGCACAAGTAACAACATTGACAATGCAAAAAACCAATACGCTACTTTTTGTGATTTATATTTCATAATTACTTAAGTTTAGTCATTTTATCTTTTGCTAATGGTGATACTACTCTATCAAAACCATTTAAATCAATTTCACCAATCCATTTCAGAAACTCTATCATGTCTTCTGCTTCTTGCTCTGTAAATCCATAAGCAACCATTTTTCTACCATTGGGTTGCCATGGCACTTCAGACATTAAGATTCCTTTAATTACTTCCTCTCCTTGACCGTCGTACTTAATGTTTAATCGGTCAATAACTTTTGTAAGCTCTGGTGCATAATAAGCACCTTCACCCAAAATTGTATGGCATCCCATACAATTGTTTTCTTCCCAAATAACTTTTCCTCTTACAACAGCTTCTGTAATGTTTTCGCTATTTGCCTGATCCTGAGGTTTTGACAATGAATAAACGGTCAAGCCAATAAAAACCAAAAACGTTACAAAGGTGCCGCCAATAAAAAAGTTTCTAGCTTGTTTCTTTGATAACATTTTAATTGTATTAAGTTAGTTTAAAAAAGATATTTTTGTCTTTTTTTTCAAATATAGACCAAGAATTAAGCTAAAAACATGACAAAAATCATAAAAGACAATTATGTCTTAAATATGTGTTTTTGAGTTGAAACTATTAATTGTAAAACATAAATTAAATAACCGAAATAAGCACTTAGTCACTGACAATCGAATGCTTTAACAAAATAATTGACATTATTTACATTAATTATAAATTAGCAACTCCATAAATGAGTTAATATAAATATGGTAGGAATATTAGAACATAAAGTGTGTGAATAACAAAGAGAAAGTAATAATCCTAAAAATATTATTAATGAAATAGATTGTGAAATGATAGTACCATTACAGTAGATACAAAAGGAAAATGGATTAACTTAACACATAAAAACCGATAGAGGCTAAATATTACAAAAAATATTTAGCCTCTATCATTTTTACTTAAATTCAAGAAGAATTCTTTAAATACAATACAGCAAATTTGCAGCAGAACTACAAAAGATTAAATTAACTTTAGTTAGTTTCGTTATTGTCTTCTTTCTTTTTTCCACTAGACATAAAACTAATAAGCACACCTGCTAAAATAACACAGACTAATGCAAATACAGCAATCATTATGACTCCGTTATTGTGATCGTATATTAGTAATTTATTGATCATTGGTTTCTATATTTTGGTTTACTGAGGCTAAATTAACAAGTAAGATTAATAATAAAGATGACATTTGTCAGCTAATAACATCTTTATTATTAGAGATTATTTAAAACAACATTAATTAAATCATCTTTTTGAACAACACCAGATTGTCTCCATATTTGATGACCATTCTTATATAAAATTAATGTTGGTACTCCTCTCACCTGATATTTAGTAGCTAAGTTTTGATTTTTATCGACATCAATTTTAATAATAGTCGCTCTATCTTTTAAATGATCTTTCACCTCTTTTAAAATCGGTGCCATCATTTTACATGGACCACACCATTCTGCAAAAAAATCTACTAAAACAGGTTTATCACCATTAATTATTTCAGAAAATTTACTCATCTTAAATTATCTTAATCTTTTTTAAAAGAAACATTCCAAATACCTCTCACTTGGTTTTCAGTATAACCTTTTGCTTTATCTTCTGGATATAATAAAGTTAGTGTTTTTAATACTTCTGGCTTTATATTAGCTTCTGGCTTACCATGGCATTGTAAACACATACTATTAGTCGTTATAGGATAATATACCGTTACTTCATCATTAGTTTCATTAACTATAGGATGCATTTCTTGTTTGTTTGCTAATTGAGTTTTAAATGTTTCAATATGCTTTAATTCTGAAGTATTAGCCTTGTTTTTTTGATTTCTAGGTTTGTCACTAACGCGTTTAATGGACGCATTAAGAACTACTGCCATACTATCTGTTAGTGGATAAGCACGTTCATTACAAAAGTTTAATGCAGCTAGTGTACCTTCTTTTTGAATGGTTCCCATTAGATTTTTACCTAAAACTGCTTTTGTTGATAATGCATATTTTAAGCCACGCTCACCATAAGGTAAATCTTCAAGATTAGTATTTGCTTGTTCTTTATGTTTCCTTTTTCCTTTACCCTTTCCATGTCTCATTCCTTTTCCATGATTTTTACCATGCTCTTCATTAAAATGCTCATCAAACCACTCTGGCTTATCAATATCAAAATCAAACATATAATCTGCTATTTTTGCAATAGTTTCTTCTGGATAGCCTTGTTTAGGCATAACACCAAAACGTTTAACTGCACCACGCATTTTTGCATCTGCCTCATTAGGATTTTTTATCCATGATTGCATTGAGACTATAAACTCTTTTTTAGTTGTTTTTTCATCAATGTAATGTTTTTTTATAGCAATCATAGGTGGTCCAATTCTATCATCATGGCTTGCTGTAGGGCTATGACATACATAACAATTAGTTTCCATCAACTTTTTCCCAGGATGATTATTTGCTTCTAACTGTTTATCAAATGAGGATATATTTTTATCTTTTGAATCGTTGCAACTAAAAATAAAAACGGATAATATTATAATAATAAAAGAACGCTTCATATTAACTTATTTATATTTTAATATTCCGCCTTTTAAATCATATATCTCTGTAAATCCTATAGCTTCTAATTTTTTTGAAGCTTGTCTACTACGACCACCACTACGACAGTATATATATAATGCTTTGTCTTTATTTAATTTATCAAATTCAGCTTTAAACTTGCCAGAAAAAAAGTCGATATTTTTTGCGCCTTTAATATGGCCTCCATTAAACTCTTTATATGTTCTTACATCTACTAATTGAACCTTTTTATTTTCAACTTGTGTTTTAAATTCCTCTGAACTTAGCAGTTTTATAACATCGCTCTTAGAGGTACTAGAGCCAAATAATGAACTAAAAAATGACATAATATATATTGAATTTAATTTATAAGATAAAATTACAGGATTTTTATACTGTAATTCGTAACCTATGTTACACAAAAAAGCATATGTTATATTGTTAATAACACATGCTTATTAAGTTAAAAATGAATTTATTATTTTAAAGTTGCAGGGCAAACATAGTTTGTTCTAGGTATATCTGTTTTTTTAATATCTGCATAGCCTCCTGCTACATCTACTAAATTATGAATACCTCTACTTTTTAATATTGAAACTGCTATTACAGAGCGATAACCACCAGCACAATGTATATAAAATGTTTTGTCTTCTGGAAACTCGCTGAGGTAATTATTAAGATAATTTAACTGAGTGTTTTTTGCTCCTTCTATATGCTCTGCTACAAATTCTCCTTCTTTTCTTACATCAAAAATTACATCTTTTTTAGTTTCAAAATCCTTAGCCAATTCTTGCGCTGATATTGAAGTTATGGTATCAATTTCCATATTATCATTTGTCCATGCTTCAAAACCACCTTCTAAATAACCTATAACATTATCAAAACCTACTCTAGATAATCTTGTAACGACTTCCTCTTCTTTACCCTCTGGAGTCACTAATAAAATGGGCTGCTTTACATCAACAATTAAAGCACCAACCCAAGGTGCAAAATTACCTCCAAGTCCAATAAATATTGAACGAGGAATATGTCCCTTTATAAAATCAGATTGATGACGCACATCTAAAATTACAGCTTCTGTTTCATTAGCTGCTATATCAAAAGCTTTTGGTGATAATGGTTTGTTGGCATTAACCATAACATTATCAAAACTCTCATAGCCTTTTATGTTCATCATTACATTTTGCGGAAAATAACCTGGTGGTTCTGTTAAACCATCTAAAAGCTCTTTAATAAACTCTTCTTTGGTCATATTTGCCCGTAAGGCATAATTTGTTTTTTTCTGGTTACCAAGGGTATCTGTTGTTTCTTTACTCATGTTTTTACCACAAGCAGATCCTGCACCATGATTTGGATATACAATTAAATCATCACTTAATGGCATTATTTTGTTACGTAAAGAATCGTATAAATGAGAGGCTAATAAATCTTGAGTGAGTTCTGCTACTACTTTTTGTGCCAAATCTGGTCTACCTACATCTCCTATAAACAAGGTGTCACCAGTTGCAATTCCGTGCTCATTTCCATGCTCATCTATAAGTAAGTAGGTTGTACTTTCCATTGTATGACCAGGAGTATGGATAGCTTTAATCTTATAATCACCGATTTCAAATATTTGTCCATCTTTAGCTACAATAGCTTCATAATCTGGCTTTGCTGTAGGACCAAAAACAATTTTTGCCCCAGTTTTCTTCATTAAATCTAAATGGCCAGAAACAAAATCTGCATGAAAATGCGTTTCAAATATATATTTGATCTTAGCATTATCTAATTTTGCTCTATCTATATAAGGTTGAACCTCTCGCAAAGGATCTATTATAGCTGCTTCTCCCTTGTTTTCAATGTAATAAGCTGCATGTGCTAAACAGCCTGTATAAATCTGCTCTATCTTCATAATATATTTGTTAATGATAAGATTATATTGTGTATATAGTATTAAATTTTTTTAAACATTATAGTAACAAAAGTTACATAGTTAACTCTTTATAAATAATGTATATACCCATTAAAAGTACAAACCAACCAAAACCTTTTTTTAGTTTTTTACCTTTTATAAAATTAGACATATAAATTCCTAGAAATATACCTATTACAGATATTGAGGTAAAAACTAATAAGAACGGCCAATTGATCTCTAAATTTTCTACATCTCCTATAAAACCAATCAAAGATTTAATAGAAATAATAAGTAATGACGTAGCTACTGCATTTTTCATTGGTAGTTTTGCTAACAAAACAAGCGCTGGAATAATTAAAAATCCTCCTCCTGCTCCAACAATACCTGTTACAATACCAACCAATACACCTTCTATTAAAATTAACGGATAGTTATTTGCAGTTTTTGGAGCATATGCTAAATCATCGCGCTTATTTTTAATCATTGATAATGAAGCCACTAGCATTATAATAGCAAAAAATAGCATTATAGCTATACTTTTAGTTACTACAAAATCATCAATAGAAAAAACACGATTTGGTATTGCTGGCACTAGGTATTTTCTAGTAACATAAACAGCGATAAAAGCAGGAATAGCAAATACTATAGCCGTTTTAAAATCTACCAATCCTTTTTGTATATTTCTAATGGCACCCACTAGAGAAGAAACACCTACAACAAACAAAGAATACGCTGTAGCAGTAACTGGATTAACAGATAATAAATATACCAATATAGGAACCGTTAATATTGAACCTCCCCCTCCTATTAGGCCAAGTACTACACCAATAAATAGAGCTCCTATGTAGCCCAATATCTGATTTAAATCCATGTAATATTGATTCGTTAGTTTTCAAATCTAATAGACAGTTTAACTTTTATTCGTAACATGTGTTACAGTTTACATTATATCTATTAAAAAAACTTACTTAATGATACCTCTCAAATATAATATCGCCACAAAAATAAGCTTTCTTTTCTGTTATTGCTCAATGTAATTCTTACTGCAAATTTTTAGTAAAAGTTAGATAAATTATATTACCCTAAGAAAGAATAAAACACAAAACAAAACCCTTTACATAAAATTGTAAAGGGTTTTTTATACCTAAGTAAATCTATAAGCCGGATTCTGTATCGAAACAATTGTCTCGATCCTTATCATTTATCTGAGCTTACTGTTACCAGCAAACTTTAGCTGTCTACCCTCCAACATCGAACGTGCAGCTCTCAAACGTTGGTATACATGACATTGCACCACATAGAGTTTACCCGATTTCACTACAGCATTACCTGTACATACTTTCTGTTGCACTTTTCCTAGCCTTGCAACTGGTGGCTGTTAGCCACTATGTTTGCACTATGGTGTCCGGACTTTCCTCACCAACAATAAATATTGGTGCGATAAGGCAATCTACTTGCTTGCAAAGCTACAACAAAGAAATTCCAAATTCTAAATCTCAAAGACATATCTCATTTTTCAATTTAATTTCTCTTTCATCTTCAAAAAAATGTTAATAACTCCTATTAAATTTTAATCCTCAGAAATGGCTATTTAAAGGTTATTACTAAATTTGTGTTATAAGTAAAGCATCATAAGATGCTGAAATAAATTCAGCACAATTTGGAACACTTTGTAGTATCAGCTCGTAAATACAGACCGCAAACCTTTAAGGATGTTGTGGGTCAGCAAGCTATTACCAATACGCTACTTAATGCCATAGAAAATAATCATTTGGCACAAGCCTTATTATTTACTGGACCTCGTGGAGTTGGTAAAACTACTTGTGCTCGTATCCTTGCCAAAATGATAAATAGTGATGGCAATACAAACGAAGATGAAGACTTTGCTTTTAATATTTTTGAGTTAGATGCTGCCTCTAATAATTCTGTAGATGATATTAGAAACTTAACCGATCAGGTTAGGATTCCGCCACAGGTTGGTAAATACAAAGTGTATATTATTGATGAGGTACACATGCTCTCTCAAGCTGCTTTTAATGCATTTTTAAAAACTTTAGAAGAGCCACCTAAACACTGTATTTTTATTTTAGCAACAACAGAAAAGCATAAAATTATACCGACAATTTTATCGCGTTGTCAAATTTTTGATTTTAAAAGAATTACAGTTAGAGACGCTAAAGAATATCTTAAATACATTGCACAAGAACAAGATATTAATGCCGAAGATGATGCCCTACACATTATTGCTCAAAAAGCAGATGGTGCCATGCGAGACGCCTTATCTATCTTTGATCGTGTGGTAAGTTTTTCTGGTAAAAATTTAACGAGACAAGCTGTTACTGAAAATCTTAACGTCCTCGATTATGAAACTTATTTTGAAAGTACAGATTTAATCCTCGAAAATAAGATTCCAGATTTACTGGTTCAGTTCAACACTATTTTAGCTAAAGGCTTTGATGGCCATCATTACATTGCTGGTTTAGCATCGCATTTTAGAGATTTAATGGTATGTAAAAATCAAGCCACAATAGAATTGTTGGAAGTTGGTGAGGAAACTAAACAAAAATATGTATCGCAGTGCTTAAAGACTACTAATGCTTTTTTAATGAAAGGCATTCAACTAGCAAATGATTGCGACTTAAAGTACAAAACCAGCAAGAATCAACGTTTACTTGTTGAGTTAACACTAATGCAATTAGCCTCTATCACTTTTGATGGAGAAAAAAAAAACTCTAGGCATTTCATAATTCCGCCCTCTTATTTTAAAGCTAAAGGAATAACACCTATTGCTGTTAAAAAGACTGAGAATAAAAATGATTCTACTGAGAAATCAATAAGCAATACAGGTAAAACAATTATTGCTTCAGGTGCTGAACCTGCTGTGGTTCCAAAAATTTCTATTGATAATGCTAAAAAATCTACTTCAGGATTATCTCTAAAAAGCATTAGAAAAAAGAAAGAACACCAAATAAGACAATTAGATGTTGTTGTAGATGAGGAAGATTTACCAAAAGAGCACGTTGAGCAAGAAGATTTAACCAAAGCTTGGAACGCTTACGCTACCTCAATATCTAAAAAAGGTGAAAAGATATTAGCCTCTATTCTGCAAATGGCAGAGCCAAAATTAGAAGGGACAACTATACATTTAACCTATTCTAACAATACCAACAAAATAGAGCTAGAGCGTGCACAATACCCTCTAATGGTTCATTTAAAAAAGACCTTAAAAAATTACGATCTACATTTAGACATTACGGTTAATGAAGAAATAGCAAAAAAATACGCTTTTACACCTCAAGAAAAATACGAAAAACTAAAAGAGAAAAATCCAAACATAGAATTATTAAAAAAAGCATTTGGTTTAGATATATAACGATTATGAGAACATTATTAGGCTTACTAATTGTAGTAATACTTGGGTTTACAAGCTGCGAAGGTCGTAAAACCCAAAGTCAGGCTTTAGCAGAAGATATTGAAGAGTTTAAAAAAAATGTATCTGTAGAAATTGATGTTTACAAACCCGAATCTTATATAGAACGCGAAGTAGATTCACTCTTAAACAATGGTTACAGAGTTAAAATAAAAACTTATACTGATATGGAAAATAGTATTCTATTCACAAAGATTAAGGATACAATAAACTATCAGACCTACTATAGAAATTTTAAGTTCGATATTTTGGTTGAAAAAGATGGCAAAACCATTTTTAACAAGAATTTTAATAAGGATAAGATGAAAACGATTCTCAAATACGATCCATCTTCAGATATTAAAATGAAAGATTTTGACGAATTAGCCATCTTAAAATCAGTTGAATTAAATGATGACTTTCCATATTCCGAATCAATTAAAATAGAAATAATGTATGCTATTCCCGAAACGAATAAGCAATCTTTACATGTATTATCTATTGATGATAAGGGGCAAATGAAAATAGAACGCAAAGAAGAAAATAAATAATGTTAGGACTAAAATTACCAACAGACCCAAGATGGGTAAACATAGTAGAAAAGAATATTGAAGAAATATTAACAGACCATGCATACTGTGAGCAAAAGGCTGCCAGCACTGCAATTTCTTTAATTGTAAGTTTCCCAGAATACACTGAGTTAGTACAAGAAATGATTGATTTGGTAGAAGAAGAAATGAGTCATTTTAAAATGGTACACGATCTTATTTTAGAACGCGGTTGGACATTAGGTAGAGACCGAAAAGACGACTATGTTATTGCTCTATTAAAATTCTTTCCAAAAGGAGGTAGCAGAACAACACAATTAGTACACAGGCTATTATATGCAGCCTTAATTGAAGCTCGTAGCTGTGAACGATTTAGATTACTATCTGAAGAATTAGAAGATAAGAAACTTGCCAAATTCTATAAAAAATTAATGATTAGCGAAGCTAACCATTATACTATGTTTTTAAGCTTTGCAAGGCAATATGGCGAAAGAAAAGAAGTTGATGAAAAATGGCAACAACTCCTTGATTATGAAGCTGAAATAATGAAAGATTTAGGCAAAAAAGAAACTGTACATGGCTAAATTTGATTAAATTAGAACAATAATTTGCTCTAATTTATCATGAAACATTTTTACACGTTATTCTGTGTCTTTACACTAGTTAGTTTTAATACGTATAGTCAATCTGATTTAATTGGCACTTGGTATCTAGACCACATTGTTAAAGACGATGTTACGTACCCAAATTATTTTAACGACAATACTGTTTTCGATTTAGAATTAACAGATAACCCTTATGGACCAACAGGTAATTATGAATTTACATCAGGTCATGGTTGTAATTCTTCAACAGGTGTTTACAGCTTTAATTCTAATGAAATAATAATAGATATTGCTGGTACCACACTTGCTGATTGTGTAACTAAACCTTTTGCCATATACGAATCACTTTATTATGTTGAATTTAACCAACTTAATGGTGACACTGCTTTTTCTTATGCAATAACTGGAACTGGTAATGAACAAGTATTAACTCTAACCAATCCAAACAACTCAAACACCATAATTTATAAAAAGCAGCAACCTACAACTTTGTTAATATCTACTTGGTGGTTGCATCATATTGATATTCCTGGAAACCCAATAATTGATATTCCTGAAGGCGACTCTCCACTTATAAATTTCACTAATGAAATTTTTGTACCATTACCACTTTTACCTGAACTAGATGGCATTGGTGAATGTGAAGTATTTAACGCGAAGTATAGTGTATCATTCAACGGAGCAAACAATCTCAGTGTTTCTGAATTTGTTGCAACATTATCTGCGTGTGCCACACAAGCTTACGAAGGCATATACTTTAATATACTTAGTGATGAAACTTCAAACTTTTTTGAGTTTGAAATTACAGAAGATGGTTCTACTTTAATTTTAACCTATTTATTAGGTGCTAAACTAATTTATGGTGACACTAGTCTATCTTTAGAAGAGCAAACCAAAGAAACTGTAACCGTATCTATATTACAAAATCCTGTAAAGGATTACCTTAAATTAAATATAAACAATAAACTACTAAACAATAACTTAGAATATCGCATATACGCAATTGATGGTAAGCTTATAAAAACTTCAGATTTTAATACAGATGCTATAAATGTTAGCCAAATGCAGTCTGGTATTTACTATATTAGTTTTACAGATAATAATACTATAATTGCTAACCTTAAGTTTATAAAAAAATAAAGGCCTTAACCGTAGTTAAAGCCTTTTAGTTTTCTTAAAAAGAAATCAATCATTAAATCTTAATACCAAAACCAAATTGAATCACATGGTTTTTGGCTTCAGCATCTGTTAAATCATCATCTAATATATTAGATAAACCATACGAATATCTGGCATCTAAAAATAACTCATCGGTAATCATATATTCTGCGCCAACAACACCAGAAAATGCAAATGTTGAAAATCCATCTTTGTCCTCCCAAGTCTTTAATGCAACTTGTGGACCTGCTGCAAAAGATAATCTATCTGAAGTAGATAATTTTAGCAAAATTGGCATTTGTATGTAATCTGCTCTTAGGTCTTCATGCTTTCCACCTTCAGCAGACCATTGCAATTCTGTATGCAATGATAAATCTTCAGTAAACCCGAATTCCGCAAAACCTGCAAAAGCAAAACCATTACGATGTTTGTTTTCTATAGTAGCATCTGGATCAAAATCTAGATTAGAAATATTAAGTGCTCCTCTTACACCATATCTTATTTCTTGAGACATACATATTGTTGTAAAGCATACTAATACTGAGGCTAGTAAAATTTTTTTCATAATAATCAATTTGAGACAGCGAATATAAATTAAATTCTAAATTTTGGGTAAATGTATAGATTTTTGCAATAAAAAAGTAGTTAAATGGTAATATTCATTATTAGATATCATACTGTTACGCTAGAAACAGTTTTATGGTAAATACTTTTAATTATACCATCAGACAATCCAATTTTAGGTACAAATATATGTTTAGCTCCACTCCATTTCATAGCAGACAAATATATACGTGTTGCAGGAATAATAACATCTGCTCTATCTTGATTAAGGTTTAACTCTGCAATACGTTCTTCGTAAGAGTAACTTTGTAGCATTTTATAATAACTCGTTAAATAAAAATAGGTTAATGGTTTACCAATATTTTTACCTGATATTTTAAATATTTTATTAATATTTCCTCCAGAGCCAATGAGCTCTATTTTATAATATTGCTCAGTATTTTCTTTTATCCATTTTTCGAGTTCCTTCCAAGTAGCTTTTTCTACCATGTCATTTAATAATCTTACTGTACCGATTTTAAACGATCTAGACTTTATTTTTTTGCCATTATGAATAATGGAAAATTCCGTGCTACCTCCTCCAACATCAACATATAAATACGTTTTATTAGGATCTATAAATGTATGCAGATCTGTTTCGGCAATAATTGCAGCTTCTTCTTCACCATCTATAATATCTATATTAATACCACTAACATCATGTATTTTTTTTGCTAAAGCAACACTATTATTGGCTTCTCTCATAGCAGAAGTGGCACAAGCCTTATAACGAGCTACTCCGTGAGACTTTATTAGTAGACTAAAAGCCTTCATGGTATCTATCATTCGTTCTTGATTGTATTCCGATATTTCGCCTTTAACAAAAACATCTGCACCCAATCTAATTGGTACACGAACTAAAGAATTCTTCTTAAAAACAACTGGTTTTCCTTCTTGCTCTATAATATTTGATATAAGCAATCTTACGGCATTTGAACCTATATCTATTGCTGCGTATTTTTGTATCTTAAGCATTATTATCCTTCTAACTTATTTATATAATATTTATAGGTATCGAATTGAGCTCTCACTTTTGGTTTATTGTTTGTAAGATACGTATTGTCTTGCATTTCATTAATAACACGAGCTTTTACATTATCATTCCAACAAATATTAAATAAATCTTGTAATTCTTGTTTAATATCTTCATCATAAATAGGACAACTTACTTCCACGCGATGCTCAATGTTTCTGGTCATCCAATCTGCCGAAGATATATATGTTAAAGGATTATTATCATTAGAAAATATATACAAACGTGTGTGTTCTAAAAATTTATCTACAATACTAATAACTTCAATATTTTCGCTCATGCCTTTAACACCTGGCACTAAGCAACATAAACCTCTAATAATCATTTGTATTTTAACTCCTGCTCTACTTGCTTCATACAACTTATCAATCATTTTATAGCTACTAATGCTATTCATTTTTAGTTTGATAAAAGCTTCTTTTCCATTTTTAGCATTTTCTATTTCATTATCTATTAAAGCAAAAAATCTAGTTCTAGAGTAATGAGGCGATGTTATGATATGTTTATACCTGTTAACTACATAATTAACTTCTAGAAAATTAAAAACCTTATTTATATCTTTAAGTATCTTAGCATTAGCTGTTAATAGTGTGAAATCTGTATAGAATTTTGCAGTAGATTCGTTAAAATTACCTGTACTTACAAAACCATAACGTTTGAGCTTATTATCTTCTTCGCGTTCAATAACACACATTTTACTATGCACTTTTAAACCAGGGACACCAAAAAGCATAATTACACCAGAATCTTGCATTTGCTCAGCATAATTTATATTTGCCTCCTCATCAAAACGAGCTCTAAGCTCAATAGATACAGTAACTTTCTTTCCGTTTTTTGCAGCATTAATTAGAGAACTTGCAACATGAGAAATTTGTGCCAATCTATAAATAGTAATTTTTATAGTTTTCACCTTAGGATCTAATGCTGCTTCTCTAAGAAATTTAACAACGTAAGAAAAAGTATGATAAGGTGTATATACCAAATAATCTTTCTTAGCAATGGTAGTAAAAATACTTTCTTGTAAACTTAAGCCTTTAACAGGCAATGGCTGTATTCTATCATATAACAGATCTTTCCTTCCTAAGCTAGGAAAACCCATGTAATCTCTTCTATTATGATAACGTCCACCAGGAATAATACTATCTCTTGAATCTATAGACATGCGCTCTAATAAAAAGTTTAGCGTATCGCTATCTATATTTTTATCATGAACAAACCTAACAGGATCTCCACTTTTTCTTTCTTTAACACTACGAGATAATTTATCTATAAAACTCTTACTTAAATCACTATCAAAATCTAACTCACCATCTCGTGTTATTTTAATCATATGAGCAGAAATGGTCTCATAATCGAAAATATTAAATATCTCATCTAAACAATGGCGAATTACATCATCTACCATAATGATGTAATTAGCGTCACCCTCTTTTGGTAGAACGATAAAGCGTTCCATATTCTTAGGAATTTCTATTAAAGCATACTGATATTTACCATCTGAATTAGACATCTTTACAGTTAAATATCCTGCACTATCCTTTAATTCGGGTAAATCAACAGCTTCGTTTAAAACAATAACGACAAGAGCTGGGCTAATTTCTTGATAAAAGTAATTCTTTATAAAATCTTTTTGACTAAAATTTATTTCAGATTCATTGATTATAAAAATATTTTCTTTCTCGAGCTCTTCTTCAATATGATGTAATATTTCTAAACTTTCCTTTTGCTGCTCTATTACTACTTTAGTAATTTCTTCTAACAATTCACCAGCTTTAATACCACCCAGCTCACTTTTACCACCTTTACCTGCATCAAATATTCGTTTAACAGTAGCATAACGTACTTTAAAAAACTCATCTAAATTATTAGAAAAAATACCTAAAAACCGTAAACGTTCAATTAGAGGAACTTTTTTATCTGCTGCTTCTTGTAATACTCTAGCATTAAATTGTAACCAACTTAATTCTCTGTTTATGTATATATTCTTGTCTTTTGTCATGCTCTTAATTCCTTAGGAATAAAAATATAATCTGTTGTACCTTGCTTTAAATCTTTCCAATTATCGATGTTAAAATTAAGTTTAATTAATCCACTGGTTGGTAGATTATCAATTAATTTATCACCAAAAATATTAGCTATGGAGGTAAATGCATGATTGTGGCCAAATAACATCACACAATTATGCTGATTTGATAGCATTTTAATGAAATTAATAACACTTTCACCTCCAAAATCGTATAAATCTCTTTCTACTGAAACTGAATTTTCTGACAAATTAAAAACTTTTAAAAATATTTTGCAGGTAGAAAGCGCACGATTTGCAGGGCTTGAAATAATTTTGTCGGGTAATACTTTATACTTAATAAAGTGGTTAGCTATTAATACTGCATCATCCTTACCCCTCTGTTTTAGAGGCCTTTCCGAATCTGAAACGTTATGTTTCCATGATGATTTTCCGTGTCTTACTAGTATAATTGATTTCATAATATCCGATTAAATGCAAATTATTTCGATAAAATGTTGCAAAATTCCGTTTTATAAATTAATTTGCCGCTTTAACTCTAATGTTTTTAAAAAACTTTGGTTATAAGTTCATTTGTAGAGTAAAATTAATGTAAATGACCCCAAATCAAAAATATATTAATCCATACGATATGTTATTTACATTAATAAGAACTCCCTCTATTTATTTTGCAATTAACGAAACAAAAATTGTTACTCAAATTTTGAATGACTAGGCTTACTTTGCCATAAAAGTATGGCTTCATTCTAAATTTAGTACATCATAGACATTATAAGTTATTATGTATAATATGAGAAACAAGTACAATTGTATTTTAGATTTAAGTATAACTAAGACTATTTTAATAGCTTTATTAGTAATACTTCCTAATGTATCATTTGCTCAACAATCACCTTCTATTCAATCTGGTGTAACATTTCAATGGGCAGATACGCAGTCAAATAATAGTAACCCAGCTACTATTCAATCAATAACAATAGATGGAACAATCTATAACACCTTTGTTGTACCTACGAGTTATGAGATGACTCAATTAGGTCCAGATGGTCATAGTCCGAATAGAATTAGACAAAATGGTAGTTATGTTGGCGGCAATAGTAGTCAAGCTAATTGGGTGGCAAATGCAACTGCTGCTTTCCAGGATAAAAATTTAAATCATTATTTTAACGCTAATCCTAACGGTAGAAATATTTGCACAAATTTTAATGCTGCAGCAACAACCGATGCTCAAAAACAAACTATTTTTTATAGTCCTGCAATTCCTTCTAATGAAGGCGCCGTTATTGCAGTAACAGAACGAGGCGGTAATAATTGTTTTTACATTGAAGTTTGGGGAACACCTACTGGTGGAGGACCCGAACAAAAACTAGGTGAAACATTTGTACGTAACTCTGGTAATTATAGAAACTGCACCTTTGCGCCTCCTATATCTGGATCTGACTATTGGCAGTCAGGACGATGTAACGAAAATGGGCAAACCATTGGTATCGGGCTTTTCTATTTAGACGATATTGCACCCTCAGGTTCTAACATCACTAAAATTGAATTTATCGCAGCCACAAGAGATCATGGTGACGGTAAATTTTTTATTTTACAGAAATATGCTGTAGACCAATCAGAAACTAACTGTATTGATTCTAGCAAAAGTGGTGATTTAAATATTTTAAATAATGTTCCATCAGGCTCAACATATACCTTGGTTTCTGGACCTACACCAGCTGGTCAATATTTTAATTTAAACTCTGATGGAACATATACTTATATTCCAACTTCTGGATATATAGGTGACGTAACATTCGATTATGAAGTTTGCTTACCAGCACCAAATACCTCTGTATGTGATACAGGCAAAGTTACATTAACTTATATAGATTTACCACCCAACCCAACCTATGAAATTAGTTGTAACGGAACAAATGATTTTGTTCTTACGGTAGAAAGCCCAACTGGTATAGAATTTGAGTATTCTCTTGATGGTACTAACTTTCAAGATTCTAATATGTTTTCTGGTATTAGTGAAGGTTCATACACCATAATAGTTAGAAATAAATTCATTGGATGTACAACCTCTTTCAATAATAACCCTGTTATTATTGAAGATTTAAAAATAAAAGGTACGGTTACCGATATACTATGTAAACCTAATGCCACTGGCGTTATTGATGTTACTGTATCAGGAGGCGAACCTCCTTATGCTTATGCTTGGAGTAATTCTGCAACTTCAGAAGATTTATCTAACGTTACCGCAGGAACTTATACTTTAACGGTTACTGATGCTAATGGATGTAATATCTCTAATGATTTTACCATTAATCAACCTACAGAAGAGTTAACCTCTACTATTATATCTACAACAGATGTTTTATGTTTTGGAGATAATAATGGTTCTATTGATATCGATGTTTCAGGTGGTACATCACCTTATACTTATTTATGGAGTACTGGAGAAACTACTCAAGATATTTCAGGACTTAATGCAGATACCTATACGGTAACTATTACTGATACCAATGGTTGTACTACAACTAATCAAGCTATAATTAGCCAATCAGGATCTTTACTAACTGCTACTTTAGATAGTACTACAAATATTGATTGCTCTGCTAATTCTAACGGAAGCATAACTGTAAGTGCTTCTGGAGGTATAGCTCCATATCAATATTCTATAGACAGTGGAACAACAAATCAATCAACCGGATTGTTTGAAAATTTAACAAGCGGTTCTTATACGGTATTAATTACAGACAATAACGGTTGTACTACTAACGTAATTGCTACAATAGCTGTCAATGATAATGAGAATCCACAAATATCTGTTCCTGGAATTATCAATCTCGAAGGATGCTCTACATCAGATATTACAAGCTCAAACGCTGTTTTTGATTTTAATAATTTTGGCTCTAATGATATAAAATCGATATTTAATTCTAATGTTAATTATAATGCATCTGATGATTCTATTATTCATAGCATAACGTACAACGATGTTGTAACTTCAACAAATAGTTGTTCAATTACAGTTTTAAGAACTTTTACTATTACTGATACTTGTGGAAATTCTGCAACTACAAACCAAACGATTACTGTAGTTGACACGACTGCACCAACAATTTCAGCACCTGCAGATATTACAATCGAGTGCGGTCAAGAAATACCACCAATTGTTGATATTATTCAAAGTGAAAGTTTCATTAATAGTAGTAATTATTCTGACACAAATAACGAATATTCAGTATCAGCTTGGTTCAGACCTTCAAACGGAAGTAATTATATTTCAAGAAATTTTGCTGTACCAAATAATCTTGGGTTTGGTGTTAATGGTAATGTTTCTGGTGCTTCAGGAGAATTAGGCGCTAACTCTACTGGCACTGAAATAATTAGAGTAGACTTTAGCAACCCTCAATTATTTATTAAAGTTGCATTTGGATGGAAAAACCCATCTGAAGATGCCCTATTAACATTCTATTTAAATAACCAACAAGTCGGTACAACAAAAAGACACTATGGTGGAAATGATGGTATAGAATCTGATATATTGTTTACAGCAGACAACGGAGAAATGTTTGATCGAGTAGAATTTTCTGCCCCTTACAGTATTGGTGATTCTGGTCATGACTATCTTATCCATACAATTACATTTAACAAAGTTGCTCCTCAATTTGAAGCTGCCACTGGCGCAGATACATGTGGTGCTGTAACTATATCTGGATCTGATTCTGAAGTTGCTAACTGTGGCAACACGAAAATAATTACTAGAACTTGGACAGTAACGGACGAATGTGGTAATAGCGTGTCTGCCGATCAAACGATCACTGTTCAAGATACTACTCCACCAACTATTGATAATACAAATACCGATAATATTGTAATCCAATGTGGTGTTACTCCTGATGGTACACTTGAAGCCTGGATTGCTAACAATGCTGGCGCAACTGCTTCTGATACTTGTGGTAACATAACTTGGTCTAATGACTTTGGTGCTAACACTAACGTAGATTGTGCTAATGGTGCTATTACAGTAACCTTTACTGCTACGGACGAATGTGGCAATGCGTCTAATACGACAGCTACTTATTCTATTATTGATACGGTTGATCCTGTATTAACCATTCCTGCGGATGTTACCGTAGAATGTACCGAAAGTACGGATACTTCAGCTACTGGTACGGCTACTGCTACGGATGATTGTGCTACTCCTAATGTCACGTTCTCTGATGTTGAAGTAGACAACTGTGGCAACACAAAAATAATTACGAGAACATGGACCGCTACGGATGCTTGTGGTAATTCAGTCTCTGCCGATCAAACCATTACGGTTCAAGATACAACACCTCCTACGATAACAGCTCCTGCGGATATCACCATTGAATGTACTGATGATGCATCATCTGCTAATACTGGTGTCGCTACGGGTGCTGATACTTGTGGTAATGTTACTATTACCGAATCTGACGTAGAAAC
>NZ_JAOARH010000084.1 GCF_025210595.1 Winogradskyella sp.
AAAAATGACTAATTAGTTATGGTACAGTCAATCAAAAAAACAATAACAATGTTGCTTTTGGTTGTAGCTTTTACAAGTTGCAACCAAGGGCCAACATTACAAACTTACTTTGTAGATAACGAACTTAAACCAGGATTTATATCTGGAGATGCACCTGCTAGCTTACTTAATGTAGAAAACATTGATCTTACTAAAGAACAGAAAGAAGCTTATGAGTCTATTGATAAGCTTAACTTTTTAGCCTTTACAATAGATGAGAGTAATAAGGAGGAGTATAAAGTTGAATTAGATAAGGTTAAAACCATTCTAAAAGATCCTAGATACCAAGAGTTAATGCGAGGTGGTAATAGCACTGATGGTAAATTTACAGTAAAGTTTATTGGCGAAGTAGAACGTATTGATGAGCTTATATTATTTGGAAATGCAAATGATAGAGGTTTTGTTGTGGCTAGAGTACTAGGTGACGATATGAATGCAGGCAAATTAATGTCTCTTCAATCTGTATTGAAGGATATGAATTTTGACGACACTAACTTAAATGGTCTAACAGACTTTTTTAAATAAACTAATTACTAACAATTATTTAAATGTTAATGTAAATCGTCTTGAAGTTTGTCTTCAGGACGGTTTTTTTTAGTGTCGTTTTTTAAAGCATTCCAAAACGCGATAATAGTTAAAGCTCCATAACCCAAAAACAACAATACTTTAACAATAAAATATTCTAATACCTTAAACATTCCTGCAGCAAAAAAACCGACTACAACCGTTGTAACCAATAGTAATGCAACAGTATTTTTGTTTAGAGGAAAGAGTCTCATATACCTGTGTAATTACTTGGCGAAATTGCTTTTAATTCAGATTTTATAGTGTCAGAAACTTCTAAAGTATCAATAAAGTTAGATATAGATACTTGGGTAATCGCTTCGTTAGTTCGTGTTAGTCCTTTTAATGCTTCGTAAGGATTAGGATAACCTTCTCTTCTTAAAATAGTTTGAATTGCTTCAGCAGCTACAGCCCAATTGTTTTCTAAATCTTCAGCAAATTTACTTTCGTTCAGTAATAATTTATTTAAACCCTTTAAAGTTGATTTAAACCCAATAATAGTATGTCCAAAAGGCACGCCAACGTTACGTAATACAGTACTATCTGTGAGGTCTCTTTGTAAACGAGAGATTGGAAGCTTTGCAGATAAATGCTCAAAAATAGCATTTGCAATTCCTAAGTTACCTTCACTATTTTCAAAATCAATAGGATTTACTTTATGAGGCATTGCGCTACTTCCAACTTCACCTTTTTTGATTTTTTGCTTAAAGTAATCCATAGAGACGTAGGTCCAGATATCACGATCCAAATCTACCAATATCGTATTGATACGTTTTAACGCATCAAACAAAGCAGCCATATGATCATAATGCTCAATTTGAGTTGTTGGAAAAGAGTGTTGTAAACCTAAGGTCTCTTGTACAAATTTAGTCCCAAAAGCTTTCCAGTCTATATTAGGATATGCTACTTTGTGTGCATTAAAGTTTCCGGTTGCACCACCAAATTTGGCAGCACTTGGTACGTCATTTAATAAATTAAATTGTTCTTTTAATCTTACTATAAAAACATCGATTTCTTTTCCTAATCGAGTAGGAGAAGCAGGTTGCCCATGCGTTCTTGCTAACATTGGAACATTTTTCCATTCTTCAGCAAGTTCTTCTAGTCTATTTAAAACTGTTAAGTATTCTGGTACATATACATCATTCATAGCTTCCTTTATACTCAAAGGAACAGCTGTATTGTTAATGTCTTGAGAAGTTAAACCAAAATGAATAAACTCTTTATGTTCAGATAGACCTAAAGCATCAAATTTTTCTTTAATAAAGTATTCAACAGCTTTTACATCGTGATTGGTTACTTTTTCTATTTCTTTTATTGCAGAAGCATCAACAGGAGAAAAGTTTTTGTAGATAGCTCTTAAATCTTCAAAAATAGAGCTAGAAACAGATGTTAACTGTGGTAAAGGCAATTCGCAAAGCGCGATAAAGTATTCAATTTCTACTAAAACACGATATTTAATCAATGCTTCTTCCGAAAAATAATTACCTAAAGCTTCTACTTTAGATCTATATCTACCATCTATTGGTGAAATTGCGCTAAGTGCTGTAAGTGCCATATGCTCTCTTAAATTTTTTGAAGCCTCAAAGATAAGGAAGTAAGTTTAAAAGTGTATAGATAGAAGTATAAAGTTTAAAAGAAATAGAACTTAAATACGTTACGTTTTTTATTACATTCTTATTTATTGATTTTTTCGAGAATATGCCTTGCTCTTGCTTTAAAGCCAGAGCTTTGCATGGCATAATCTCGTTCTAAGATTATGGCAAGTTCTGGGTGAATCCAATCATGGTCTTTTCCAAATAAGAACAACGTATTCATAGAATACGCTTTTGGTGCTATTTTATGTTGAGGCTCTATCATATAATCAAAGCAAACTTCTATAATACGTTCTTGATAAATAGGTTTTAAGGCTACTTTTACTAAATTATCCGTTTTGGCATAGTATGCTTTTGCCAAATACTCACAAATTTTTGCAACAGGTCTTATGGCAGATTGATGATGTACCAACCTCATGTTTTTTGTAAAATACTCTAAATACGGAAGAGCTGCTTCTAAATTTTTACCACACATAAACTCAAATACCCAAGCTGCTCTATGAGAAGATTTATCATCAACCATAAACATAATGTCTAAAAAATGTTGAATATAATCTGGATTATCTAATAAAAGTGATGCAAAATAGCTGCGATTATCGCGAGAGTGATTAACGTAATTTAATTCTTTATAAAGCTGATTTTTGGTCAAAATATGGTGTATTACACAATGCGTTTTATGCTTAGATATTACATTTAATGGCTATAAAAGCAATTAAAGCATAATCTAAGAGCTTAAGTGTTAGTAAATTTAAAGTCTATCTGTTTTCTATGTAATTTTCTTTCGAAAATCTATTAAACTAATGTAAATTTAAACTTCTAAATTAATTAAATATGAAGATTTTAAAAAAACTCTTATTATTCCTTTTAGTTGTATTTGTAATAGCTCAGTTCTTTGGGCCAGAAAAAAATGATGGAGATATTACTTCGGTAGAAGCTTTTTTTACAGATACTAATCCGCCAGAAGATGTAAAATTGATATTAAAGAACGCTTGTTTAGATTGCCATAGCGATCACACACGTTATCCTTGGTATAGTAGTATTACACCAGTTAATTATTGGATGGCAGACCATATAAAACATGGTAAAGGAGATTTTAATATATCTAAATGGAATGATTATTCAGATAAGAAAAAAGACCATAAGCTTGAAGAACTTGCAGAAGAAGTAGAAGAAGGTCACATGCCATTGCCAAGTTATACATGGACGCATAGCGAAGCAAAACTATCTAAAGAACAAATAGAAGCTGTTGAAGCATGGGTGAAAACGGCAAGAATTAAATATGTCTTCTTAAAAGAACCTCAGTAAAAATGAATCATCAAATTTCAAAAACTAAATTCTAAAAGAAAATACTAGAATTGTGATTTAGTTTTTAGAATTTTACCATATGAACAAAAGGTTATTAATTATTGGGTTTGTATGGCCAGAGCCTAAAAGTTCTGCTGCTGGTAGCAGAATGTTACAGCTTATTGAGCAATTTAAAAACCAAGATTATGCAATTACATTTGCCTCTGCTGCTAATAGGTCTCAAAACACTTATGATCTATCTCAAATAGGAGTAAAGACCCAAGATATTCTTTTGAATGATAGCTCGTTTAATGATTTTATAAAAGGTTTAAAGCCAGATGTTGTGTTATTTGATAGGTTTATGATTGAAGAGCAATATGGTTGGCGTGTAGCAGAACATTGCCCAGATGCATTACGTGTTTTAGATACAGAAGATTTTCATGGTTTGCGTAAAGCTAGAGAGCTAGCACTTAAAAATGGTGTTGAGGTAAAGATTGAGCATCTACAGAATGATACCACAAAGCGCGAAATAGCAAGTATGTATCGTTGTGATTTAAGTCTGATGATTTCTGAGGCTGAGATTGAAATTTTAACAAAGCAGTTTAAGATAGATAAAAGCTTACTCTATTATTTGCCATTTTTGTTAGAACCTGTTTTAGAACACCAACAAAATCAGTTGCCACCTTTTGAGCAGCGTCAACACTTTATAACCATTGGTAATTTTATACATCCACCAAATTACGATGCGATTCTGTATTTAAAGCAGCATATTTGGTCTAAAATTAGGGAGCAATTACCAAAAGCCGAATTACATATTTATGGAGCTTATGAGTCTCAGAAAGTCACCCAATTACATAACCTAAAACAAGGATTTATTATAAAAGGCTTTGCAAAGGATGTGAATGACGTTATGCAAAATGCCAAAGTTTGTTTAGCGCCTTTACGTTTTGGTGCAGGTTTAAAGGGAAAATTGGTAGATGCCATGCAAAACAGAACACCTTGTGTGATGTCTAGCATCGCAGCAGAAGGTATGTTTGGAGATTTTCAATCTAATGGTTTTATAGAAAACAAGCCAGAAGCTTTTATCCAAAAAGCAATTGCGCTTTATACAAATGCAGACGTCTGGCAAAATAAACAAAAAAATGGTTTTAAAGTTTTAAATGAACGCTTTAATAAAACTCACTTCCAAAGAGAATTTGCGCGTAAAATTGAAGATTTGAGAAAGAATTTAAAAACCCATCGTCAACAAAATTTTATTGGTAACTTATTACAACACCAAACGCTGCAAAGTACTAAGTATTTAAGTAAATGGATAGAGGAAAAGAATAGATAAAGGATATAATTTCTATTCTTTTTAGAGACCAATCTTTTTAAGCTTTAAAACCATAATCTTTATTACTATTTAGGAACATTCATTGAATTTTATCAACTCAATATTTTGTTAAAACTCTTGTTTGAAATCAAAATGTAAAATATATTTGCTATATGGTAAAATTATCTTTACTTAATGTAAAATATATTTGTCAATTATGAATACAGAAAAATTAATCGATTGTGAGCGCAATCGTCTTTTAAAAATAGGCAAGTTTAGGTTGTCTCATCAGTTTATGATAATTGGTTTAGCTATAGCAATACTATCAATAATTATGATGTTTTTTAGAGCATTTGCTATGGATGGTGATACAGAATGGTTAAAGTTACTGCTACAAAAAGTCTTGCTTATTGGTATGCTAATTATGTCTCTTTCTAAAGATAAAATAGAAGATGAGATGACCATAAGTCTAAGAGCACAATCTTATGCTATTGCATTTATTGTTGGTGTTATCTATGCTTTGGTAATGCCTTATGTAGAGTTTGGGGTGTCTAACGTGGTGCATTCTGGCGGTGAAGCGTATAAAGAATTGGGAGATTTTCAGGTGTTACTGTTTATGCTTATGATTCAGTTAATGTTTTACCATTCTTTAAAACGTTATAGATAATGGAGAATACCATAAAAGTAGAGCGCGCTATTCTAAGTCTAACACAAGAAGATTTGGCAAAAAAAATAGGCGTATCTCGGCAAACCATCAACTCTATTGAAGCCAATAGATATGTGCCATCAACAGTATTGGCTTTAAAATTGTCTAAAGTGTTTAATAAGCCAGTTAATGATTTTTTTAAACTGACTGATCAAGATTAATTTTTAGTGTTTTGATGACGTTTTTCTAAACTTTCGATGTAGTAGTGTATAATCAAAATCAATACTATCATGAAAGTTAAAATTCAATTATTATTAGTCTTTATTACTTGTTTAATTATTGCTTCATGTTCTTCAGATGATGAAGGAAATGTAACATTAACACCAGAAGGGCAATGGTTAGTAAGCTCACTTTTAGTAGAATCTTCTTTCGATTTTGATGGTGATGGTAATGCATCAAGAGATTTGTTTCAAGAAACATCTTGTTATGATGGTAACTTTATTGAGTTTTTTGATAGCGGTAATGTTACAATTGATATAGACTTTACTTACATTTTTGTGAATAATAATAATGAACAAGATTTTGAGTGCCAAAATGGTTTTGGGTTAAGCTCTACTTGGACACAAAATGGAAATGTTATAACAGTAACTAATGACAATGAACAAGGTAATATTGTAGGAACTATTTCTGGAAATACTTTAACCGTTACTATTCTTAATGGATTTGAAATGGAATTGTATGATGAAGTTAATAATCAAACAGTAGATGTTACAGAAGATTTTACTATTGTTTTCACAAAATCATAATTTTTTAAGTAAAATATTATTTATTTCTCAGATATATTTTAGCCTCTTAATTAGAGGCTTTTGATCTCTCTCTATTCTTTAAATATTATAAATTTCTTTTAATAGTTGCTTAACGGGAGAACTATTTTACTTTTTTGTCATTAATTTCGTCTCTCTATTTAGGTCATTTTTAAGATATTGATGCTTGTTTTTTTATAACTATTTTATAATATCTTTAAAATACTTCATGCCTTCTGTAGCAGTTTTTGCTATAACATTAATATTAGAGTTTCTTATAGTGGCAGGTTTAGGATCTATATAATAAATTGATGTATCTGGTTGTACATAATGCATTAAGCTCGCTGCAGGATAAACTTGCATGCTTGTGCCAATAATCAACAAAATATCTGCGGCATAGCATATTTTTATGGCAATATCCATCATAGGAACATCTTCTCCAAACCATACAATATGAGGGCGTAATTGATAGCCTTTATCACAAGTATCTCCGAGTTTAATATCTTCTGTCCAGACTTTAATATCCTTAGAGTTACCTGTACTACGTACTTTGGTAAGTTCACCGTGTAGGTGGACTACATCGCTACTGCCTGCACGCTCATGAAGATTATCTACATTTTGAGTAATAATGGTAACCTTATAGTCCTCTTCTAAGGCAGCTATATCCTTATGTGCTTGGTTGGGTTGTACTTCTTTTAGTTGTCGTCTTCTTTGGTTGTAAAACTCTAAAACCAGCTCTGGATTTTGTTTAAAACCTTCTGGTGAAGCAACTTTCATAACATCATGTCCTTCCCATAAACCATCATGGTCTCTAAAAGTTTTTACACCACTTTCGGCACTCATACCAGCACCAGTTAATACAACAATATGCTTCATGGGTTAAAAATAATCAAATTTGTGTCATTAATAAATATAAGCTAAGCTAGGCAATGTGTTGAGTTTGTAAAAATAAAGTGATGTGGTAATTGTCGAAAAGCTTAAAAAAACAAAAAACCTCTCACATTTTAATTAATGTGAGAGGTTTTTGTTTTAAGTTAATTAAAGTTTAATCCTTAATGATTTTTATAATTTTCTCATTGTTTTCACTTTGTATCTTTAAGAAATAAATACCGCTTGCAAATTCGCTTACATCTACTTCAATAGATGTACTGTCTATAGTTTTAGTGTACATTTGTTTACCAGAAATTGAAGTGATTTCTAAAGTATTGATAATTGAATTATTAGAAATTAAAAGTTTGTCTTTCATCGGATTTGGATAAACTGTAAGTGTATTAAATTCCTCATCATCTATACCTAAGCTTTCTACAAATGTTGTTGTCCAAGTATTGGTAATAATTGCAGGGTTAAAATCAAAGTAAATTTCTGCTGTATTTGGTATTACGTCACCAATTGCAAAATCTGGATGCGGTTTTACTTTAAATGTTATATAACCATGACCAACTTGAGAATCTCCATCCTCTTCAGATGGTGGTAACTGTATAGCATAGAAATTCCATTCTAGGTTTTTACCAACTCGCTCTAAAGTATAATCGTGGCTTGCATCTATCATTCTTAATGTGGTTTCGTCTAATTGATCGTCTAAAATATCTTCAACTCTAATGTTAATAGCATTTGCTGTTCCTGTGTTTTCAAAACGAATCGTATATGTTAGATAATCATCTGTTGTAAATGTAGAATGAACTATTTCAGTTCCATGTTTTTCAGTAATATCATTAGGGTCATAAGATCCTACAATAGTTTGTGTAATACTAGAGCTATTGTTTGAAGGATTAACTTCAGCTGGCAACATTTCAATTGTTGCTGAGTTTGTTACCAGTTGCCCAAGACTCACTGTTGGTAATGTAGGTACAGACATTTTAACTCTAAGTCTTCTTGTTTGGTATGGTAATAAATCATTGAAATCGTAAGTGAATCCTGTTGCTGTTATTATTGGTGTAGCAGGATTGTATTGCCACCAATTTTGTTGTAATTCGCTTACATCAATTAAGTTAAGCGCATTATCCATGAAAAATTCAATTGTAGCAGTATTTATAGTTTGGTTAGAATTATTCTTAAAAATTAAATAATTATAGTAATCAAACCCTGGTACAGCAGCATTAAAGGCTGAAACAACTTCAATAGATAAATCATCGTAAGGTGTTACGGTTATTGGAAAATCGTAAGTTGTCATTCCTGAGTTTTCAGGCACAGTAACATTAGTATAGCTTGCTGAAGTTGTATTGTAAGCTGCATATTCAGGATTAATTTCAAAATTTAAATCATAAGACGTTGTTGGGTTAGACTCGTATAAATAGTGTTGCCATCCATATAAATAATGTATAACTCCATCATTGTTGATTTCATAATTAAACTCACCTAAAGGGAAATTAATTTCATCGGTTTCTTGAGTTCCGTTTCCATTGGTATCTACAAAAGCATTGAATTTTATACCATCTGAATAATCTAAGCTAAAATCCTCATATGCCCAATCACTAACTTCATAACCATAATAAGTTCCATAAAAACTGATTTCTTCTTGATTGTTTCCATAATAGCCATAATTAATATCCTCTTGCGTTAAAACATGTGTTGCGGTAAAGGTTGTAGAGTCAGATTGTCCAGCAGCTAAACTTGCTAAAGGCCCTCCAACAATATCTAGTGAGTAATAAGTGTCAATAGTGTCTATGTCTGTAATTGGTGCATTACCATTGTTAGTTACTGTATATTCATATAATACAGTATCTCCAGCACTAGTATAGCCATCTCCATTAAAGTCTACAAAAGAGATTGCAATTGAGACATCTAATGGGCTTTCTACGATTACGGTAAAATTTGCAGTATCGCAACTTGTTGGGTTTGCAGACTCACATATTTGGTACTCTAGAGGGTAATATCCTATGGGAAGATTTGACGGAACGGTCAATAATCCAGATGCATCTAATGTAATGCCAAAAGTATTTGTTCCAATTAAGGATATGTTTACATCTGATGCATCCACAGGTAACCCTTCAAAAGTATCATTATCTAAAACCTGAAATGTGGTGCCAACTTCCACAATAGAAGTAATCACATCTGGTTGTGCGTTAATAGCATAATTATCTAAAATGACTGCTTCTGCTGTGTAGTTTGCATTATATGTATTGCCAGATGTAACTGCAGCATTAATAAATAGAGTTTCATCATCTTCGTCTAGCTGGTCTAAAATTGTCGGATAACTTAAAGACTCATTATAATTTATGATTTGTCCTGCAGGAATCGTCGTTGTAAGCGTAGATGTTGTATAGTCTAAGTTATCTGTAGTACCGTTTGTAGTGGTTATGGTTATTTCGGTATCAACTGGACTAGGGTGTCTTAATACAGGTCTAAATTTAAGGTCAAATCCTTCCACTGCTGCAAAACCATCACTTTCATTGTATCCAAGAGATTGTAAATAAAAGTCTGGTAAGCCATCATTATCAATAATACTTACAGTGCTAGTTTCAGTTGTGTTTGTTGTATTATCCGAAGTTGTATTGGCTGTAATGTTGAAATATTCTAAAGGCTCATCTAACGAATCATCTATAATATTAATTTGAAATGTAGCACTTATGTTACCTGCTGTTATAATTTTTGTTTGTGTAATATTTGTGTAATCTGAGTTGTCTGCTGTTCCGTTAGATGTTGTAATCTCTATAGCTACATCAGAATTAAAAACTCTATTTAAACGCGCATATACATATGCATTGTTGTAATTTTCGTAAGCAGTTCCGTCACTAATTGTAAATTCTGGTGTTGTATCATTATCTATTATGGTAACCGTTATTGCTATGGTATTGTTGGTTGTGTTACCTGAAGTTACTGTACCAGTAATGGTATAGGTTTCGTCTGGCTCAACAAGCGTGTCGTCTTGAGTAGCAATTGTAAAATATCCAGCTCTTTGTCCAGCTGGTATAGTTACGGAATTTGTTGTAGGGATAAAATCTGAAGCGTCTGCAGTACCAGCTGTAGTAGAAAAATCTACTGTAACATCAGAATTAAAATAATTACTTAAACGAATATTGAATAAGTAACTATTGCTTTCAACAATGCTTGGGGAAGTGGTATATGTTTCCACTGTTGGAGTTTCGTCGTTATCCCAAATAGTAATGTTACTCAGTACTTCGGTATTAGAAGTATTACCAGAAGTAACAGTAGCTTCTATTTGAAAATATTCATTGATTTCAATTACAGAATCGTTGGTTGTATTTATAGTAAGTGTATTACTACTTAATTGACCAGCGGGAATTGTAACTGTAGTTGTTAAAGGGGAATAATCGCTAGTATCTGCTGTATTATCTATAGTTGTAATATCTACAATAACATCAGTAGGAGATGCACTGTATAAGTTAATAGAGAACGAATAAGAATTGCCCTCAATAACAGAGTAACCATTTCCTCCGCCTGATAAATACACTATTGGATCTTGAGAAAAGCATACAAAGGACTGAAATAGGACTAAAAATAGAAGCGTAAATTTTTTCATCGTTGATTGTGTTTTGGTAAAAGATGAGTTTTATTTATAATGGTTGCGTCTATTTATAAGATTTTTCCTAAAAATAATGTTTTATAGAGAAAGACTTAAAGTTGCAAGTCATTACATTAGTATAACATCTATAATAAAAAAACTCCTACTATGAGCAGGAGTTTTGTTTAAGTTGTTGCTTATTAGCTGTTTAATCTGTAAGAATTAATAATGTCTTTGAGTTGTAATTTTAAGTCTTCACCAGAGTCATAGACCATTTGTTCATCGCTAGGAAAACGTACTTGTCTATGTCTTAGTAGATTTTTATCATCTCTATTTAATGCTCTTCGGTCTCCTCTATAGTGTCCAAAGATGTTTTCAAAAGTAAAACCGCTATCTATTGTAAAAGCATCTATTACTTGATTTTGTTTTAAATCTTTGTAAACTACATCTGCAATGACTTGTGCGGACTTGGTTTGCAAAACTTCAAAGAAACGCGCTCTTACATTTACAATCTTGTCTACTTTAATATCGTTTCCTAAACTATCTTTTGCCACATTACCATTATCGTCTAAAAGATATTCCCAACCATCAACAATTTCTTTTTCTCTTAGTAATTGTCTTTCATTAATTCGTTCTGGCGAAATGTTAATTTGCTTTAGTTGTAATTCCATAGCAAAATCATAATCTATATTATTATCTGCTACTACATGATACGTTGTCCAGAATTGATTAAGACCATAAGTGTTGAAATCTAATAATTCATTTTCTAAACGCTCTGGCATAATTTGATGTGTTTCGTTTTTTATAGATACATTAACGTAATCCATGCCTTTAATATGTGCTTCTTGCATCAATGCTATCACGTTTTCAAAATTTGGATTAATGTTATTTACATAATCAAAAAGATTATACGCTTCTCTTGCATTAAACTTTTCTTCAGTATCTAATAGATCTAAACCTTTATCCATTAAATAATCAGACGTTTTGTATCTATACTCAACTAATGCATTACTGTAATTATTAAACTTAAAAGTGATCAATTTCCCATTAATCTTCAAAGGTAAAATGCGTTTAATAGCGTTTTGTCTAGCTTCTAAATCTGCATAGCTTTCGTAAATGGTTTTGTATAATTCAGGATTGCCATCTTGTTTAAGATGTGCTATTTGTGTCAAATCTTCTGTTAAGACTTTATCATAAGCATCTTTTAACATAACGACGTAGGCCTGCTTACGCTTTTTGTCTTTATTGTTTTCTAATTTTCTTAAAGCTTCAGAAATTGCATGGTCATAATTACCATGACTAATAGCTTCTTCAATTTGTTTTTTGGCACTACAAGACACGAGTACCGAAACAAGGACTAAAAGGAGTAGTGATTTTTTCATAATCTCGTGTTTATTGGTTATACGTAGTATTAACCAATCTTTGTGCCAAACTAAAAAAGCGCTGATTACCAGCGCTTTTTTAGTTTTATATGAAATAGAAATTTATTTTTTCTTCTTTGGGTTAAATACAGGAAGTAATTGTGTTTTTACTTGCCCAAACCCAATACGTACATCATCATTTTCGCAATAGCCACGCATTACAACAGTATCGTAATCATTAATGAATTTACGTTCTGTGCCATCTTTCATTTTAACAGGTTTAGTGCCTTTCCAGGTTAATTCTAACATAGAGCCATAAGAATCTTCTGTAGGACCAGAAATTGTTCCACTTCCCATCATATCTCCAGCATTTACAGGACAACCATTAACCGTATGATGAGCTAATTGCTGAGCCATGTTCCAATACATATATTTAAAGTTAGATTTACAAACCGTAGTTTCTTTACCATCTTTAGGAATAATACTCGCTTCTAAGTTAATATCGAAACTGTGTTTACCTTTAGTTTTTAAATAGTCTAAAGGTTTAGGATTTTGTTTTGGGCTTTCTACTCTAAAAGGCTCTAATGCATCTAGAGTTACAATCCAAGGAGATATAGACGAAGCAAAATTCTTACCTAAGAAAGGTCCTAAAGGAACATATTCCCATTTTTGGATATCTCTTGCAGACCAGTCGTTAAATACTACTAAACCAAAGATATACTCTTCTGCTTCTTCTACAGGAATTGATTCTCCTAAGTCATTAGCGTCTGTGGTAATAAATGCCATTTCTAATTCAAAATCTACCAATTTACTAGGTCCAAATACTGGTTTTTCAGCGCCTTCAGGTAAGGTTTGTCCTTGTGGTCTATGAACAGGTATATGTGTGGTGATAATAGAAGAACTACGACCATGGTAACCAACAGGTAAGTGTAGCCAGTTTTGCATTAACGCATTGTCTTTACCACGAAACATTGTACCAACATTGGTAGCATGTTCTTTACTGGCATAAAAATCTGTATAGTCTCCTACACGAACTGGCATTTGCATTTCAATTTCATCTAATCGAAAACAGATGATTTCTTTATGCTTAGTATTGTTTTTTAGAGTTTCGTTATTAGAGTCAAAAATTTCAGCAACACGATTTCTAACAGCACGCCAAGTTTTACGTCCATCAGCAATAAAATCATTTAAAGAGTCTTGAAGAAAAATATCATCTGTTAACGGTATGCCATCAAAGTAACCCAATTGATGTAATGCTCCTAGATCTATGGCAGTATCACCAATTCGAGTTCCGATGGTGATAATATCTTCTCTAGTTAAAAAAACACCAAATGGAATATTCTGTATCGGAAAATCAGAATATTTATTAACGTATAACCATGAGGTTCTATTTGGATTATTGGCTGATAATGGCATAATATGCGTGTTGATTAAATGTTCATTAAATTATAGTCAAACCTACATAATTTTTGATATTAAAACTAATGTTTTAGTATTTTTGATGTTCATTTAACTATAGAAATAATTTATGCAACGCGACGAACAAATTTTTGAACTCATTGATGCCGAAAGAGAACGTCAAATAGACGGAATAGAATTAATCGCATCAGAGAATTTTGTAAGCAATCAAGTAATGGAAGCTGCAGGTTCTGTACTAACTAACAAATACGCTGAAGGTTATCCAGGTAAACGATATTATGGTGGTTGCGAAGTTGTAGATGAAGTAGAACAAATAGCAATAGACAGAGCTAAAACTTTATTTGGTGCCGCTTATGCTAATGTGCAGCCACATTCTGGTAGTCAGGCCAATACAGCAGTTTTTGCAGCATGCTTAAAGCCTGGTGATACTATTCTTGGTTTTGATTTGTCTCATGGAGGACATTTAACGCATGGTTCGCCTGTTAATTTCTCTGGAAAATTATATAAACCAACTTTTTATGGAGTAAAAAAAGATACAGGTTATATAGATTATGATATGCTATCTGATGTAGCTGAAAAAGAGCAACCAAAATTAATTATAGCTGGTGCGTCTGCGTATTCGCGCGATATGGATTTTGCTAAGTTTAGAGAAGTAGCAGATAATGTTGGTGCGATATTGTTAGCAGATATTTCGCATCCTGCAGGATTAATAGCAAAAGGAATTTTAAATGACCCAATGCCGCATTGCCACGTGGTAACAACAACGACTCATAAAACCTTAAGAGGACCAAGAGGAGGAATGATTATGATGGGCGAAAATATAGATAATCCGTTTGGTATTACTCTAAAGAGTGGAAAGCTTCGTAAAATGTCTGGCTTGTTAGATTCTGGTGTTTTTCCAGGAAATCAAGGTGGACCTTTAGAGCATATTATAGCTGCTAAAGCAATTGCTTTTGGTGAGGCTTTATCAGATGAGTTTATGCATTATATGTTACAAGTAAAGCATAATGCTGATGCTATGGCTAAGGCTTTTGTTGCTAAAGATTATAATTTAATTTCTGGTGGTACTGACAACCATATGATGTTAATTGATCTTAGAAATAAAAATATTACAGGTAAAGATGCAGAAAATGCTTTAGTAAAAGCAGATATTACTGTGAATAAAAATATGGTGCCGTTTGATACGGAATCTCCTTTTGTAACGTCTGGTATTAGAGTAGGAACACCTGCAATAACTACAAGAAGTTTAAAAGAAGATGATATGCCTTATGTGGTAGATTTAATAGATGAGGTTATTAACAATCACGATAATGAAACGGTTTTAGAAGGTGTTGCAGAGAAAGTAAATGCATTAATGGAAGGGAAGCCTTTGTTTAATGTTTAATAAATGTTTTGAGATATTGAAGTAATTCTTCAATAAGATCAATGTGGACAATATTAAAAATCCTTTCAAATTTAATTTGAAAGGATTTTTTTGTTTTTTGAAAGCGAATCTAAAATATTTAGATTACGATCTAGTCTTTCTTTCCAATGTTTTAAGCTTTTAGGATTTTTAGCTTTTAGTTTACTTGGATAAAGTTTAATTGATGGATTACATGAACCTAAAACCTGAATATTATTTTCTTTATTGGTAAAAAAGATCCAGCTTTTATTTTTAGAAAGAATAGGTGTACTACATCCACCGAGTTTTGATGCTATTTTATTATCTGGTTTTCCTTTGTAAACTTTTAAGATTTCAAGTTTGGCAGTTTTATTAAAACCTTTTTTAAAAGAAGATGACGTTTCAATTATTCTAGCTTTAAATACAGTTTCAAAAGTATTAAAATCGGATGCTATATTGTAACTACAGGTGCAATTTTCAGGAGTATTAATTAAAATTATGAAAAGTGATAAGTACAATAATTTCATCATTGATGTTTTGTGGTGTTTATCAAATTTCTTGCCAGTTAATCACTATTCATATTAGTTTGAAAGGCTTTTTAATTATTTTATTAATCTTCAAATATTGAAAAATTGTAAGCACCTATATCTGGCATTACATTTCTAGGATTTCCTAATATATCATTTCCTACAGGGTTTAATGGAATAGCATTTTCTTTTGCTCCAGAATCATCACCTATACGCATTAAATTTTCAAAAGGATCTTCAAAATCTGGATCTAAATTAAATTTATTGTCTACATAATATGTGTTGTCATCAAAGTTGTAGTTACCTGTACCACTAAGGTTATCGTTATTAAAACGGATGAGACAATTGGTAAATTTATAGTTAAATGCTGATCCTTCATCTTCTAATAAAAGTTCTGGATTGTCATTACCATAAATAATGCAATTTGTAAAGTCTGCATCTAACTCATTTGTAATTGGAGTGCCATTTTCATCTAAAACAAAATCATTGAGAAGTAGGGAAGGAAATTGCCTAAAGCTACTATTCCAATAATTAGCTATAGTACAATGTGTGAAATTGTATTTTCCACCTAAGGTACCTGCAAAAGACGATTGCCCAGAATTGTTTATAACTACATTTTCTGCAGTTATAGATGTTGCTCTTCCTAATATACCAAAGTTACTTGAGTTATAAATTTGAGAATTTGTAATAGTAAGCTTATCGTTTGAAGCATTTTGATTGCCTTCAGATAAAACACCTATTGTGGCATTCTTTATGGTCGCATAATTAATAGTGTTGTTTTCACTTCCATTAAATAGCCAAATTGTTCCCCATTGACCAGGTACATCTTCAAAAAGTGGTTCTAAACGATCTCCTTCTAAGATGACTTCATTTTCTAAAACTTCAGGATCTGTACTTAAACTTCCATTGATATTTAGTGAGCCTCCTTCGGTAACAATAATTCCAGAATCAGCATGAAAATGTACACGTGCACCAGCTTCCATTGTTAAGGTTTGCCCAGTGCCAACACCTGCGTAACCATAGACAACATAAGGTTTTTCATTAGTGAAAGTAAGCTCTTCGCTTTCTAAATAGCGCCCTTGAAGTGAGGTTTCGTCTGGTGTGCCATCTCCATCAACATCAAAGATTAAGGTTTCAATAATACCAGTATCTTCATCTCTATTAGGATAAATAAATACGGCATCTTTTACCAAGGTTACTAAATCTACATCTTGTTGATTGCTGCCTGAGTCAAACAAAATCTTGTCTGTATATAAAAATTGTGTATCTGAATTAGAAAGCGTTTCTATATCTATAGTAGTTTCAATAAAAATGAATAAACTATCATTGGCAAGTAATTCAACATCTTCAAAGAATTTTCCTTCTTGATCTCCTTCTAAACCTGTAGTACCATCTACATTCATTCTATAAAATGAGTTTACACCATTTTCTAATTGAATGGTAGGAATTACAATATCATCATCACTTCTGTTGTACACTTTTAAGTTATAGGTACTAGAGCCAATGTTTGTAAAAACAGTATCTAAATACACCGTGTCTTTTGCAAATTTTAAATTACCAGTACTTGGTGAAAATTCAAAATCTTTACGGCAAGAGCTCCAAAATAGTAAAACAGTTAAACAAATAAGGAATGATAGCAATCGCTTCATAGGTCTAAATTTAATTTGGCTTAAAAATATAACTTTTGAAGTTAGAAATTATTATGAAATGTTATTAAAATTAAGTTGTTATTCCTGTGAATGCAGCAATATCTTAGCTGCTAAGAGATAGAATTCGTATCAAGTACGGAATGATAATCATTAGTCTTTCACCGTAGCGTCTTCTCCATACTCTTCTAAAAGAATTAAAAATAGTTGACTATTAACAACGAGTTCTTCTAAAAGCATCATCTTTTTTTCATCTAATAGTAATTCTGAACTGATGCCTTTTGCAGAACAAAAATCATAGAATAGTTTGGTTTTGTCTTCTGGGATTTTAAGATTTTCGGTAACCAATCGTTTATTGAAAAATGAGCTATTAGTAAATAAAGAATCCATCTGCGTGTAAGATATGGGTTGGTATTTGGGAGCTTTATACTTATTTTTATTTTTAAAAAGTTTTGCTACCAAATCTATTATAGCTAATAGATTTGCTCCACCAGAATAAGCTTCTTTTGGTGCATATAAATGAGGATTTTTTTTAATATCTTCTTTGATTAAATTATGGAGCTCTTCGTTGTAGGTTTCTTCTTTAAAGACAGGCTGTTCTGGTTCTGATTTTATTTCTACTTCATCGAGTTCACTCACAATTTTTTCAATTTCAAATACATTAACATCATCAAAATGTGTTTGTTTTAAGACGACTTCTAAAGGGTGATAAAAAATAGATTTAAACAAAATAGTATCGGTTACTTTAGCTGCAATACTAAAATTACCTTCTTTATCGGTTACTGTAAGTCTATTTTGGGTTTTGTTAAATACTTTAATGTCTTTAACAACAGCATTAGAGTCGTACACTTTACCTTTTAGGGTTTGCCCAAAAAAGTTATTAAGGTAAAAGAAGCATATAATAAATAAGAAATAACGCATGGTGTTTGATTGGTGGCCTAAAGAAAAAGGATTAAAACGAAACACCTTCGTGTATTAGAAAAACTTTAACCTAAAGAAATGTTAATCAAAAAGTTGTGCTACTTCTACTGGAATTCTGGTAGGTTTTTTAGTATTAGTGCTCATAAAACACCACTTGGTTTCAGACTTTACAATGAGTTTACCATTAGTGTTGTTGGTAATCTCTACATGACGAATAGAGGAAATGCCTTCAGATTTTGATACATAGGTTTTTAGTTTTAAGCAATCACCTAAAACAGCTTCGTTTTTGTATTCTATATGATGATTGACTAATACCCAAAAGTAGTTGTCTAATATTTCTTTTGTTGCATTTTGAAGCCAATGTGTTTCTGCCATGTCTTGCACCCATTGTACATAGCGCACATTATTAACATGGTTAAGTTGGTCTAAATCGTCTTGCGATACAACTATGATTTTTTTGAATGTTTGCAATTTCTGTTTATCGCTTCTTTATTTTTACTTCAAAGAGCTTATCCCAGTTTTTACCAGTTACAAAGATGGTTTTGCGTTGTGGATGGTAAGCAATACCATTAAGTACATCTAATTCTTTGTGTTGGGTAACAAGTTTTTTAAGCGGTTTAAAATCTATAACTCCTTCAACACCTCCGTTTTTTGGATTAATAATAACAACTCCATTACGTTGATAGATGTTAGCAAAAATTTTACCATCTATCCATTCTAATTCGTTAAGACTTGGTATTTTACCTTTTTCTGTATAAACTTCTATGTGGTTTGTTTCTGTAAGATTTTCAGGATTTAAAAACCATATTTTTTCAGTACCATCAGATTTGTATAACGTTTTTCCGTCATTACAAATTCCCCAACCTTCTTTACTTTTTCCGTAACTAAAGGTGGTTTGTTTTTCAAATGTATTAACATCGTAAACAAAACCTTTTTCTGCTCGCCAGGTGAGTTGATATAACTTATCGTTTAAGACCGTTAAACCTTCTCCAAAGTATTTGTTGTCTAAATTAATGTTCTTTATAACGTCTCCTGTTTCAAAATTCACTTTTCTAAGTTTAGATTCTTTGTACTGCCCTGTGCTTTCATACAATTCACCATTATAAAATTCTAAACCTTGTGTGTAAGAGGTAATATCGTGCGGATACGTGTTTACAATTTCAAAAGAGTAATATTCAGGAATTACATTGTTATAAACGGTTAAGGTTTTGGTTAATGTTTCTGTTTTATCATCATATTTTACAGTTGCGGTTAATGATTTTTCACCTAAGGTAATATGGTCTAAAACAGTATTTTTATTTATAGGTTTACCATCTAGCTGATAACTAATATCAGTGATATTTAATTTTTTTGGATTACTTATCGTAAGGTTTAAAGTATCACCTAAAAGAATTGATTTTGTATTAAGATTTATGGCTAGTCCTGTTTGTTTAGAAGCGTTTGTGTCACCACAATTAGTTAAAAAAACACTTAAATATAAGATAATGAAGTATTTGTGTAGTCGCATAAAGGTTTTGAAAATTTTAAGCAAGGTATTAAATAAAATTCAGTTTAAAAATCATTGCGAAAGTATTAAAAGGTTGTATCTTTGCAGCCGGGCAAGTCCTACACAACCAGCTCCTGCTTAATCCTCCAGGACGGGAACGTAGCAAAGGTACGCGGTCGTAGCGGTGTGATGTAGGTAGCTTGCCTTTTTTTGTACAACAAAATCAAATCTTGAAAAACCTTCGGTTAATCAAGATTTTTTAGTTTATATCTGTCCTAAGATAAAGATTAGGGTTGTATTATTTTTTTGAATTTGTATTTTTAGCTTCAAACAAAAGTTTATGTCTAAAGTTGTTTTAATAACAGGAGGATCTTCAGGAATAGGAAAGTCAGTAGGTGAGTTTTTACAAGAAAAAGGATTTATAGTTTATGGAACTAGTAGAAACCCTAAGAATTATCCAAATAGTAAATTTCCTATAGTAGCTTTAGATGTTACTGTTTCAGAAACAATTACTGCATGTGTTAATGAGGTTTTAGAGCGTGAGTCTAAAATAGATATACTTATTAATAATGCAGGTGCAGGAATTACTGGTCCTGTTGAAGAAATTCCTGATGCTGAGATAAAGCGCAATTTTGAAACTAATTTCTTTGGGCCAATTAGTGTAATTAAAGCTGTTTTGCCTACAATGCGATCTCAAGATTATGGTTTAATTATAAATGTAACCTCAATAGCAGGTTATATGGGATTGCCGTTTAGAGGTGTTTATAGTGCTAGTAAAGGTGCTTTAGAAATAATTACGGAAGCTTTTAGAATGGAGCTAAAAGATTTTAATATTGAAATGACCAATGTAGCACCTGGTGATTTTGCAACTAATATTGCTGCTGGTCGTTATCATGCACCAGTTTTAGAGACTTCTCCTTATAAGGAAAAGTATGGACATTCATTAGAAACGATGGATGAACACGTAGATGAAGGCAATGATCCTAAAGACATGGCAGAAGCCATTTACAAAATTATAAATACTACATCACCTAAGATTCATTACAAGGTTGGTGCTTTTATGCAAAAATTCTCTATAGTTTTAAAGCGCGTATTACCAGATAAGGTTTATGAAAAGCTATTAATGAATCATTATAAATTGTGATGAAACGTATTTTATATTTTATACCGTTTATTGTTACATCTTGTTTTTTAATGCCACCTGGCGCACCTCATTATCATAAATACCAATCTACATCAAATGATGTGGCGGTTCAGGTATTTTGTACACCACGAAGTAAGGTTTACCATTTTTATTTTAATGAATATTCAAAGCCTACATTATGTTCAAAAGTGTTTCTTGAGGATAACTGTTTTGAGATTGAACAAGATAGTTTTTTTGAGCAAAGAAAATTCTTGAAGTCAATACGAATAGGTGATGCTAAGTTTCATAGACTATTTAAAGAGGATACTTTAAAGCTAATAAGTAACAATAAAAGTATTGAGCTATTTCCGGTAGATTGATTTCGGTATGCTATTTGAGGTGTTAATTTTTCAAATTAGCTATTATGAAAAAACATCTACTTCTTTCAGTTTTACTTTTTCTTTTAATTTTTAGTTGCGATGAGCCTTTATGTGTTTTTCCAAAAGAACCAGAGTTAGATAATAAAGAATTCCCTATTGGTTCTACAGAAAGTTATTATTATGTGGATTTAAAAGCAGAAATTAATAACGAACCACGAGACAATGACTACGATTACTATTTTGATGTAGTTGGTTTGCCACAAGGAATGGATTATTTTGTTAATTATAGAACCATAAGTTTAGAAGGCACACCTGAAGAATCCGGAATTTTTGATATTACTGTATATCTTGATGTTGAAGGGCCTTTTAGAGATGATGATGAATCAGATGTGTTATGCGATTATAGTACTTCAAAAACATACACTTTAATTATCGAATAAGAGTCTTATTTCTTTTTTAGGAAGTTGTTAATATATTTTAATATATTATTTAAAACCATCCTCTGGAATAATTGTAAATTCGTGGCGACTAAAAAACACAACTATTCAAATTTAAAAGATGCCCTTTTTTAGGGTAAACAAAAACAAGTTTTCTATGAAATTTTTTATTGACACTGCCAATTTAGACCAGATAAAAGAAGCTCAAGATATGGGTATTTTAGATGGTGTTACTACAAACCCATCTCTAATGGCAAAAGAAGGTATTACAGGTGTAGATAATATTATGAAGCATTATGTTGATATATGTAATATTGTTGAAGGTGATGTTTCTGCTGAAGTTATTTCTACCGATTTTGAAGGTATGGTAAGAGAAGGGGAGGCATTGGCTGAGTTACACGATCAAATAGTAGTTAAATTACCTATGACAAAAGATGGTGTTAAGGCATGTAAATATTTTTCAGATAGAAGTATTAAGACTAATGTTACTTTAGTGTTTTCGCCAGGTCAAGCATTACTTGCTGCAAAAGCTGGTGCAACTTATGTATCTCCATTTATTGGTCGTTTAGATGATATTTCTACAGATGGTTTAAATCTAATTGCAGAAATCCGTCATATTTACGATAATTATGCGTTTGATACTCAAATTTTAGCAGCATCTGTTCGTCATACAATGCATGTTATAGATTGTGCTAAATTAGGTGCAGATGTTATGACTGGACCTCTAAAATCTATTACAGGTTTATTAAATCATCCTTTAACAGATATAGGTTTAGAGAAATTCTTAGCAGATTATAAGAAAGGAAATTAAAAAAATAACTCTTTTACTTTTTAAGCATCTTATTGTTTTGCAATAAGGTGCTTTTTTTGTAGAAGTTTACCGAGTGTTTTTGAGAAATCTGATTTAAAAATATTAACATTTGGGTGCAATATCATTGCATTTTCGTTAACTATTATTGCTTTGTTTAAATAGTTGACTGCAAGTACTTTTCTAGCTTTTTTTGGATGCTTAAATTTATACTCGTTTTCTGTAGGAAAGTCGTAATTATTAATAATGTTTTTCCAAGATTTATCATCATTACTGTTTAAGTTAATAGATACAAAATCTACATAAGGAAATTTTTGTTTTAAGTGCTTTACTTTATAATGACTATTTCTGTATTGCATTTTTGAGTTAGAAGACCAGAAATAGATAATTGTTGGTTTTTTAATAATGGAATATAAGTTGTCTTCAGAATTATCGTAATTTATAATTGCTAAATTAGGAATAGGATTGCCTTGCCTTAATAGTTTTAATGAAGATACAAGTTCTTTCATACTTTCTTTATCTTCTTCATTAGTACTTTTAGCTAAATAGTAGTTTAGCATTTCATCTGCTTCAGCTTCGGTGTGGTTATGACTAACGTAATCTTGTGCATTATACTTTAGCAGATTGTTTTTAATAGTTACATCAGAAATAATACTATCTACAATATCTAGTTTAGCCTTGGTATAGTCCATTGTATGCCTATTAAAAGTATTGTGATGGTTATGCTTTGTATAGTGTGCTTGTGCAGCTAAATTATCTATGTGAGAAAATAAAAAGCGATTATAAGAGTACAAACGACTTAGGTTAGTAGCATTATAGTCTATTGTTTTTCTGTAATCATAAAAACCTTCAGGTAAGTCTTTTATATGAACCAGTTTATTGTTACCAAAATATGCAAAAGGATAGATTTCCTTGTTAGCATAACAGTTATAGTTAATGTTGGTTTCAATTATATATTTAAAAAGTTCAGATTCTTCTTTGTCTTTTAAGAAATTGTGAAATTTTAATAATTCTCTGGTCCGTCTATCTTCAATGAACTTGCTAAACGCTTCAGGTTCCATTTTTGCATGCCGCATTAGCTTACTCTCTTCATTTTCATTAGAGAGATAAGTTTCAATAAGATAGTTGTTTTTTCTAGCTCCTTCACCAGTAAATACTAAGGATTCATCAAAATCGTAAGTGTTTAATCTAAACATTACGCTGTCCTTTGGCTCTAAAAGAATTAATTGGTATTCACCACCATGAGTAAAAGAATGTAAACCAGGCTGTAAGTCTTTTATTTTGTATATGAACCTGTTGTTAGCATCTAGTGTTAAGGAATCTATAACTTTGCCATCTGTGTTATAGATTGTAATATTTTTATTCTTAGGGTTGATAATTTCCCCGCCTACATAAGCATAGTCTGTATCATTGCTAGTGTTTACTTTACAGCCATAAGTCATGGATAGTATTGTAAAAGACAAAAGGAAGTATCTAGCAAGCATGGGGAATTCTACTATAGTTTTAAACAAAAATATATGATGCAAAGTTTAACTGTTGTTAAGACCTAGTTAAATCTTGTTATAAGCTCTATTTATTTCGCACAATCGCTTTATTTTTCTACTTTTGCACACGCAAAAATCGCCTTTGTAAGTTCAAAGGTTAACAGAATAAAAATATAAGCTATGTTATCAGTTTCTAATCTTTCAGTTCAATTTGGTAAACGTATCCTTTTTGATGAGGTAAATACTACATTTAACAATGGTAATTGTTACGGGATTATTGGAGCCAATGGAGCGGGTAAATCTACATTTTTAAAGATTTTAGCAGGAAAAATGGATCCGACTTCTGGTCATGTACATTTAGAGCCAGGAAAGCGTATGTCTGTTTTAGAGCAAAATCACAATAAACATGATGAAGACACAGTTTTAGAAACGGTTTTAAAAGGTAACAAGCCATTATATAAATTGAAATCTGAAATTGATGCATTATATGCTGATTATACAGATGAAAATGCTGAGAAAATTGGAGAACTTCAGGTAGAGTTTGAAGAAATGAATGGTTGGAATGCAGATAGTGATGCAGCAGCAATGTTATCTAATTTAGGTATTAAAGAAGACTTGCATTACACCATGATGGCAGATTTAGATGGTAAACAAAAAGTACGTGTATTATTAGCACAAGCTTTATTTGGAAATCCTGATGTGCTAATTATGGATGAGCCTACCAATGATTTGGATTACGAAACAATTTCTTGGTTAGAAAACTTTTTAGCAAATTACGATAACTGTGTCATTGTAGTTTCTCACGATAGACACTTCTTAGATGCAGTTTGCACACATGTTTCTGATATTGATTTTGGGAAGATTAACCATTTTTCTGGTAACTATACGTTTTGGTACGAGTCTTCTCAATTAGCAGCAAAACAGCGTGCACAGCAAAACAAAAAGGCAGAAGAAAAGAAGAAAGAATTAGAAGAATTTATTCGTCGTTTCTCAGCAAATGTTGCTAAATCTAAGCAAGCAACAAGTAGAAAGAAGATGATAGATAAATTAAATATTTCAGATATTAAGCCAAGTAGCCGTCGTTATCCTGCTATAATTTTTGAACGCGAAAGAGAAGCAGGTGATCAGATTTTAAATATTGAAGGCTTATCGGCTAGTTTAGAAGGTGAAGTTTTATTTAAAGGTGTTGATATTAATTTAGCCAAAGGAGATAAAGTTGTTGTATATTCTAAAGACTCAAGAGCAACAACAGCATTTTATCAAATTATAAACGGAAAAGAACAAGCAGATGCTGGTAAATTTGCTTGGGGAGTAACAACAACACAATCGTATTTGCCATTAGATAATAGCGAGTATTTTGATAATAAATTAAGCTTAGTAGATTGGTTACGTCAATGGGCAACTACAGAAGAAGAGCGCGAAGAAGTTTACATAAGGGGATTTCTTGGTAAAATGATTTTTAGTGGTGAGGAAGCTCTAAAAACTGCAGATGTTTTATCTGGTGGAGAAAAAGTACGTTGCATGCTAAGTAGAATGATGATGATAAGAGCTAATGTTTTAATGTTAGATGAACCTACCAATCACCTAGATCTAGAAAGTATTACAGCATTTAATAACTCATTAAAGAATTTTAAAGGCACAGTAATGTTAACCACACACGATCATGAGTTTGCACAAACTGTTGGTAACAGAATCATAGAATTAACACCAAACGGAGTTATTGATCGTTACATGACTTTTGATGAGTATATGAACGATAAAAAGATAAAAGAGCAACGTGATAAGATGTATGCTTTTGAGGCATAGATTTCTTAATCAATTGGTACATGCACATATAAGCTTTTATAGCAAATGTGTAAATAGACTTGTTTGTCTATTTTTAATACTTATTGTAAACAGAATACTGTTCACTATAAACTAAGAAGAAGCTTCCATTTCAGACTTTACTTGTTCTACAATAGCTAGAGCTTTATCTAGTTCGTCATTATGTACAAATACTTCTTGAAAACCTTGATTCATACTGCCATAACCAGCTAAGCGTTGCGATTCGCCTTCGTCTTTAACAATAGGTACAATACCCATACGCTCCAACTCATTTCTAACACGAGTTACTAAAATAAAATTACCATTATAAACTTTTGTATATTCTGTAGTGCTCATATCTATAGGTGTTAAATTGAAACAATAAGTTACAAAATTTTGATGAGATTTCCTAGTTAAAAAATGAGGCTTATTTATAAATGTAATGAAATTATTCTGATGCAATTATAACTAAAAAAGCCACTTCTAATAGAAGTGGCTTTACTTTACTATTTAAAAATATGTTACTTATCAATAGAACCAAGAACACGAGACATAAAAGTGTTTAATGCTTCTTTTTTTGTAGCACCATCTTTCATCATTTTATGAACTTCAATGGCTCCGTACATGTTAGAAATTAATTCACCAATAACATCTAATTCTTCATCCTTTAACGAAGGTACTTCTGTTAAGTCTTCTAAAGTTTCAATAGTCTCAATGATGTAATCTTCATCATTGTTCTCTATGAATTGCGTTAAATGTTTAATTACAGGTAATTTCATAATTTAAATAACTTCAGAAACAAGTTCTTTTAAAACATCGAACTTATTGGTTTGCACTTGATTTTTAAATTCACCATTTTTAAAGGTTGCAAAAGTTGGTAAATTATCTACAGTTGCTAACTTTCTACTTTCTGGGAATTTTTCAGCATCAGCAATAACAAATACAGTATCTGTATTTTCAGAAGCTAATTTTTTAAATTTAGGCTTCATAATTCTGCAATTGCCGCACCATGTTGCAGCATATTGTACAACTACTTTAGCGTTGTCTGCTACAATGTCTTGTAAATTGTCTTGCTCTAATTCTTGTACCATAATTTTTTTATTAGTGAGAAGCTAAATATTCTGCAGTAGCTTTAGCGTTAGCGCTCATAGCATCTTTACCTTCTTCCCAGTTAGCAGGACAAACTTCTCCCTTTTCTTGTACATGCGTTAAAGCATCTACTAATCTAATGTATTCACCAACGTTTCTACCTAAAGGCATGTTGTTGATGCTTTCGTGTTGCACAGTACCTTCTTCGTCTATAATATATGTAGCTCTGTAGGTTACGTTATCTCCTTCTACTTGTACAGTACCGGTTTCTTCATCATAAGTTTCATTAGTAATATCTAAAATACCTAATATACTAGAAAGGTTTCTGTTGCTGTCTGCAAGAATAGGGTAGGTTACACCTTCTATACCTCCATTGTCTTTTGAAGTGCTTAACCATGCAAAATGAACTTCAGGAGTGTCGCAAGAAGCACCAATAACTATTGTGTTTCTTTTTTCAAATTCTGGTAAAGCTTCTTGAAAAGCATGTAGTTCTGTTGGGCAAACAAAAGTAAAATCTTTTGGGTACCAGAATAAAACCACTTTCTTTTTGTTGTTTACAGCTTCTTCAAGAACGTTAACTTTAAAAGTGTCGCCCATTTCATTCATGGCGTCTACATTTAAACTTGGGAATTTTTTTCCTACTAATGACATGTGTTTTATATTTTAAAAGGTTTAAATTTTCTGTAATACAAAGATAAAACACAAGTCTAGAAATTACTTAAAACAGAAATTGTAATTTTTTATTTAATGATAGATTATTGTTATAGTTGGTTGGTGTTTGTATAAGTTAAGTCTATTTTGAAGTGATTTGTTTTATTTTAATTCTAAAGGCTGCAAAAAGTAATGTGGTAAAAGGACTGAGCCAGTTAAAGATAGCAAAGAAGAAGTAATCTGCAACAGGAACACCTAAAACACCACTTTGGTATGCGCCACAAGTATTCCATGGAATTAAAACTGAGGTTACGGTACCAGAATCTTCTAAAGTTCTACTTAAGTTTTCTGGCGCTAAGCCTTTATCCTCATAAGCTTTTTTAAACATTTTACCAGGTACAACTAAAGCTAAATATTGATCTGAAGCTGTTACGTTTAGTGCTAAACAACTAGCTACAGTACTTGCAAACAAACCAAATGTAGAAGAAGCTAGGCTTAATAATGCTTTACTGATTCTAGCTAATGCACCAATGGCATCCATCACACCACCAAATACCATAGCACATATAATTAGCCAAATTGTTCCTAACATTCCAGACATTCCTCCAGAAGAAAATAAGTCGTTTAATTCTTTGCTAGAGGTTTCAACAGAGGTATCTACAGTCATAGCTTTCATAACACCTTTATAAGCTGAGTTAAAAGTAAGACTATCAGCTTCTGCAATAGATTTTACAATATCTGGTTGTGCAATTATAGCTGCTAATCCTCCAAGAAGGGATCCGATTAGTAGAGCAACCAAAGGAGGTGTTTTTTTTATAATAAGCAGTATGACAACAATAGGAACTACAAATAACCATGGTGAAATATTAAATGCGCTATCTATAGCTTGAAGTTTATCAGAAATATCTGGTGAGCCAGTAGTTTCAAGAGAAAGTCCAATAATTATAAACACAATAAGAGTAAGTACAATTGTTGGTACTGTAGTTAAAGCCATATATTTAATATGCGAAAACAATTCTCCACCAGCCATGGCAGGAGCTAAGTTTGTTGTATCACTAAGTGGAGACATTTTATCTCCAAAATAAGCGCCAGATAGAACAGCACCAGCTGTCATGCCTAATGAAATACCTAAGGTTTCTCCTATGCCAATTAATGCAATACCAACGGTTGCAGAAGTGGTCCAAGAACTACCAGTTGCTATAGAAATAATGGCACATATTACTACACAAGCAGCTAAAAAAATGGTCGGATTAAGAATTTGTAAGCCATAGTAAATCATTGTTGGTATAATACCACTAATAAGCCAAGTTCCAGCTAAAGCACCAACCATAAGCAAAATAAGTAATGCTCCTGAAGTGGATTTTACATTTTCAGCAACTTCTTCTAGCATTCTATCATATTTTACTTTGTTAAAAAAGCCTACAATGGCAGCAACTGCAGCTCCAAGTAAAAGAATAAACTGATTACTACCGCTCAATGCATCATCACCAAAGACGAAAAAAACATTGTAGAAAAGCATAGCAACCAAAGCAAATACAGGTATTAAAGCTTCCCAAATACTTAACTCTTTGTTGTTTATGATTTTTTGATCTTCAATGTTTATTTCAGAGATGTTATCGTCTTGCATATTTAGTTCAGTTTAGTTTTGTAATGTTACGATTTTGTTAAGCGATTTGCAAATGCAAAGAGTTGTGTACTTTTGCTGCTTAATATGGATTCTTTAACTCAAATAGTTTTAGGTGCTGCTTGTGGTGAAGCTGTACTTGGCAAAAAGATAGGCAATAAGGCATTGTTGTTTGGTGCTATTGGTGGTACTATACCAGATTTAGATGTTTTTATTGGAGCTTTGCTTTATAATAATGAAATAGATGCAATGCTCTTTCATAGAGGTTTTATGCATTCTATATTATTTTCAATATTAGGTGCTTTTTTGTTCGGTTGGATTAGCTATAAACTTTACAATACAGGAAAACGCGTTAATACAACTGCACAAACCGATTGGGTAAAGCTTTTCTTTTGGTCCTTGCTTACGCATCCGCTTTTAGATTGTTTTACTCCTTATGGCACACAGCTTTTTGCCCCTTTTTCAAATTATAGAGTAGCTTTTAATAATATAGCTGTTGCAGATCCGTTATATACTGTTCCATTTTTGCTTAGCATTATTGTTTTAATGTTTTACAACCGTAAAAGCAATAAACGTAAGTTTTGGTTAAAATTAGGATTTGGGATTAGTTCTTTGTATATGGTTTTAACCATTGTTAATAAAATATATGTAGATAGTGTATTTAAATCTTCGTTGTCTAAAATTAATATTGATTACATACGGTTTAATTCTCAACCAGTAATACTAAACAATATACTTTGGTATGGTATTGCAGAAACTAAGGATAATTATCATGTAGGATTTTATTCTTTATTTGATAGTTCTAGTCATTTTTCTGATTGGAAAAAAATCTCTAAAAAGAGAGACTTACAGAAAGGAGATTATAAAGGTTTTGCTGACTTAACATGGTTTAGTAATGGTTATTATAATGTATCGAAAAGAGATAGTCTTAATTTTGATTATTATGATTTGCGTTATCCTATTATAAGCGATTCTAATACAAAAACACCAATCTTTTCTTTAAAGCTCTTTAAAGATAGAGAAAGAATAAACATGAAAGCTTTTGAGCCAAATACTGGTGATTTTAGTAAGGCTTTAGCTTTAATTTGGTTACGACTAAAAGGAAAATAAAAGAGGTTGAATAAAAGCTTTGTTTTGTCAATCTGAACTCGTTTCAGATTCTGAAATAAATTCAGAATGACAGTTTTTATGTTTTTTATTCAACCTCTTTTTTTATTGTAGAGATTGTTTTTTCTTAAGCTAATTCTGCTTCAAGAATATTTAATTCAACCATACATGCTTTCATCATTTCATAAGTACGTTCTATATCGTTATCTAATCCAATAGAAAAACGTATAAGTCCATCAGTTAATCCCATTTCAGCTTGCTCTTCTTCAGGGATTTCAGAAGATGTAGAAGTTCCAGGAGCACTAAATAAAGTTTTGTAGAATCCTAAACTTACTGCTAAGTATCCAAGATTACGTTCTTGCATTAACTCCATTAACGCATTGGCTTTATCTAAGGATCCAACGTCAATAGTTAGCATGCCTCCAAAACCATACTCTTCGTTCATCATTGATTTGAAGATTTCATGTGAAGGGTGAGATGCTAATCCAGGATAAACTGTTTTTAAGCCATCGTTTTCAAACTTATTTGCTAAATATGTAGCATTTTTACTGTGTTGCTTCATTCTAATATGAAGTGTTCTCATATTTTTTAAGATGGAAGACGAACGTAAACTATCCATAGAAGCACCAAGTAACATACTTGCACCATCAATAACGCTTTTTAGAGATGTTACAAATTCTGAAGTTCCACAAACAACACCTCCCATAGTGTCAGAAGAACCGTTGATGAATTTTGTTAAACTATGAATTACAACATCAGCACCTAATTTAGCAGGTGAAATTGATAATGGAGAAAATGTGTTGTCTACAACTAGTTTTAAATTGTGTTTTTTAGCTAATGCAGCTAAACCTCTGATGTCAGCTACTTCTAATAACGGATTACTAACTGTTTCACAATATAAAACTTTAGTGTTTTTAGTAATTGCAGCTTCAACCACATCTAATTTTGTAATGTCTACAAAAGTAGTTTCAATATTCATTCTAGGTGTAAAATTCTTTAAAAAGGCATAAGTTCCACCATAAATGGTTCTACTAGAAACAATATGGTCTCCAGCACCACAAAGCTGTAATAATGTTGGTGTAATTGCTCCCATTCCAGAACCCGCTACATTAGCAGTTTCTGTACCTTCCATAGCTGCAAGAGCTTCACCTAAATATAAATTTGAAGGCGAAGTATGGCGAGAATATAGATAACAACCATCTGTGTTACCTTCAAAAGTATCAAACATTGTTTTTGCTGATAAGAAGGTGTAAGTAGATGAATCTGAAATAGATGGATTTACTCCACCAAATTCACCAAAGTATTGTAAA